>JANLPY010000347.1:0-42866 GCA_031367505.1 Hyphomicrobiaceae bacterium | reverse complement strand
AGCTTGCCCAACTCACCCAGCAGCTTCTGGAATTCAGCCGCACGCATGGTCCGCTCCCACCCCGATGATCCGACGTCATACGTCGCGCATCACAAAGCGCCGCCAATCAGGCACTTCCATGGTCAACGCGAACAGAGCCATGGTAATGCAGTGTCGTAGACTATCTCAAAGAATTGAGAACCCCACCTCAGATTGAGTATCGATACCTCGCAGTGTCAACATGCATGTCGCGCGGGGCTGCTTCTCATTGCAGGTTTGCCTATCTGAATTCATACAATATTGAGACACACTTTGTTTCCCATTTCAATGCTGTGTGCTCTGGTTGCCGTAATCAATCGCGCGTGCTTCTCTTGCAAATACCGGCAACCGGGAGCCTTTGCCGAAACAAAGAAAAGCGAAGGCAATGATTTGATGCGCAAGACGCTGGTGCTACTCGTCGTTGGTCTCAATCGCAGGCTTATCGGTTCCAACACCCCCAATCTTCAGGCATTGATGCAACGCGGTGCGATCCGAACGCTGGGGACAGTGGTGCCAGCGGTGACGTGTACTGTGCAATCGACGCTGCTTACCGGCGTTCCCCCGTCGGGGCACGGCGCGGTCGCCAATGGCTGGTATTTCCGCGACCAGGCTGAAGTGATGCTTTGGCGCCAGTCCAATAGGTTGATCGCCGGTGAGAAAGTCTGGGATTCAGCCAAGAGTCGAGATCCAACGTTCACGTGTGCCAACATGTTTTGGTGGTACAATATGTATTCAAGCGTTGATTTCAGTGCGACGCCACGCCCGATGTATCCGGCAGATGGGCGCAAGATCCCGGATCACTATGCTGAGCCGCCGGAGCTAAAAGCCGAACTTGACGCCAAGTTGGGTACCTTCCCGCTATTCACGTTCTGGGGGCCGATGACCTCGATCGCGTCGAGCCGTTGGATTGCGCGGGCGACGAGCCATGTTCGCCAAACGCGATCGCCAACGCTCACGCTGTGCTATCTGCCCCACCTCGATTATGGATTGCAGAAGTACGGACCCAATCCCGAGCATCCAAGCATCGCCAATGATCTGCGCGAGGTCGATGCGCTGGCCGGCGAATTGATCGATGAAGCCGAGCGAGCCGGCGATCGGGTGTTGGTCGTGTCGGAGTACGGCATTGTGCCCGTCCGCGATGCGGTCCACATCAATCGCGAACTTCGCCGGGCCGGGTTAATACGGATAAGATCCGAGATGGGCCGCGAACTTCTTGATGCCGGTGCATCGAAGGCGTTCGCGCTAGCCGACCATCAAGTCGCGCATGTTTACATGCAACATGGGGCCAACGCTGCTGAAGTCGCCAAACTGTTGCGTGGCGTCGAGGGCGTAGCGCAGGTTCTCGACGTGGAGGGTAAGCGGGCAATGGGGCTCGATCATCCACGCTCTGGGGAGTTGGTCGTGCTGTCGGAGCCGGATCGGTGGTTCAGCTATTATTATTGGCTCGACGATGCGCGTGCGCCAGATTTTGCGGCGACCGTCGATATTCACCGCAAGCCCGGTTACGATCCGATGGAGCTGTTTCTCGATCCGGCCTTGAAGTCGCCGAAGTTGCGCGTGGCTCAAAGGCTCGCGGCGCGCAAGCTGGGGTTCCGCAACCTGCTCGATGTGATCCCCATTACCGGTACGTCGCTGGTCAAAGGCTCGCACGGTTTGATCACGGCGGATGAGATAGATGCGCCAGTCGTCATGTCGAACGATGCGGCTTTGCTGCCACAAGGCGCGGTGCCAGCCACGGCATTCAAAGACCTGATGCTGACGCACGTGTTCACGCCATGAGCTATACGATCTTGAGGTTGTCGTTGGCGCGCTCGTCGACCACGGGGGCTTGGCCACCACGTAGCACCGAGTTGCCCATATAAAGTGTTCGCTGATCGATAGCTGGCGGTTCGAGCCAATCGCTCTCCTTGATTTGCCCGCTCTGACCATATGCCGCCAACGGATTTTCGAAGGTGACTTTACGGATGTGGGCTTCGGAAATGCCGCCGCGCCGCATCAGTTCGGCTGTTTTTGGCACGGCGAGCGGATCCGATACACCCCAGTCGCAGGCGCTGTCGCAGAAGATCCGCTCGGCGCCATAAGTGCGCACGATTTCGACCATTCGCTCATTGCCCATCTTGGTGAAAGGATAGATCGAGAACGCCGCCCAGAAGCCGCGATCGAGCACGTCGCGGACCGTCTCCTCGTTGTTGTGGTCGATCACCACAAATCGCGGATCTAGGCCATGTTCTTTGGCGACTTCCATCGAGCGGATGGTGCCGCGCCGCTTGTCGCGATGTGGCGTGTGGACCATTACCGGCAAAGCCAATTCTTTGGCGAGTTCGAGCTGCAGCCGATAGTATTTGTCCTCGAGTGCCGTTTGCTCGTCGTAGCCGATTTCGCCGATGGCAACGACGCCCTCCTTCAACGCGTAACGGGGTAGGATTTCCATCACCGCCTCGGCCAGTTCCTCGTTGTTGGCTTCTTTGCTGTTGAGGCCGATGGTGCAGTAGTGGCGCAAGCCGAATTGCCCGGCGCGGAAGCGCTCGAAGCCGCAGATCAACGACAAGTAATCGATGTAGGACCCGACGCTGGTGCGCGGTTGGCCAAGCCAAAATGCCGGCTCGATGCAAGCGACGATACCGGCAGCGGCCATGCGTTGGTAATCGTCGGTCGTGCGCGAAATCATGTGCGTGTGCGAGTCAATGAACACTGTGCTGTCTCCTGTTCGCGCGGTCTGCAAGTTGCGGCACTGGGCCAGAGGCAAGTCGCTCAGGCCTTGTCCAACGTTGCCCAAGTTAGTCTGCCGGATTTGATTTGCGCGGCCAGTGCTGGGACGGATTCCAATAATCGTTTGCCAGCCGAAGTCGAGGTGGCGGCAAGTGCCAGTGCTGCCGCTTTGCGATCTTGATCGTCACCGGTCTTGAGAACGCGGCTGAGATCATCGAGGGCCGCGATATCTGCATGCGGCCCAACGCAACGCCATAGTTCCTGGCTGACCGGCCGTCCTGCCGCCCACCGCTCGTGCGCGTAGTCGCACAGCATGCGCATCAAGGTTGGATTGGCGCGCCGGTCGAGACCTTGGATTGGCGCCAGGGTTGTGCCGATGAAGAGCGCTTTGAGAACCATATGGTTCCACGCGTTTTCGTCGAACTGCTCGGCCGGGTATGGGTTGCGGTGGGCCACCGCCTCGAAAATCGGCTGCATGCCGCTGCGTGCGCCTTCGCGGGCGCGGGCGACGTGTAGCGTCGCCTCGGGATAAAGCGGCAAGCCACGATAAAACGTGATCAGTTCGCCGACGTCGGCGGTGCGGAACAATTGCTCGAGCCGGTCACGAAAGCGCGACGCATCGGCATCGTAACTCGCTAATATAAAGGCGAGCCGCGCCGCCTGATCCAGGCTCCAATCCGACGGGTCCCAGCCTTCCCGAGCGGTGTTCGCAGATGCGAGATCGGCCGCTCCCAACTTGAGATCACCCTTGCCCAAGCGCCGTGTTGCGTAGCCCAAGGCGAGGTACACAGTCTTATCGTCGGGCTTGGCGCGTAGCTGGCCCAACTGTTCGGTAAACCAAGTTGCAGCATCGGCTGAACAGCGGCTGATGACAAAAGCCTCGAGCAAGTCGGCTGGAGAGGAGCGCCCATTATTCATGTCATGATCCAATCCCTGACGCGCAGGGTGTACGGCACCAGACGGTGACCAAAAAGCGATGATACGTCCAGAGTATGGCGTGCCAGTCCGCGTTGTCTAGCTCGTAAGATCGCTGGTCAGTTGATCGCGACGGTACGAACTTCGACCAATAATTTTCAGCCAAAAGTCGCCGAAGCCGTTGACCAAACGTGCGGGAGGATTAGCATGCCCGGAGAGGCGACAGTCGGGGGTCGAGTAGACGCCGCTTTCTGTGTACTGAATTCGTCACGGCCGGGGTTGCCGGTTGTGCCATCGCTAGACTGAGGTGATCGCAATGTGCCGAGTGTTCGCCAACCAACCTGTTGCCTCATATGAACCCGAGACACGATCGATCCGGCTCGGCGGGCATGCGACGTCGATCCGCCTGGAACGGGCATTTTGGCAAATTCTGGAAGAGATTGCGATTAGGCAAGACGTAACGCTGCCGCGGTTCTTGAATACGCTGCATGATGAGGTCCTGGAGATCCACGGCGCCTGTCATAATTTTGCGTCGCTGTTGCGCTGCACCTGTTTGAAATATGCGAGCGAAATTCGCGAAAATGAGAGCGCACAGCGTGAACTCGCTGGTGCCGCGGTGCATGATTTCGCAAGAGCTGAGCGCGAGGCCCGGCCGATCGCTTCCAACACCGTGCCGGCCTAAGGCCGCATGAGTTTAACTCTCTTTGTAGTAGTGATCTACTACCCGCCCCAGGTCCGGTTCGGAGTAGTCTTGGCCCGAGCTTCGTAGACTTTTACGAGCAAGGTCGAATGCATGTTGCCGGGCTGCTGTTTCGAGCCGACCGCATTGAGCGCCGCAACGCAGAATTGTGTGCCGCGCCTTGTCGCGGGCTTTCGCATTTTTTGCAGGCCTGGCTTGAGGGACGAGAAATCCAAACAGATGTGATCTGGAGAGCCCGATGGCAAAAGCGATACACACCATGATCCGCGTTCTCGACGAAAACAGATCCGTCGATTTTTATACACGCGCATTCGGTCTGACGATCGCCGGCCGCTTCGGTTTCGATGGCTTCACGCTGGTCTATTTGCGCAACCCGGAAGCCGATTTCGAGCTCGAACTGACGATCAATCACGATCGAAAGGAGCCCTATGAACTGGGCAATGGTTACGGGCACTTGGCGCTCGCTGTTGATAATATCGAATCCGAGCATGCCCGCTTCGTCAGCGAAGGTTTCAAGCCGAACCCAGTGAAAGAATTCAACCGAGAGGGGAAATTGCTCGCGAAGTTCTTTTTCGTCGAAGATCCCGACGGCTACAAAATCGAAGTTTTGCAGAAGCATGGCCGTTATCGCTAATCGACCTCACAAAAAAATAATCACGATGGAGGAAACGCAATGATAGACGAGCACGCATCGACTAATGTTTCACGCGATCTCGATCGAGAGCCGGCGAGCGATATGGATCGGCGGCAATTTCTAGCCGGCACGGCGGCATCGACTGTTGCGCTTATGACTATTACCGCATCGACCGTAATTCACACGACCGAAGCGTGGGGGCTAGAAACGAAGGTCATTAAGCCCGAACAAATGCGCACATTGATCAAAATGGCGCGCGATATTTTCCCGCACGATCGGATCGCCGATAAGTTTTACGCCATCGCCTGCAAGACTTACGACGAAAAATCGGCGACCGATCCGAAACTTAAAACCCTGATCGAGGACGGCCTGAAGCGGTTCGATGCAGCGGCGCGGACCGCGCACAAGCTGCCCTATGCTGAAGTGGCCTGGGAAGCGCAGCGGGTGGCTTTGCTCAAGAAGAATACCGACAGCGCGCTCTTCAAGAAGATGCGCGGCGACCTCGTGGTGTCGCTCTACAACCAAAAAGATGTGTGGCCGATATTTGGTTACGAAGGCGAAAGTGCGGCCAAGGGCGGCTACATCGCCCGCGGTTTCAACGACATCAATTGGCTTTGAGCCATCGGCAACAAAAAGTATCGGAGGAACACACATGGCTGCAAAATTCGAACTTACCGATAGCTCTGTCGTCGTTGTTATCGGCTCAGGCGCTGGTGGTGGCACGCTCGCAACCGATCTCGCGCTCAAGGGCGTCAACGTCGTCTGCCTCGAAGCCGGAAAGCGCCACGAGACGGAAGATTTTCTCAACGATGAGTGGGCCTCGTTCGGGCAGCTCGCGTGGGGCGATATGCGCATGACTTCGGGTTCCTGGCGCGTCGCCAAGGATTTTTCCAACTTGCCGGCCTGGATCGTCAAGGCGGTTGGCGGCTCGACGACGCACTGGGCAGGTGCCTCGCTCAGGTTCCAAGAACATGAACTCAAAGCGCGGACGACTTACGGCAGCGTTGCCGGGGCCAACCTGCTCGACTGGCCAATCACCCTTAAGGATCTGGAGCCTTATTACGCCAAGGCGGAAGATCGCATGGGCGTGACGCTGACCAATGGCATCGCCGGATTGCCAGGCTCGAACAACTACAAAGTGTTCGAAGCCGGTGCCAAGAAGATTGGCTATTCGAAAGTTTCCACCGGGCGCATGGCTATCAACTCAGCCGAGCGCAATGGCCGCGCCGCCTGCCAGCAGGTGGGCTTCTGCTTCCAGGGTTGCAAGACGGGCGCGAAGTGGTCGACGCTGGTTGCCGAAATCCCGCGTGGCGAAGCGACTGGCAAGCTCGAAGTGCGCCCCGAAAGCCACGTGACGAAGATCGAGCATGATGCATCCGGCAAAGTTACCGGCGTCGTCTATCGCGACAAGGACGGTAAAGAGCAACGCCAGAAGGCCCGGGTCGTCGCGGTTGCTGGAAACTCGATCGAGACGCCGCGCCTGTTGCTGCTATCGGCGTCGTCGAAATACCCGCAGGGGTTGGCAAATTCGTCGGGCCAGGTTGGACGCAACTATATGCGTCATATGACGGGGTCGGTGTACGGCGTGTTCGACAAACCGGTGAAGATGTGGCGTGGCACGACCATGGCCGGCATCGTGCAGGATGAGGCTGCGAACAATCCCAAGCGCGGCTTCGTCGGCGGTTATGAACTGGAGACGCTGTCGCTCGGCGTGCCATTCATGGCCGCATTCCTCGATCCAGGCGCGTGGGGGCGCGAGTTCACCTCGGCGATGGATTCGTACGCGAATATGGCCGGCATGTGGATCGTCGGCGAGGACATGCCACAGGAGAAAAACGGCGTGTCACTGCATAAGACCGCGAAGGACAAGTGGGGGCTGCCGGTTCCGAATGTGCATTTTGACGATCACCCGAACGATGTCGCCATGCGCAATCATGCCTACAAACAGGGTTCGGCGATGTACGACGCGGTCGGGGCCACCCGGACGTTCCCGACGACGCCGTATCCCTCGACGCACAACCTTGGTACCTGTCGCATGTCCGAAAAGCCGCGCGATGGCGTCGTGAATAAATTCGGACAGACGCACGACATCGCGAACCTGTTCGTGTCGGACGGTAGCCAGTTCACGACGGGTGCCGCCGAGAACCCGACGCTGACCATCGTCACGCTCGCCATCCGGCAGGCCGACTATATCGCCGAGCAAATGGGCAAGAACGAGATCTGAAACTTTCGGGCACGAGCTTCGGCTTGTGCCCGATCATTGTTTTCATGCTCAGGCTGCAACTTTGAGCCGTACCGCATCAGGTACCGGCAGCGCGGAATTTGCGCTATCCAAGAACTCGACCGTGGTGAATAGCAAATCGGTGCTGCCGACGTTTTCGACCGCATGCACTAGGTGCTCGCCGCGGCCGTAAGTCGAATGCTTGGTGTCGCCCGGAAAGTGCGTGGTCTCGGTGATCGAGCCGTCCTCGTAGTAACCGCGCGCGCGGCCGTGGGTGTGGCACGTCCAAAAGTAGTTGAGCACGTGGCGATGGAACGAACACCTTTGGCCGGCGGGAATGAGCAGGTGCCAGACACGCACTTTTTCTGTTTCCGACACCAAAGTCGAGCCGACGACTGCGCTCATCAGATGAGCGTCTAACTCGGCTTTCATGCCATCTGGCCAGCGATTGAATGAGCCGGCGGGTGCAATCAATTCATAGGTCGCCATGGTGGGCTCCGTCACTCTAAGGCCGTAGGAAGCGCAATATGTCCGATGCGTTTACGTATGCCAATCGAAACCACCGCTATGAATTCATACCTTATTGGCCGGCACGGATGAAATCCCGGCATCACAAAATACGATGCAGGGCTGGCGAATATATGATTTCGGCGCGCCCCGCCGGTCGGCTACGACTTTGAACTGAAATTGCGGTTCGCCATCGAGGTCGCTAGATGAATCTTGGCTTTTTTACCATGCCGATCCACCCCGTGGGCAAGGACTGGCGATTGTCGCTGCGTGAGGACCGTGAGGCGTTTATCCTGGCCGATGAGTTGGGCTTCACCGAAGGGTATGTCGGTGAACACATCACGGATAAATCCGAAAACATCACGTCGAGTCTGATCTTCGTCGCGACGCTGGCTGAGGCGACCAAGCACATCAAGCTTGGCACCGGCACGGTCAACTTGCCGAATTCGCATCCAGCGCAAGTAGCGGCCGATGTCGCCATGGTCGATCATCTGCTCGACGGCCGCTTCATCTTCGGCATCTCACCCGGTGGCCTGCTGTCCGATGCTGAGGCATTCGGCAATCTCGACGCCAACCGAGCTGAAATGTTCTTGGAGGCGATCAATCAAATTCTGCAGTTGTGGTCGACGGAAGCGCCGTACAATGTGACCGGCAAGTACCGGAACATTTCGACAGCGCGCACTTTGATGGCTGATATTGGTCAAGGCTACATTCCGCAACCGCTACAGCGCCCGCATCCCCCTATCGTGGTGACGGCAGTTGCGCCGCACTCTAAGGGTGTTACCGAGGCCGCGGCTCGCGGTTGGGACCCGATCTCAGCCAACTTCTTGATGCCGGTTTGGGTCAAGAGTCACTGGCCGAAATACGCCGAAGGCTGCGCGAGAGGCGGGCGAAAGGCTGATGCCGCCAATTGGCGCGTGGCCAAGAGCGTGTTCGTTGCTAACGATGACAAGACCGCTCGCGAATATGTCATGGGTCCCAACAGCCCGTATCGGCAATACTACGCCTCGCTCGCGGCCAAGCTGATCAAGAATGGCCGCAGCGAACTGTTCAAGACTTCACGCGATATGCCCGATTCCGAAGTGACGATCGATTACATTTGCGACAATCTGGTCATCTGGGGGTCGCCGCAGAAAGTTGCCGATGACATTTTGGCGTTCCGTGAGCAAGTCGGCGATTTCGGTACGTTATTGTACGCCGGTCACGATTGGCTCGACCGTGACCTCGCTCGCCGGTCCATGGTGCTCTCGGCCGAGACGGTGCTGCCGATCGTCAATAAAGCAATCGGTAGGGCGTCGACCCAGGCTGCGGAGTAGGCGATGTCAAGCCACCAAATAATGCACGTTAGGCTGCCCGGCTTGAAGCTGTTGGTGCGGACGGATGGGACCGAGAAGAAGAAGGCACCTTGGCTGGTTCTGTCCAACAGTCTCGCGGCCGATCACACCATGTGGGATGCGCAGGTGAAATTGCTCACCAGCCGGTTTCGCGTGCTGCGTTACGATACCCGTGGCCACGGCCAAAGCGATGTGCCATCCGGGCCTTATTCATTCGATCTACTGGTCGATGATGTGATCGGGTTGCTTGATCAAATGAAGATCGAGCGCGCCCATTTCATGGGACTTTCGCTCGGTGGCATGACCGGCATCGGGCTCGCGTTGAAAGTCCCGGAACGGCTCGAGTCGCTTGTCGTGTGCGATGCGCGTGCCGATGCTCCCGAGGCCTTCGTGAAGGGGTGGGAGGAGCGAATTGCGGCGATCGAACGCGACGGCATGAAATCCATCGTTGCCGGTACGGTCGAGCGCTGGCTGGTTCCACAGTTCCGTGCCAAGCACCCCGACATCGTGCGCCGGGTCGAGCGGATGATCGTCGAAACTCCGGCCGCAGGTTACGTCGGATGTGCACATGCACTCAAACGGCTCGACTACCTGAGAAGCATGCAGGGGATCACAGCACCGTCCCTGTTTGTTGTCGGTCGTGAAGACGCCGGTGCGCCACCCCCAGTGATGCAGCAGATGGCGGCGCGCGTACCGAAAGCGTTGTTCGAGATTGTGGAGAACGCGGCGCATTTGCCCAACATCGACAACGAGCGCGGTTTTGAAGCCGCGATCTCGCACTTCTTGGGGCTAAGCTGAACCGCTAGATTTGGCCGCCGCGCTTGATCCCAGCCATCGTCTCGAGAACGGTGCAGACGGCCGCAACATCCTCGGCATCCCGGCCCATTGCCAACGCTGACTCGTACAGTGCGCCAGTGGTGTTGAATAACGGCGTTGGACAATCGAGCGAGGCGGCAAAATCGCCGATCACTGTCATGTCTTTCTTCCATGTGCGCGACCGCATGGTAGCGGGTAGGTAGTTATTGGCCGCCATCATCGGCGCGCGCAATTCGAACATCCGTGAGTTGCCAGCGCCCGAGCTGATCACATCGACGATTTGCTTGGGATCGAGACCCGCCTTCATGCCGAGCACCAGAGCTTCGGCGGCGGCAACGTTGTGGATTGCGACCAGCAGATTGGCGACGAACTTCATCTTGCTGCCGTTGCCGAAGGCGCCGAGGTTCTGGACCTTGCGCGAAAAGCCGAGGAATGCCGGTGTTAACCGCTCGATCGCGGTATGATCGCCGCTTGCGAGCACGACGAGGTCCTTGGTTTGCGCCTAGGCACCGGTGCCAGACAACGGGCAATCGAGTGCAGTGTGGCCGGCATCGGTTAGGACCTTCGCAAAGGCCATCTTGTCCTCAAGCGACAATGTCGAGGTCTCTGCGACCGTGAGTTTGCGACCCTTCGAGGCACTCAGCTCACTTGCTGTTTCGAGTGCCGCTTTGGCGCTCGGCAGGCACACGATGATATCGGCGGTCTTGTCCACGACGGCTGCAACCGAGGTTGCTATGTCGGCACCGGCCGACTTGGCAGTGTGACAAGCGTTGGCATCAAGATCGAACCCGATGACGTCGAAGCCGGACGCAACGAGATTGCGAGCCATCGCTCCGCCCATGATGCCGAGCCCGATCATGCCAATCGTATGTGCCATAGTCGTTGCGTCCAATGCCGGGGGTGAAAAATGAGGGTTCAGATGGCGGCTTTAGGTTCGAGCGCGACCGTACGCTGATAGCGTCCACCGGAGAATACAAGCGGTTCGCCTTCCTGGAAGCTCGCGCGTACCACGCGGCCAATAAATATGCTGTGGTCGCCGCCTTCGATAACGGTCGCACGGATGCATTCGAAGTGCGCGATCGTGTGCGCCAGTACCGGGCATCCACCGGCCCCGGTTTGGTGCGCGATGTCTGCGAGTTTGTCCGGTTGTGGCGTCGAGAAATGCCGGCTGAGGTCAACTTGATCCCGCCCGAGCACATTCACCGCGAAATGCGAAGCGGCATGGAAGCTTGCGAATGACGCAGCGTTTCGACCCAGGCTCCACAAGACCAGGGGCGGGTCGAGTGAAACGGTCGAAAACGAGTTGGCGGTGACGCCTTCGAGTTTGCCGCCGGGGCCGCACGTCGTGATCACCGTCACGCCGGTGACAAAACGGCCCATCGCTCGACGTAGCAGATCTTTGTCCGGCGTCTCATCGTCCAGTTCGAGCGTGGTGCGGGCCGCTTGCATGAAGCTCTCTAAGGCTGTCCGAGGAACCGATCTCAGGTCCTTTATTAAACCGTGACGCTCAGTAGGAAAAATAATAAGATCGCGCAGCAGCTATCAAGAAATTCAATGGAGTGGCTTCATGCCCGGCAGCCTGCGCGATATCCGATTGTTCGTTGCGGCATACGAAGAGCGCTCGTTCACGGCGGCCGCCAACCGCGAACATGCGACTCAATCGGGTGTTTCCCAGCACATTCGCAAACTCGAGCAGAGCCTCGGCATCCGTTTGTTCAGTCGCGATAAAGGGCAAGTGACGCCGACACCTGCGGGGGATAGCTATTATCAGCGTTGCCTGGACGTGCTGCGGGCACACTCGGCGGCAACGGCCACCGCGAAATCGTTTGCGAGCGGCCTGGACGGCTCGATTGTCATTGGCTTGATGCCAACCATGACGCGTTGCATGCTGGCACCGGTTTTGTTCGAGTTCACCTCGGCCCACCCAAATATGGTGGTGCGTATTGTCGAAGGCTACAGCGCGCCATTGACCCAACAAGTGCGGTCCGGCGAGTTGGACTTCGCGATCGTGCCAGCTTTTGCCGGTCTACCTGGCTTGAAGAGCCGTCTTTTCCTTCGCACACCAGAAGTACTGGTGTCGGGCGCGGGCGCTCCATGGCCGCACTTGAAGCCGGTGGAGCTTGCTAAGCTCGGCCCCCTGAAGCTGGTACTTCCGAGCAAGGTGAATACACGTCGTTTGCTTATCGAGACTTATTGCACCTCGAACAGTGTCGAGATCGCGCGCCTGATCGAGATGGATGCCATGCTCGGCACGCTTGATTTCGTGTCGCGCTCGGACTGGCTCACAATCCTGCCCGGTATCATGATGGCAGTCGACGATCCCGCCGGCCGATTGAAAATCAACGTAATTGCCGATCCGCCAATGATGTTGGATCTGGTGCTGATACAGCCCTCGCGCCGAGCCATGTCAAAACCAGCGGAGGTCTTCCTGGAGATGCTGCAGGTCGAGGCCATGCGGCTCAATACACGTTGGACGCCAGCTTCCGTTACGTTGCCAAAGAAGCCAGCAATGGGGCGTGCTCATCAGCTTTCTTGATCGGCGGCATTACGCAAAATATCGTTGAGTTAAGTGGTGTTGACATTGGGTCGGACGTGCCGAATGTTGCTGGCTAACCGCACTGCCGAACCGGTAAAAATTTGGTGGCGACCTCGGGGGAGGCACTGGAGACGATGAGTCGAAGCGACCTTGGCCTTGCGGCGATCGGCGACAGTGCGATCGAGCAGATCACGAACAATCGTCTGCCCCATTACGAACCTTACGGCTGGCATCATTGGCCGGATCATCCGTGGCTGTCCTACCAGTTCCGCCGCGGCCTAGGTGAAACGCAGGAAGGTGGCGGCTCGGTCAGCGAAGTGATGCAAGCGGCATCGCGCATGATCCCAGGTTCTCTCGAAAGCTGGCACACCGAGTGGATGCGGATCGCCGATCGCAATTGGCAGCGTGGCATCGCCGAAGAGAAAGCCCGGCACATCCGCACGGCGATGAATTGTTTTCTGCGCGCCGCTGATTACTATCGGCAGGCAGAATTCCATCTTGAGCCTGATGATACGCGCCGCCTGCCAACGTTCGAGGCGATGGAGGCGTGTTCGAAAAAATTCATCGGCCACCTCAATCCCAAGGGTGAGGTCGTCGACATCCCTTATGAGCCGGGCAAGTCGATGTGCGCCTACTTCGTGCGCGCGCCGTTTCCTGTCGCCAAACAACCCGTACTGATCTGCATGGGCGGACTGGACAGCATCAAGGATGAGATGTGGTTCATGCAGGCGCATGGCTGCCTGCAGCGTGGCATTTCGGTTTTGATGATCGATGGACCCGGACAAGGCGGCACCCTGCGGCGTCACGGCGTCGTCAATCGCCACGACACGGAAGTGCCAATCGGCAAATGCATCGATTGGCTGGAGCAGCGCGCAGACGTCGACGCGTCGCGGATCGCTGTTTGCGGGTCGAGCCTTGGCGGATACTATGCGGCGCGCGCGGGGTGCTACGAGCATCGACTAGCCGCGTGCATCAGCCACGGTGCGGTCTGGGACGTTCACGAGATGTGGGGCGAGAAGAACGATGACTTCGGTCTTGCCATGCACATCAGATGGGTATTCGGCAAACCGACCATGAAGGACGCCATGGAGAAGGCGCGGGCCTTTACACTTGATGGGCATCTCGAAAATATGCGCTGCCCTTATCTGATCCTGCACGGCGGCCACGATATCCTGACAGTCACGGCCGCGAAAAACGCTTACGAATATGCGATGAAGCACGGTGTTCAAGCGACGATGCGTGTTCTTGATCCGGACGAGACCGGCGCCGAGCACTGCCAGCACGACAACCCGACTACTGGGCAGGAAATACTGTGCGACTGGTTGGCGGATGTGTTCAAGATTGATCAGCCGAGCCTTCTGTCCACCAGCCATAATCCCTTGATCTGAGGTGGCCATCCGATGACCAGTCCGACAGTTCCCGCCGGTTCGATGCGTCCGGGTGATCGCGCGCCTTTCTCTGCAATCGTTGACCGTCCGCCATTGCAGTTGCCAAACAAGGGCCGCGTCATCGTTTGGACGATCGTCAATCTCGAAGTCTGGGACATCTCGCGGCCGATGGCACGGCAGGTGATCCCGCCGCCCGCTGGCGTAACAATGCTGCCCGACGTTCCGAATTGGAGCTGGCATGAGTACGGCATGCGGGTCGGCGTATGGCGGTTTTTCGACTTGTATAAAAAGCATAACATCCGCCCTACGCTTTCGATCAACGCCCGCGTGATCGAGGATTACCCGCGCGTCGCCCAGGCCGCGAAAGATGCCGGTTGGGAGTTCATGGGGCATGCCTACGAGCAAGGCCCGATCCACAAGATCGACGACCAGCCGGCCATGATCAAGAAGTCGATGGATGTGATCCGCAATTTCACCGGTATCGATCCCGTCGGTTGGCTTGGACCTGGCCTCACGCAGACCTACGACACGCCGGAGCATTTAGCCGCCGCCGGCATCAAGTATATCGGCGATTGGGTGTACGATGATGAGCCAACGGTGATTTCGACGTCGAAGGGGCCGCTCGTCACGTTGCCTTACACCGTGGAGCTGAACGACATCCCGACGATGATCATTCAGCATCACGAGTCGGGGTATTGGCAGCAGCGCTGCGCCGACTATTTCGACCGAGTCTATGCCGAGGGCGCCGATCGTCCACGCGTGATGGCGATTGCGATCCATCCCTACATTTCCGGCCAGCCGCATCGCATCAAATACCTGGAAGCAGTCTACGACTACATCAATCAGTTCGAAGGCGTGGTGCACTGGAATGGTGCTCAGATCCTCGACTGGTACAATGGCGAACGCCAGCGCCTGGGGCTTGCATGAGGGGGTACGCACAAATTGGCTCCACTGTGCCCCCTGCTCCGTCCTTCCCTCCCCTATCGAGGGGGACGAAGAGGTGGTTTTATTTTTTACTCCTTCGCAAAAAATTGATGTTGCCGCCTCAAGTGAGGAACCCTCTTCGATGCGTCCCGCTGCTTTCACCCCCCACCCCGGCCCTCCCCCTCAAGGGGGGAGGGAGGGAAACAGTGGTGGGTAGCGACCGGCGTGGATTGGCTTTGGTGGGCGCTTCTCCCGTTTCGTTGACGAGCGGGTTGTCTAAGCCGGCAACCCAATCCAGCGGACACTTCAAGCCATCGCCATTGAGCACCTATCTTTCCTCCCCCCTTGAGGGGGAGGAAGACGCGGCTCGATTTATTGCACTTGGCAATAGATCGACCTTGCCGCGTCCGGTGGGGGGTGACTTTGTTTCGACCGTTCCCGCTGCCCTTGCACCTGATCCCGGCCCTCCCCGTCAAGGGCTTCGTAACTTTCACGGATCCTGCCAATGAGCATATTCCAGGTGCTCAACGGACTGACGTTTGCGGCGCTGCTATTTATTGTGGCGAGCGGCTTCACGTTGATTTTCGGGCTGCTGCGCATCGTCAATCTGGCGCACGGCGCGTTGTACCTTTTGGGCGGTTATTTCGGCTACACGATCGCTAATTACACCGGCAGCTTCTTGTTAGGCGGGGCCGCCGCGATGGGTGGCATTGCCGTTGCCGGCTTCGCTCTGGATCAAGGCCTTTTGCGCTGGGTGCGTGGGTTTGATTTGCGGCAAGTGCTGCTGACGCTTGGTGTCGCTTTGGTGCTGAACGACATCGCGCTCGTCATCTGGGGCGGCGACACGTTTACCGTGCCCACGCCGCCCGCTTTGCAGGGTGCAACCACCGTCTTTGGTGTGACCTATCCGACGTTCCGTTTGTTCGTTCTGGCCGTTGGCGTTGCAACGTTTGCCGGCCTGTGGCTGATGCTCAATAAAACGCGGCTCGGCGCGCTCATTCGCGCCGGTGTCGACGACGCGGAGATGGTCGAAGCATCGGGCATCAACATCCGTCGCGTGTTTTCACTGACGTTCATGCTGGGGTCGGCACTCGCCGGGCTCGGCGGCCTGCTCGGTGGCTCATTTTTGACGCTCTATCCGAGTGCTGATTCCGAGATTCTGGTGTTCAGCATGGCCGTGGTGATCATCGGCGGACGCGGCAGTCTCGAAGGCGCGGCGGTCGGAAGTATCTTGATCGGCTTGCTGAATACCTTCGGTCAAGTATGGTTCCCCGAACTCGCATACTTTGTAATCTTCGGCCCGATGGCGCTCCTCCTGGCCTTCCGCCCCCTCGGCCTGTTCGGGAAGACCACATGAACGATGCCACCACGGTGATCAACGATCGCGCTTCCACAAATACGCGCAAGACTATGTTGACCGTATTGGCGGTGCTGGCGATTGCCGGTCTCGTTGCATTGCCGTTTTTTCTTGGGGTCTATCAGATCGGTATCGCAACGCAGATTTTGATCTACGCCGTACTCGGCATGTCGATCGATGTGCTGGCCGGCTTCTCTGGCCGCACCCCGTTGTGTCACGGAGCTATCTTTGGCACCTCGACGTACTTTGTCATTTATAGCGTCAACAGTTGGGGATTGCCGCTTCCCGTCGCGCTCGGCGTCGGTGTGTGTGCCGCGACCATACTGGCGGCAATTTTCGCGATGCTCGCTGTCCGAGTGTCTGGCGTTTATTTCCTCCTGCTCACCTTAGCATTAGGGCTCGTCGTGTGGGGCGTTTGCCTACGGTGGTCGCAAGTGACGGGCGGCGAGAACGGGTTGCGTGGTGATTTGCGGACCGGCGCAATTGCTGACCCGACGACGTTTTATTTTGTCGTTCTCGCCGGTAGCCTTCTGGCCCTGGCCGCGATGCATCGTTTCGTCAGCTCACCGTTCGGCCTGACGCTACGTGGCATCCGCGATAGCGAAAGCCGGATGGCGAGCATGGGCTATAACGTAACGCTCCACATCTTCCTGGCGTTCGTTGTGTCGGGCTTTTTTGCCGGTTTCGCTGGTGCCATGTACGCGATGTTCAACAACTACGTCAGCCCGTCGGCGGTGGCCTTACCGCAATCGGTGCAGGGCTTGCTGATGGCAATCGTCGGCGGCATCGGCACCCTGGTCGGCTCCTACGTTGGGGCCGCGGTCATCGTCATCCTGGAACAGTTTGTTTCGGCCTATACCGAGCGCTGGCAGTCCGTTCTGGGGGTGACATTCATTCTGATCATGCTCTTCGCGCCGGAAGGCATTGTGGGTAAGCTCAGCAAAATTTTTCGTTGGCGGCACCGAACTTAAGATCGCGTAACAAATCCACACGGAATGGGAGAACGGCGAATGATGAAGCGCAGAGACTTTTTGAAGTCGACGGCGTCGGCGACAGCGGCATTCGCGACCGGCGCGGTTAGTGCCCCGGCGGTTTTGCGGGCGCAGACCGGTCCGATCAAGATTGGCTTGATGGCGCCGCTGACCGGCGTGCTGGCGGCCGGTGGCAAAGAGCTCGTCGAAGGCTTCGATCTGTGGTGGGAACGCAACGGCAAAGAAATCGCCGGTCGCAAGGTCGAGATTACGGTCGAGGACGATGCGTCGAACCCGGATACCGCCCTGCAAAAAGCGCGGCGTCTGGTTGAGCAAAACAACGTGCATTTCCTGATCGGCAATATTATTGCCAATACCGGGTTGGCGGTCGCCAACTATGTCAAGGGCAATGGCGTGCCCTACTTCATTCCGGTGATCGCGGCCGATGATCTGACGCAGCGTAACCGCATTCCCAATGTGCTGCGGATCGCCGGCTACACCGGCAGCCAGTTCACCAGGCCCCTCGCCGACTGGTGTTTGAAGGCTGGTTACAAGAAGGTCGCGACCGTCAGCCAAGACTATGCCTACGGTCACGAGATGTGCGGCGGCTTCGCGCAGACGTTGACCGAGGGTGGCGGCACCATCGTCCAGCAGTTCTGGCATCCGTTGAACACGGCGGACTTCAGCCCCTACCTTGGGCAGCTGCAAGGCCTCGGTGTCGATGCAATCTTCGGCATGGAGACCGGGGCCGACGCATCGCGCTTCCTGCAGCAGTATTCCAACTTCGGCCTCAAGGGCAAAATCCCGTTGGTCGGAGCGATGAACGTATGTGATCAGTCGGTCATTCGCACGCTTGGCGACGAGCCGATGGATGTCGTTTCGTGCGCCGCCTTCTGCGAGGGCGCGCAGGATGAATCGACCAAAAAGTTCTCGGAAGAATACGAAAAGCGCTACCAGAAATTGCCATCGGTGTTTGGCACGACTCACTTCTCCGGGGCGATGTGGTTGACCGAGGCGATCACCAAGATCGGTGGCAAGGTCGAGGATCGCGAGGCTTTCATCAAAGCGGTGCGAGAAGTGGATCTTAAGGGTTCACCACTCGGACCTTCGGTGAAGCTGGATCAGTATGGCCACCCCGTCTACACGGCCTATATTCGCAAGGTGCAAAAACGCGCCGATGGCAAGAAGTGGAACGTGCCGATCGCGAGCTATCCAGATGTCGGTCAGTTCTGGAAGTACGATCCCGAGACCTACATGAAGCAGCCGTCGTATTCGCGGACGTTCCAGGGGATCAAGGGGTGATTCGTAGGTTGGGTTAGGCCGCCATTTGCGGTCGCGACCACTTGGAAGTCCCCTGGCGGGATAACCCAACAACTTCGACCACCCGTGAAATGTTGGGTTACGCTGCCCGATGGGCCGCTAACCCAACCTACGGATCTCAGACCTCGCCACATGACGCAATCCATTCTCAAACTCAACGATGTCGTCGTCCAATTCGGGGCGCTGCGTGCCGTGGGCGGCGTGACGCTGGATGTGCAGACCGGCGCGCGACGGGCCATCATCGGACCTAACGGGGCCGGCAAGACGACGCTGTTCAACGCGATTACTGGGGTCGTCGCGCCAACATCGGGGACGGTCGTGTTCGACGGTCACGACATTTCGCGGGCAGCTCCTCACCGGCGGGCGGCACACGGGATCGCCCGCACGTTCCAGATCACCAACCTGTTCTCGAGCCTCACCGTCGATGAGAACATGATGCTGGCGCTGCGTGGGCTACAAAGGCGAAAGTTCTCGATGTTCGGCAACATGAAGTTGACCGGCGAAGAGGCTCTCGCAGCCGAGCGCGCGCTGCATCTTGCACGACTGCAACGCCGCCGCCGGACGATCGTCAAGGAAATGTCGTACGGCGAGCAACGGCAACTTGAGCTGGCGCTTTCGCTGGCAACCAGTCCGCGCCTGCTGCTACTGGATGAGCCGGCGGCCGGTCTATCGCCCGCCGAGCGCTCCATGGTTGCCGATATCATTCGAAGCCTCCCGCGCGAACTGACTTTGATCCTGATTGAGCACGATATGGATTTGGCGCTTGGCCTCGTCGATTACGTAAGCTGCCTGCATGAGGGGCGCATACTGGTCGAGGCATCGCCGGCCGATATTCGTGGGCACTCGGCCGTTCAAGAAGTTTATCTCGGAAGAGCCCGCAATGCTTGAGGTGCGCGATCTGCACAGCTACTACGGCGCCGCACACGTGCTGCATGGCGTATCACTCGACGTGCGGCCGGGTGAGATCGTGGCGCTGCTCGGCCGCAACGGCATGGGCAAGACGACGTTGATCCGCTCGATCATGGCGCTCGCGCCACCTGACGTGCGGCAAGGCAGCGTCAAGTGGAAGGGCGAGGAGATCTCTAAGCTAACGCCGCATGAAGTGGCGCAGCGCCGGATTGCCATCGTACCGCAAGGGCGCCGCCTCTACGCCTCATTGAGCGTGACTGAGCATCTGACCATGCTGAAAAGTCCACGCTCGCAAGAGGGCTGGACCGTCGATCGGGCGTTCGGGTTGTTTCCGCGCTTGGCCGAGCGTCGCCATCATCGTGGCAACCAACTTTCAGGCGGCGAACGCGGGATGTTAGCAGTCGCCCGCGCGCTGATGATCGATCCAGAACTGATCTTGATGGACGAACCTTCCGAAGGTCTAGCGCCGGTGATGGTGCAATATCTGGAGAAGATCATCGGCGAATTGAAGCAAAGCGGTTTGGCCGTTTTGCTCGTCGAGCAGAACCTGTACAGCGCGCTCGAAGTTGCCGACCGGGTGTATATCATGGAGACAGGGGCCGTCGTGCACTCCGGCAGCAAGACGGATCTGCAAAAGACGCCCGAGGTACTGGAGCGTCACCTCGGCGTGCATTGATTCGGGATACGGCAACGCCGCCTATGCCCGAATTTTCACCACGACCTTGATCGCGTCCTCAACGCGGTCGCGGGCGTAGCGGATGGCCTCCGGCAGATCCTCAAGTTTGAACGTGTGGGTGTGGATCAGCGTCGCGTCGAAGCGCTTGTCGCGCATGAATGCTTCGGCCCTGTGCGTGGCACTGCGACCTTCGCCGCGAATTCCGTACAAGTAAATATTGTTACGCACGATGTGGCCGATATCGACCATCGCCGGATCATGTGGGAACGCCGCCAGGCAGATTTTTCCACCACGATTGCACATCCGGGCGGCTTCATTGACAGCATCGATCGCGCCGGAGCATTCGATCACGTAATCGACGCCCTTGCCGCCGTTCAACCGGCGCACCGCATCGACCGCGTTCTCATTTCTGACGTTGACGACGTGGTCGGCCCCAAGCTTACGACCGGTCTCCAGGCGCGCATCACGTGTGCCGGTGAGGATGACGGGTGACGCGCCAAGTGCCTTGGCGACGGCAACACCTAAAAGTCCAATTGGACCAGGGCCGGTAACGACAACGCTTTCACCTGCCACCAAACCGCCGAGCTCGGTTAGCCCATACATCGACGTGCCGGCGGTGACGACGAGTGTCGCCTCCTCGTCGCTCATGGTGCCGGCGATCTTGATCATCGTGTTGATGTTATTGACCGCGAATTCCGCGAAGCCACCATCAGTAGTGAACCCATTGGCGCGGTGGCCCTTGTCGACCTCGCCGTAGTTCAGCCCGTAGTTGAGGCATGAGGTATACATGCCCATCCGGCAGCGTTTGCATTGCCCGCAACCGGCGTGAATTTCGACGGTAATGCGGTCGCCGATTTTGAATTCGTCTACGCCGGGTCCAAGTGCGGCAACCGTACCCATGTACTCGTGGCCGGGCGTCCAATTCTTGTTGAACGGCAAGCCGCCTTCGATCATCGCCGGCGGGCCGCTCTTGATCACGTCAAGGTCGGTCGCACAAATCGCCACCGCGTCGATGCGCACGAGAACTTCCGCGCGCTTGGGCACCGGCACTGGCTTCTCGGTGAAGATCAGTTGCTCGGGGTCGCCAAGTACCCATGCACGCATGGTGCCGGGCACGGGCACGATGTTGTGGTCGGTCTTAACCCCGGCGGGCGCGTACATGGAGTACCTCGAAATTGTTGTGAGCGCTGATCAAGCTTTGTTGTGGCCGGGCCAATATGCCGGCAAATAGGCGCCATCACGCGCGCCCCAACCTTGCTTTGCGGCATCGTCGTAAACGGCAAGCGTGCGCTCGACGAGTGGCAACGATCCGCCAAGGCGATGGGCCTCGGCTATCATCGTGCGCAGGTCCTTGCGGATTGAATCGATGTCGAACGCCGGGGGACCGGGTTCCGCGCCTGACAATGCAGCAGCGATTGCAGAGCCTCGAACCTTCAGCACATTCGGCCCGCCCGATGTGTCCGAAAACAATTCCATCAAAGCCGTATTGTCGAGGCCGAGATGGCGGCACAGCGTGTAGGCTTCGCCGAGCGCTTGGTAGGCAACGAGCAGCGGTAAGTTGATGGCGAGCTTCATGCTGGCGCCGGCACCGACCGGACCGACGTGCTCAACGCGGCGGCACATCTGATCGAGCAATGGCCTGGCACGCGCGACGTCGGTCGCTTCGCCGCCGGCCAGTCCGAGGAGCTTGCCTTGGCGGGCAGGTCCGGTTGTGCCGCCGACCGGACATTCGATGAACGCGGCGCCCCGGCTTTTTACCTTGGCAGCGAGCGCGATCTCGTCGTGCGGCTGTACGGTGCTCATCTCGATGACGAGCTTATCTTTCAAGTCGGACGCAAGAACGCCGTTAGGACCTTCGTAGACGGCTGCCAAAGCTTCCGCGTTCGTCAAGATCGTGATGATCACCTCGACGCGTTGGGCAAGGTTGGCGGGTGAGGCGGCAAGCGTTGCGCCGGCTTCTATCAAGGGCTTGGTCTTGTCGGCCGAGCGATTCCAGACCGTCACCTCGTGCCCGGCCTCGATCAGACGCAAACCAATGGCCGCGCCCATGCGACCCAATCCGGCAATACCAATGCGCATTGAATTCCCTCACCGCAAACGATTGATCGGCAATAGTCTAGCCGACAATGCGATGCCTGATGCATCATGAAAATTGATCCACCGAAGCAAGACTTGTGATTTCCATTGCGCGGCGCCCGCTGCCTAGGTTGAAATCGATGAACCCCATTCGAGGCACGCGTGGACGAGCACAGCCGGATCGAAGTCAGTAGCGTTATCCCACTTGCGGCAATGCTGAGCGAGGTGCGCGACGGCATGCGCATCGACTGGAACGTGCCGATCCGTGCGGACGACGGTTTGGTATTGCGTGCCGATATCTATCGACCGATTGAGGAGGGTCAATATCCGGTTCTGCTGACGTATGGACCGTATGCCAAGGGCCTCGCGTTTCAGGACGGCTACCCGAGTGCCTGGAACCGAATGGCTGAGCGGCATCCCGATGTCACCGCAGGTTCCAGCAATTTGTATCAAAGCTGGGAAGTCGTCGACCCCGAGAAGTGGGTGCCGCATGGCTACGTATGCGTGCGTGTCGATTCACGCGGTTGCGGCATGTCGCCCGGGTTCATCGATCCGTTCTCGGCACGCGAGACGCGCGACTTCTACGAGTGCATCGAGTGGGCAGGTGTCCAGCCCTGGTCGAACGGCAATGTCGGCCTGAATGGCGTGTCGTATTTCGCCATGAACCAGTGGCAGGTAGCGTCACTCCAGCCGCCGCATCTGGCGGCGATGTGTATCTGGGAAGGTGCCGCCGATTGGTATCGCGACGCGACGCACCACGGTGGAATCCTGTCAACGTTCTGGGCGAACTGGTTCGACATGCAGGTCAAGACGGTCCAGCACGGGATTGGCGAGCGTGGTCGTCGCAGCCGCGCGACCGATCAACAGATCTACGGTGACGCTCGTCTATTCGACGCAGAACTCGCGGCTAACCGCTGCGACTTTGGCGCAGAAATTCGGCGGCACCCGCTCGATGACGATTATCACAAAGCGCGTTCACCGAAGTGGGATCAGATCGTCGTTCCGCTTTTATCGGCGGCGAACTGGGGTGGACAGGGGCTGCACACGAGGGGCAACTTCGAGGGGTTCGTGCGGGCAGCATCGCCGGAAAGGTTTCTCGAAGTGCATGGCATCGAGCATTGGACGCACTTCTACACCGATTATGGACGCACGCTGCAAAAGCGCTTCTTCGATTGCTATCTGAAGGGCGACAAATCCGCGTGGACTGAGCAGCCGCGTGTGCTGCTGCAAGTTCGTCATCCGAGCGAAAAGTTCGTTGAACGTGCGGAGAGCGATTGGCCCTTGCCGCATACGCGGTGGACCAAGCTTTATCTTAATCCCGATGATTGCTCTTTGCGACCTGACCAAGCATCCGCCGAAGCATCGATCTCCTTTGCGGCGCAAGGCCCCGGTTTAACCTTCCTCACCGCGCCGTTTGAGCGTGAAACCGAGCTTACCGGGCCGATGGCCGCCAAGCTTTTCGCATCGTCTTCGACTACAGACGCGGATCTGTTTCTCGTACTGCGGGTGTTCGCACCCGGCATGAAAGAAATCGTGTTCCAGGGCGCAATCGACCCGCATACCCCGGTTGCGCAAGGCTGGTTGCGTGCGTCGCATCGCAAGCTCGATCCGCACCTCACGCAACCCTATCGCCCCTATCATGCGCACGATGAGCAGCAACCCTTGACCCCCGGCGAGCCTGTCGAACTCGATATCGAGCTGCTACCGACGTCGATCGTCGCGCCTGCCGGCTACCGGATCGCGTTGACGGTATGTGGCCGCGATTATGAGTATGGCGGCGGTAGCGGCGGCCGCTTGTCGAACTTCAAGAACGAGCTTCGCGGCTGCGGACCGTTCCTGCATGATGATCCGGAAGACCGGCCGGCTGGCACGTTTACTGGCACCACGACTTTGCATTTTGGAGCGGCGCGCCAGCCGTATATCTTGCTACCCGTCATTCCGTCAAAATCCTGAACGCCAAAAAAGGTTGAACGCCATGGCCACGCCGCAAACCGTAACGCTCGTCGATCGCTCGACGATGGCTGCCAACTTGAACGGCGCACTGGTCTTGCGTCCGCGTGAGACCGCGATCCTGACGATTGATATGCACCGCGGGCACCTCGATATGGACGTCGCCACCATGCCGGCGAAGCCAGAGGACGCAACGCGTGTCATCGAGCATTCGAAAACCATTCTCGATCATGCGCGCGCCCAGGGCATGCCAGTGATCCATATCAAGCTGGTGTATCGCAGCATTCCGGGGCTTGGCAGCGAGGGCATGGTCAATCCGTTCTGGCGCACTTTGCATGATGCGACAACGGACGAGGATCGGCTCACGCCCGGCCGGCGTTCGACCGTCAACGGCCACAACCTTGCCGGATCGAAAGGCACCGAGTTGATCCCGGAGCTCTATCGCGACACCGATTACGTCATCGACAACAAGAAGCGGCTCGACTGTTTCCACGGCACCGATTTGAATAATCTGCTGCGCACGCTCGGCATCAAGAATGTGCTGTTGATGGGCATCAATACCAATACCTGCGTGCTCAACACCGCCTTCACCGCGTTCAATCACGACTATCGCGTCGTTGTATTGTCCGATTGCGTGGCGAGCATGTACGGCGACGATCTTCACATACTCGGGCTGCAAAATGTCGCCCGCTGCCTGGGCTGGGTGCTCAGCAACGACGAGGCCCGCGACAAGCTCGACCAAGGTAGTCGCCTCAACGATTAATAAGCAAACTGATCAAGGATCACGCCGATGACCACCCAATGGAATAAGTATGCGCCGACGGCTGCCCGCGTTCACGGCAAACCTGGCCGCGAGACGCGCCCGAAAAGCGTGACGATCGATATTCACGCACACGTCGGCGTGCCGGCGGCGTTCGAGATCGTGAAGCCGCATCTCGATTGGGCAACGGTTCCGTTGGCGCATTTTGCCGATGCAGAAACCAAGGCGCTCAATGCTAAGCAAGAAGCTGACATCTTCAGCCGTCGCTCATTGGAGCATCGTTTGGCGGCGCTCGACGACATGGGGTTGGATATCCAGGCGATTCTACCGCCGCCCCCACAGTGTTATTACACCGTGCCGAACGACATCGCGGTCAAGGCTACGAGGGTGCTCAACGATGGCATTGCCGAATACGTAGCGAAACGTCCCGACCGTTTTGTCGGCTTCGGCAGCTTGCCGATGATGGATGCCGCCGAAGCGGTTAGCGAACTCGAGCGCTGCATGGGTAAGTTGAAATTCAAAGGCGTGCAGATCCTCACGACGATCGCGGGCAAGGAACTGTCTGATCCGTTGTTCGCGCCGTTCTGGAAGCGCGCCGAGGAATTAGGCGCCCTCGTGATTATTCATCCGAATGGCTTCACGCACGGCGAGCGTTTCACCAAGCACTACTTCAACAATGTCGTCGGCAATCCGCTGGAGACGACGCTGGCGTTACACTATCTGATCTTCGAAGGCGTGATGGAGCGTCATCCGAATCTGAAGGTTCTGGCGGTGCACGGCGGTGGGTATCTGCCGGCCTACTCGGGTCGTATCGATCACGCCTGGGGTGCGCGATCGGATTCAAATTGCAATCTGCCACACGCGCCGACGACGTATCTGAAGCGCATCTACTTCGACACGGTGGTGTTCACCCCGCATCAGCTGGCCGAACTCGTCCGCTTGTTCGGCGTCGACAAGATCCTCATGGGTACCGACTATCCGTTCGACATGGCCGACTATGATCCGATCGGCCACGTTGTCGGTACCAATTTCGATGCCGAAACAACGGCTGCGATTTGCGGCGGTAATGCGAAGAAACTGCTCGGGCTTTAAGCCAACGCAGCAATAATCCGATCCCGCGTGAGCGGCAGATCGCGGATGCGAACGCCAAGCGCATCCGCGACGGCATTGGCGATCGCGGCGACAGTTGGGCCTTGCGATACCTCGCCAACGCCGAGCGTCGCCTCGTCCGGATGGTCGATCAGAGCAATTTCGATTTCCGGCACCTCGGAGAATTTGAGTATGGGATAGGTGTCCCAAGAGCTGGTCGAAATGCGGCCGTCATCGAATAGCACCTGTTCTTTCAAGGTCCAGCTCGCGGCCTGGATGATGCCGCCCTCGACCTGATTGCGCACACCGTCTGGATTGATGGCGAGGCCACAATCGACCGCGCACCAAATTTTTTCCAGTCGCACCTCATCGTCAACACGGACATCGACAACAAGCGCCAGATATCCGGCGCGGTTCTTGTAACGGCTGTAGGCAAATCCGCGACCGCAACCGTCACACTTATCTAATCGGACCAACCCGCCTGCCATCGCGACGGCGCGTTCCATTACAGCTCGCGCACGCGGGTCCGTTGTGAACTTCAGCCGGAATTGCAGCGGGTCGACGCCGGCGTTCTGCGCCAACTCGTCAATGGAGCTCTCGATGGCAAACACGTTGGCGAACGCACCGAGCCCGCGCATCGAGGACGTGCGCGGCACCAAGTCAGTTGCGATGTGGTTGATGATTTTTTGCTGTGGCACGTCGTACAGCAATGTTGCGTTTCGCATACCGCTGCTGCCGGCTGCCGGCGGAAGCTCGATCGGTGCCGGACGTGATGGCGGATCTGGCAATGCGTAGGCGCCGAGTAGATTGATGTTACCGGCCACCCCCGGTCGCTGGACGTGACTGCCGCCCCAGATTTCGGTCGTCCAAGTCGCTGGTAATCCGTCACTCGAAATCTCGGCTTCGATCGCGACCACCATTGCCGTGCCGAGTGGCGAGGATGACAACTCATCTTCGCGGCTCCATTGCACACGCACGGTTCGGCCCGGCGTTTGCAGCGCGAGAATCGCCGCGTCACAGGCGGCATCATCGGCGCCGTTGTGACCGTAGCAACCGGCTCCGGCGACGTGCACCACGCGGATTCGTTCTGCAGCAATCTTCAATGCCTTGGCGAGCGAGTGGCGCAGTGGAACGACGCCTTGCGAGTGCGTCCATACAGTCAGGTGACCATCGTCAAACTTGGCCAACGCGCACGAAGGCGCGATCGAGGCATGGGCGATAAACGGCTTCGAATAAGTTTGCCGAAATCGCTGCGTGTTTGATCGAACGGCCGGTGCGTGGCCTTGCTCAGTCACGCTTTCGACCGAAGGTTGCCCAGCGATCCAGCCGGTTGTCCCTTGCTCGGACGCGTGCGGACGCCCGCCAGTCCAATTCAAATGCGGTGCCAATCTGTCGGCTGCAACGACGACCGCGCATTCCGTCGTGGCCGTTACCGCAATGAAATTGCCGGCGCACACGAGGTGCACATCCGGACCCATAAGGCGAGACACTTCGGTGGCATCGGGCGCCGGCAGCTCTGCATCGGGCCACGGTTGATGCAACACGCGGGCATGCAGGAGATCCGGCGGCAACAGGTCATGAATGAAGCACTGCGTGCCCCCGAAAACCTTCGCCGGAAGATCGAGGCGCGGTAGATTTGTTCCGATCAAGTTCCTGGAGTGGGCTTCTTTAACGGGCGCGGATCCGGTGGCAGCTTTCGTCAAATCCATAATGGACGCCAATTGCCAGTAGTCGAGATTTGCCGCGACACCGTCGTGTACGATCTGGCCGTCGACGACCGCGAGGTGATCGGTGTCGCACCCAATCTGCTGCGCCGCGGCCGCAAGCAACATAGCGCGCACTTCCGCTGCGACAAGCCGGATCGAGCCACCTGAATTTTCAACCGACATACTACCGGCCGTATAACCTTCCGCTGGGCTAACGTCAGTGTCGCCCGACACGAGTTTGATCCGGCTCGGCGCCACATCGAGTTCGTCCGCCGCAATTTGCGCGAGTGCGGTGAGGATGCCCTGGCCCAGTTCTACTTTGCCGGTGGAAACCCTGACGATGCCCGACTCTTCAAATCCGATCCATTTATCGAGGTTCGGATTTTCAACGAGCCCAAGCGGAAGCGTGTTGCGGATCATAGCGTTTGTGCTCCATCCGCGATCACTGTCGCCGCTCGTTCTATGGCGCGGATGAAGCGGTTATGAGCGCCGCATCGGCACAGATGCTTGTCGAGCGCGTCGGCGATCTGGCCCCGAGTTGGCCGCGAATTGCGATCGAGCAGAGCTTTCGCCGAGATCATAATGCCGGATAGGCAATAGCCGCATTGCCCGGCCTGCTCGTCGAGGAAGGCTTGCTGTAGGGCGTGCGGGTGTTGTGAGGTACCTAGTCCTTCGAGCG
Organism: Hyphomicrobiaceae bacterium; assembly: GCA_031367505.1. Lineage (GTDB taxonomy): Bacteria > Pseudomonadota > Alphaproteobacteria > Rhizobiales > Hyphomicrobiaceae > JAKFWF01. The sequence goes on along the minus strand of JANLPY010000347.1, from coordinate 14,671 downwards.
TCGTAATCGCCTTTTCGCCAAGAGTATCGATCGCAAGTGTGCAGGCGTAAGCGGGTGATCCGTCGACGAGCACCATGCACGCGCCGCAAGCTTCGGCGCCGCAGCCGAACCTTGTCGCCATCAGGCACAGTTCACCACGTAGAATGTCCAGCAGTGGCGTATCGCCGGGGGCTTTCGTGCGCTGCAGCGATCCGTTAATCATCAATCCGCGAAATTCCGTCATTCGTTCCTCATGAGGTCGCCTCACCGAGGTCAGAGGCGGGTGCAAATTTACAATGGCCCAGCAGAACTAGCCGAATTGGTGACGGCCAGAGTATCATGCGGCTTGCGTCAAGGTACGGATCTGCCAAAACGCTTGCAGCAAACAAAAACGTATAAGGGAAACGCGGTGCCAAGTTTCATCAGAGCGCCCAAGGATTTTTGGGCAGGCCTTATCTATATTGCTGTCGGTGTCACGGCGCTGTGGGTCGGGGCAGATTACAAGATGGGAACGGCGGGCCGGATGGGCCCAGGGTATTTCCCTAAGGTCCTTGGCGCAATTCTGATCGTCCTCGGGCTGCTCGCGATCCTGCGTTCGTTCGTCACCAAAGGCGAACCGGTCGGCGCGATTATGTGGAAGCCTCTCGCACTCATCCTGCTCGCCTGTTCGCTGTTCGGATTGCTGTTGCAGCCATTTGGGTTGATCGTTTCGCTGCTTGCACTTTGTTTGGTCAGCGCAGCGGCCAGCCAGGAATTCAAGTTTGATTTCAAGGCGACTGCCGGGCTCGTAGCTTTGACGATCTTTTGCTCACTCATTTTCGTCAAAGGCCTCGGAGTGCCCATGCCAATCCTGGGAACATGGCTCGCGCCTTGGGCCGGCCCCTTCCTTCCCTACTTGCGCTGAGGAGCCGTTCTCGTGGAAATTCTAGACAATCTTTGGCTCGGACTGTCGGTCGCGGTCAGTCCCATCAACTTGTGGTGGTGCCTTGTTGGTTGCTTTCTCGGGACCGCAATCGGTGTGCTGCCAGGGCTTGGACCCGCGGCAACCATCGCCATGCTGTTGCCAGCTACATTCGGTTTGCCGCCGGTATCATCTCTGATCATGTTGGCGGGCATTTTTTACGGTGCGCAGTACGGTGGCTCGACTACGTCGATCCTGGTGAATTTGCCGGGTGAAACCTCCTCGGTGGTGACCGCGATCGATGGCTATCAGATGGCGCGGCAAGGCAAAGCTGGGCGCGCGCTGGCGGTTGCCGCGATCGCCTCGTTTTTCGCCGGCACCGTCTGCACTTTCATGATTGCGCTTTTTGCCCCCCCGCTCGCCGCGATTGCGCTGAAGTTCGGTCCGGCGGAATATTTCTCGTTGATGGTCCTAGGGCTCGTCGCATCGATTGTGCTGGCGAACGGCTCGATCCTGCACGCGCTCGCAATGATCGTTCTCGGCCTCTTGCTCGGCCTCGTCGGCACCGACGTGAACTCTGGCGCACAGCGCTATTCGTTCGGCATCCCCGAACTGGGTGACGGCATCGGCTTCGTGATTGTCGCGATGGGCATGTTCGGCATTGGCGAAATCATCGCCAATCTCGAAGGCGAGGGCACGCGCGACGTAATGATCAAGGCGGTCAACGGATTGATGCCCACCCGCGAGGATTTTCGTCGCATGATCGCGCCGACTTTACGCGGCACCGCGCTCGGATCGGTGCTTGGCATCCTGCCTGGCGGCGGTGCGGCATTGGCCTCGTTTGGCGCCTACGCATTGGAAAAACGCGTCTCGAAGAACCGCCACGAGTTCGGCAAGGGCGCCGTCGAAGGGGTCGCCGCGCCGGAAGCCGCTAACAATGCCGGCGCCCAAATGTCGTTCATCCCGATGCTGACGCTCGGCATTCCGTCGAACCCAGTAATGGCCTTGATGATCGGCGCGATGATCATCCAGGGCATTCAGCCGGGACCGGCCGTGATGACCGAGCAACCTGCGCTGTTTTGGGGGCTGATCGCATCGATGTGGATCGGCAACTTGATGCTGCTGGTGCTCAATTTGCCGCTGATCGGTATCTGGGTGAAGATGATCTCGGTGCCCTATCATCTGCTCTATCCGATGATCCTGGTGTTCTGTGCAATCGGCGTGTTTTCGCTCTCGAACACGGTGTTCGACGTGTATCTGATGGTCGTATTCGGTGGCCTCGGTTACGCCTTCAAGAAGCTCGACTGCGAACCAGCGCCAATGCTGCTAGGGTTCATCCTGGGGCCGATGATGGAGGAGTATCTGCGTCGCGCGCTGCTCATCGCCAAGGGCGATCCCACGGTGCTCGTGACCCGGCCGATCAGCGCCACGATGCTCGTGCTCGCGGCATGTTTGCTGACGCTCGTTCTGTTGCCAGCCTTCGGTAAGACGCGCGAGGAAGCCTTCAAGGAAGGCTAGCTCGTAGTCGTGCAAATTAACTTGGCGTGGCTGCTACTAAACCTTGGCCCGCCAAGTGTACTGAGGAACATATCCCAGCATTCTGCGCGCTTTTTCGATCGACAGCAGCGTGTCGAAATTGCCGGTGCCTGAGCGCAGCGGCACGCCTGGGAACGCCTTGGCCATCAGTTGCTTGTTCGGTTTTTTCATCAAGGTGTCGGCTGCCGCGATCGTGAAGATTTCAGCGCCGCTGATCTGGGCTTCAATCGCGAGGCGGCAGGCGAGTGCTACGTCCCGTGCGTCGACCCAACTCCACAGGTTCCACTTGCGCAGTTCTGGATCGTCCCAATACGAGGGGATCTGGGCGTAGTCGGACTCCAAGAAAATATTGGAGATGCGGAATCCGGCGAACGTGGTGCCCGGGTTCCAGCGATGCATATCGCGAGCCATCTGCTCCGATAGCAGCTTTGCGAGGGCGTAGCCGGATTCAGGTGCGGCCAGATCATCTTCCAGCATGGGCGCGGCACCAGGTGGTGAGCGCGTCAACGGCAATCCGAACACCGTTTCGCTCGACGCCCACACAACGCGCTTCAAACCGAACTGGGTGGCCGCTGAGAACACGTTATAGGTGCTCATCATGTTGTTCTGGAACGTCACCACATCGGGCGCCAAACTGGGGGCAGGAATACCGGCCATGTGGACGACCGAGGTTGCGTCGCCCAAAGGTGAACGCCGCCGATCGATCGTTCCAGCTGCTCGCCTGCTCGCGTCGACGGCTTGCCCCATGTCGGTGAGGTCGGCCTTGAAGAAGTGGCATAGCTGTTCGCGCGGCGGGGCGACATCAACATTCATCACCGCGTAGCCGTGCGCCAGCAGCTCCTTGATGATCGCCGTGCCAGCTTTGCCGCTACCGCCGGTTACAACAACGCTCTTCATGCGTAAATTCCTCGTTGGCCGGCCGCCGGTTCACTTACCTAGGTGCTTATTGAAGAACCCACTGATCTCGGCGAACACTTCCTTTGTTTCAGGTGCTGTGTCATCGCGCAGATAATGCGCATGCGATTGCCCCTCAAAAACCTGCAGCAGGGCCTCGACGCCGGCTTGGCGCAATTTGCGATGCACTCGCACGGTATTGCTCAGCAGCAGGTCGCGCGTGCCGCTTGTCAGGATGGCCGGCGGGAAGCCTTTCATATCGCCGTATACTGGCGAAATGAGCGGATCTTTCATGTCGTGCCCGGCGGCGTACACCTTTGCGCCCGCATCGCAAAAGCCGTCGCGCGAGACGAGAATATTGTCGACCAGTTCGTTGGTGTAGAACGTATCGCCAACCTTGGTCACGTCGGACATTGGTGTTCCAGGTGCGATGGCGCCGGGCACAGGCAGTCCCAGTTGCTTGGCCTTGAGCACCATTTCCAGGGTCAATGCGCCGCCAGCCGACGTGCCGAAGATCGCGATGTTTTTCGCCTCGGTCGCCTTGAGTGTATTTTTATAGACGGTGATGCCGTCATCGAGTGCGGCTGGGAAATAAGCTTCAGGTGGCATCCGGTAGTCGACCGAAATGACTTTGAAGCCGCCGAGGCCCGCCATCATCACGGCTTCGGGCAGTGCCGCTTCGCCAGGGCTCAGCACGTAGCAGCCGCCGTGCATATGGATCAACACGCGATTGCGATTGTCGGGCGCGATCGTCTCCGGTGTAACGATGAAGGCGCGCGCGCCGTCGATCGTCGTCTTCTCGACCTTGACCTTCATGCGCTCGATCAAGCCCGGGAGAATTTTCATCGTGGCGGCAGCACCGGCCTCGGCAATCGGCTTCCATTCTTCCCCGGTCTTCGGCAGCACGTTCCAACCGGTGCGGAGCGGCATGCCGATGAGCTTCTGGATTTGCGGGCTAACGGTGTCGGGCACCGCCAAGGTTTTAGCCGGCACGTCCAGCGTTTGTGCCGCGAGCGGAGACGTCAGGTTCGCGACCGCTGCCAAAGCGATTAGACGAAACGTTTGTACTGTCATCGAAACCTTGAGGAAAGTTCTGCGGTTCTGGTCCATGGGTCTTAGTGCCTCCTCCAAGGTTGACGCTTTTCGTACGAATTGGAGTGGAGGATAACCGCCGAGGGAAAAGATTTCAAAATGCAAGCACGCAGGTCTGCGCTGCGCTAGCGGGCAGTTGGCAACCACCCCCAGGGCGTGGAGATTGTTGCAAAAAATATCATCGCACTGACGGGAGCCGCGCCATGTCCGACACCACGATCACCGCCCTCAAGACGACCTTGATCCGCGTGCCTTGGGCGGGCGAGCCGCCGGCTAACGGCATCATGCCGCCGTCGGCACGCGAGCTTCTGGTGCTGGAGATCTCGACCAAGGGCGGCCTCACCGGCATGGGATATCTACAGCCGTTGAGCGGCGGTCTCCAAACCATCGATACCTGTCTTAAGGAGGTGATTGCGCCGATTATCCTGGGGCGCTGCGCCACCGAAGTCGAAGGTATCTGGCAGTCGATGTGGAAAGGCACCTATTGGATTGGTCGTGCCGGCGTCGCGGTTTTTGCCCTATCGGCGGTTGATATCGCGCTGTGGGATATCGTCGGCCGCCGTGCTCAACTCCCGCTGCATCGCCTTTGGGGCAACGCACGCAATTCAGTGCCCGCTTACGGCTCGGGTTGCTGGCGCGGGCTCGGCCGGGACGGCATGATCGAGCGTGCCAAGCAGTTCACCGGCATGGGGATGAAGGCGATCAAGATGCAGGCCGCTCATATCCGGCCGTGGCGCGAGGATGTGAAGAATGTCCAGGCGATGCGCGACGCGCTCGGGCCCGACATCGAGATCATGATCGACATTAACATGGGATGGGATGCGGCGACCGCAATCCAGGCCGGTCATCACTTCGATGAGTGCGATCTCTATTGGATGGAGGAGCCGGTGGTGTGCGAGGATTTCGCCGGCTACGCGCGGGTGGCGGCTGCACTAAAGATGCGCGTTGTTGGCGGTGAAACGCACGTCACGCGGTTCGATATGCGACCGTTTTTCAACACGCCGTCAATCCCGATCCTGCAACCTGATCCGATGCGTGGCGGGCTAACCGAACTGCGCAAAATCGCAACTGTTGCCGACACCTGGGGCATCCAGATCGCGCCGCACCTATTTCACGAGCTGACCGTGCATGTGCTGGCGTCAATCCCCAACGCCAATTATCTCGAATACATGGATTGGAATGACGATCTGTGGGTGACGCCCGCGATCCCGGTCAACGGCATGTTGGCGCCATCGGAGGCCCCCGGACATGGCCTCGCCTTCAAGCCTGAAGTGTTGAAGGATTTTCGTGTTGGCGGCTTTGAGTCGCACCAGAAGTAGGCGCCGTATGCACTAGCTCAAATGGCGCTGCCGTAAGGCGACGTAGCCACGATTCCAAGTCGGGCTAAGTAGCACTTCGTTCATGCAGATGTGCGGTGGCAAGCACGCCACGTATCGGATCAGATCGCCGCAATCCTGCGGTTGAATCATCCGTGCGCGGTCCTCAGGCGATGGCGGATTGGGGCGCTCGTCGAGGATCGGTGTCGCAACCTCACCCGGACAAAAAACAGTCGATCGAATGCCGTTGACGCACTCTTCCAGATTGAGGCTATGGCTCATGGCAACGACACCGTGCTTGGCGGCGGTATAGGCCACACCGGACAGCGGGTTGACGAAACGTCCCGCCCACGAGGCGGTATGAATGAGAATGCCGTCCTTTTGCGCACGCATCATCGGCAAAACGGCGAGCGCACAGTAAAATGCGCTCGCGAGATTGCCAGCCACCACTTCATCAACGCCAGCAGCGGTGAGCTTGTCCCACGATCGGTCGCGGATGTTAAGACCGGCGTTATTGACCAGAATGTCGATCCGGCCTTTGGCTGACTTGATGAAATCGGCCACCGTCTGCACTTGTATCGCGTCAGTCACGTCGGCCGGCTTAACGTGCGCCGTGCCGCCCTTTTCGGAAATCGACCTGGCGACGCGCTCCAACTTACTTTTGGTGCGGCCAGTCAGGACGACCTCGGCCCCCTCGGATGCGAGGGCCATTGCCGCCGCCTCGCCAATGCCGCTGCCGGCGCCCGTCACCCAGGCAATCTTGCCTTTGAGTTTCATCAAGCTCTCCATGGCAGCGGTTATGAGCTAGCAGTCGGATCGACGCTGCTTACCCGCGGAACGTGTCTTCCATCTCGCGGCGCACCGTTACCGCAAGATCCTTGGGATCATAAGCAACGTCGGACCACTTCAGGCGCTCACCGGTCGCGACGTCGTGCTTCAGTTTCACGTTGTGCGCGAGGCCAAGCGGCAGATAGCCTTCCTTTAGCGAATGCGTGGCCGGCGTCTGCTTGCCCCAAACGCAGAAGCCGCCTTCGCCGTCGAGCATTTCTCCAGCCTTCAGCGGGCGCTTTGCGGTGGCCACCACGTCCGAGTTGAAGCACACCGGCGCGCCGGTTGGCTCCTTGCGTAACGCCGCCGAGGCGACGGAGATTCCCAATTCAAGGCCGATCATGTGGATCGGGCGATAGAGGCAGGCATATTTGCCGCTCGAGTCTTGCAGCATGCTGTATTCGCGGAAGCATTCCTCGCCGTAGGCGCTCGCCGCCTCGAACACGACGTAGGTGCCCATCACCAAGCTGTTTGGCACGTCGGATCCGTCACGATATACCGACGATGTGACCTCGGTGACGCCGGCTTTTTCGAGCACGCCGCCATCCGACTTCGGCTTGCAGATTTCCGCGTGCTCGAAGCGCGTCGCAGGTGGGAACGATAACCCTTCGGCTTGCGAGTGGAGGCCCGTCGCATTGCAGACCGCAGTCATCTCGATGCCCGATTTGGTACCATCAACGAACGAGTTGAACATCTTCGGGTTGATCGACTGGCGATCGCGGATCTTCATGTATTTGTCGAGAATATCCCAGACTGTGTCCGGCGTCGATTGATGATAGGTCGGATGATAACGCGTGCCCTTGCCGGCGGCGACGACCTTGAACCCGGCGGCGCGTGCCCAATCGACATGGTCGGCGATCAATGCCGGCTGGTCGCCCCAAGCGAGCGAGTAAACGACACCGGCAGCCTTGGCCTTGCGGGCAAGCAGCGGTCCGGCCACGGCATCGGCCTCGACGTTGACCATGATGATGTGCTTGCCGTTCTCGATCGCTTTCAGCGCGAACCGGATACCGGCACCCGGATCGCCGGTCGCTTCGATAATGACTTCGACCGCTGGATGCGTGATCAGGCTGTCGGCCTTGTCGGTGATGACGGTGGTACCAGCCTTCAACGCGTCGTCGATCGACTTGGCGGCATATTGCTCCTCCGGCCAGCAACCGAGTTTCAGCTGCGAACGGGCGCGCGCCATATTGAGATCAGCGACGCCGACGATGTGAATGCCATCGGTCTTGCGGGCTTGCGACAGGAACATCGTGCCGAACTTTCCGGCGCCGATAATGCCGACGGTTACCGGTCGACCCGCAGCCTTACGCTCGAGCAGCATACGATGTAGATTCATGGTTCAAGCCTTTGCGTTGGCGGTGTGTGATGATGTTCGGAACCGTACTATGCGAATGGCGCTGACGAAAAGCGAATATATTGGGCCAACCTGCATAGCGATCCAGCGTTTCGCGCTTAGCCGCCGGAGCCATAAATATGATTGAGTTTATTGATCAACCAGAATCAGGCTCCAGCCGCCCTTTCAGCCGGGCGACGAAGGCTGGCGGACTGGTCTTCGTGTCAGGACATAGCGCACCACACGATCCTGCCAAAGGCATTTTTCGCGGTGACACGCCGCAGGCCGAAGTACGCAATGCGTTGGCGTTGATCTCGCGCATTCTGCATGACGCGGGCAGCAGCCTTGATCGCGTCGTACAGATGACGATGCTGATTACCGACCCCAATGATTATGCCGCCTGCAACGAGGAATACGTCAAGCACTTTCCCGAAGGGCTGCCGGCACGCCATACCGCGCGATTTGGTGTGCCAACCGAAGCGCGGGTGGCGTTCTCGTGTGTGGCATTGGCGGCATGAGCCTGTGGCGCTACACTGCAGCATCCAATTCTAAATGAGGCGATTTTCATGAGCACACGCAAGCTGCCCCCGCACGCCGATACCGTTGTGCTGTTCGCCCACGGCGCATACCAACTCGGTGACGCCCTGAAGCGTCGCAACACCAGCCTCAAGTACATCGAGGCGCGCTCCCCCGATGAAACATTGGCGCGGATCGGGGAAGCGCACGTCGTCAGCGTATCCATGATGTGGCGCAACGAGTGGCTGGCACGCGCGCCGAAGCTTGCCTTCGTGCAGTCGATCAGCGCCGGCATGAACCAATATGATGTCGCGGCCTTCCGGGACCTCGGCGTCAGGCTCGCGAGCGCGCAGGGTGTCAACGCCCAGGCCGTCGCCGAACACGCGATCGCGATGACGCTCAGCATCACGCGGCAATTGCATCTGGCGCGCGATCATCAGCACAAGAAGTTCTGGCGCGGCATGATCGGCGATCCGGCCAAGCGCGAGGACGAGTTGGCGGGCAAAACGATGCTCATCGTCGGCATGGGAGGCATTGGCGGCAAACTCGCAGCGATCGCCAAGGCGTTCGACATGCGCGTCATCGGCACGCGTCGTGATCCAGCGAAGGGAACGGGTGGCGCCGATGAAGTGTTCGCCGATCGCGACCTGCTGAAGGTTCTGCCGCGTGCCGATATCGTGGTGCTGACCTGTCCGATCACGCCAGAAACGACCAACCTGATGAACGCAAAAGCTTTTGCCGCAATGAAGCCCGGCGCAATGCTGATCAACGTCGCGCGCGGGGCGGTGGTCGACGAGCCAGCACTGATCGCGGCGTTGCAATCGGGGCACCTCGCATCGGCCGGTATCGACGTCACCGTCGAGGAACCACTAGCGGCCTCGTCGCCTTTATGGACCATGCCGAACGTCGTCATCACGCCGCACACTGGCGGCGAAACGCGCAGCTACGAGGAGAATGTGATCGACGTGCTGCTCGACAATCTGGCTCGGCTACAGCAAGGCCAGACCGCGTTGCGCAATGAATTCGCGTGAGGAGCGGCGGCAGTACGCTGGCGACCGTGGGAAGGCTATTTCGTATGTTCGGGACGAACAGGTGCCCGGCTTGAATCTGCCTAGCGCTTAGGCGCATCAACTGCATAAATTGCGGTGCACCTTCCATGACCAGGAGCGACCCATGCCGGCGATCAGCGCACCCCGCACAAATTCGAAAGTCGAGGCTGCATTCCGCGAGCGAACACGAAAGTCGGCCGCTTTGTATGAGCGGGCGCGCAAGGTCATTCCCGCTGGGCTGACGCATGACAGCCGCACGCTTCTGCCGTATCCGATTTACGCCGCTCGCGCCGCCGGCGCGTACAAGTGGGACGTGGATGGCAATTCGTACGTCGACTATTTCGGCGGACATGGCGCGCTCTTGCTGGGGCACGGACGTCCGGAAGTCGTTGCCGCCGTCCGGCAGCAGGCCGAGCTTGGCACCCACTGGGGCTCGTCCCATGAATTGGAAGTCGTGTGGGCAGAACTCGTCAATCGGTTGGTGCCGTCCGCTGATCGCGTGCGCTTCACGGCCTCCGGCACCGAGGCGTCGCACCTGGCATTGCGGCTCGCGCGTGGATTTTCGGGGCGGACGAAAATCATTCGCTTTGTCGGCCATTTTCATGGCTGGCACGACGCGGTGACGGCTGGTGCGATGTCGCATTTCGACGGAGGCGTACCGGTCGGGATACCGCCGAGCCTCGCCGCCGAGACGATTCTGCTACCAGCCGACGATGCCGAACGGGTCGCGGCAACTTTGAACGAACGTGATGACGTTGCCGCCGTAATCTTGGAGGCGTCTGGCGGTTCATGGGGACAGGTTCCGTTGCCGGCGGGCTTTCTGCAGAGACTGCGGGAGATCACGCGCGCGCACGGCACCGTGCTGATCTTTGATGAGGTGATCACCGGTTTCCGGTGGTCGCGCGGTGGAGCGCAACAGCGGTTCGGCATCACTCCCGATCTGACGGTCCTCGCGAAGATCGTGGCGGGCGGTCTGCCAGGTGGTGCCGTTGCCGGGCGTGCCGATATCCTGGATCAGCTGGATGCAAAGGCGATGAAGCAGGCAAGTCGCGAAAAGATAGGCCATCAAGGAACGTTCAATGCCAACCCCTTGTGTGCTGCGGCGGCAACCACGACGCTGGCGATCATCGAGCGGGAGGACGTAAGCGAGCGAGCGGAGAAAACGGCTGCCGCGATCAGATCCGGCTTGCGTCAGATCTTGATTGATGAGGATGTCGCGTGGGGCGTCTATGGCGAGGCTTCAGCGTTCCAAATTTTCCAGAATCCGAAAAAACTACCAATCGATCCTGCGACCTTCGATGCGGGCAAGCTTGGTTTCCAAGATCTCAAGGGCGTTCGCAATCCTGATCTCGCCTACCGTCTCCGCATCGCGCTTATTGCAAATGGCGTCGACATCATGGGCGCGCCAGGCGGTCTCGTCTCAGCGGCGCACGGACCAGACGAGGTTGCCCGGACACTGGAAGCGTTCCGGACTGCCGTGCGTTGGTTAAAGGCTGATGGTGACGTCTAACGGTCGCCAAGCTTTCGAACGTCGCGTTGCGCGCCGCTTCCACGACCCAGGAGATTGCCATGAAGATCACCGGAATTCGCGCTTGGCAGGTTGACCTCCCACTTGTCGAGGGGCGCTATTCCTGGTCGAACGGCAACTTCGTCGAGGTGTTCGACGCGACAGTGGTTGCAGTCGATACCGATGCGGGCATTACTGGCTATGGCGAGTGCACGCCGTTAGGGGCTGCCTACCTCCCGGCTTATGCTGCGGGCGTCAGGGCGGGGCTCAAAGAGTTGGCGCCGAAATTGATCGGGCTCGATCCGCGCGAACTCGATGTCCTCAACGGCCGGATGGATGCTGTTCTGCGCGGCCACGCTTACGTGAAGGCCCCGATCGACGTTGCGTGTTGGGATATTCTAGGCAAGGCCGCTGGGCTGCCATGTCATATTCTGCTGGGTGGTGCGCAACAGGACACGGTGCCATTGTATCGCGCCATTTCGCAACGCCCGGCCGCGGAAATGGCCGCAAATCTCCAAGCGTATCGGGCGGAAGGCTACACCAAGTTCCAGCTCAAGGTGGGTGGCAGCGTCGAAGATGACATCGCGCGGATCCGCGCCTGCTCGGCGGTGCTGAAGCCCGGCGACATGCTGTTCGCCGACGCCAATACCGGCTGGACGAGGCATGAGGCGGCGCGTGTCGTCAATGCGGTCCGGGATTTGGACGTCACCATCGAGCAACCATGCGTCACGTACGAGGAATGTCTCGACATTCGCCGGCGCACACCGCTGCCATTTACGTTGGATGAAAATATCGACTGCTTGGATGCTTTGTTGCGAGGGCTAAGTGACGGCGCAATGGACGCGATCAACTTGAAGATCAGTAAAGTTGGCGGATTGACCAAGGCACGAGCGATCCGGGATGTGGCCGTCAACGCTGGCCTGATGATGATCATTGAAGACACATGGGGCGGCGATATCGTGACAGCATCGATCGCTCATCTTTCGCGTTCGACACCGAAAGAGCTTCTGATCGCTGCCACCGATTTCAATAGCTACGGCACAAAGACGATCGCCAGTGGGGCGCCCAAACGTATCGACGGCCGAATGACAACGACCGATCGGCCTGGCCTGGGGATCGAGCCGATTTTCGCGGCGTTGGGTGAGGCTGTGATGCGCATAACGTAACTACGGAAGGCTGGGCATTGCAGGCATTCGACGCTAATGTTGCCATAGCATCATCCCAGCCGCACAATGTGTTTCACGGGAAAACGCACGCGCGACTGCTCGCAAAATTGGCACTCGTGCGCCGGTCAATGCAACTTAGGAGCCAATGTGCAGGAGATTTACTACAGTCGTCCGACCACTGTGCAGGATGCCGTAGGGCTGCTGGCGAATGGTGCCGCACACTTGTTGGCTGGCGGCACGGATCTGATCCCGCAAATGCGCGAAGGCCGGCGATCCGTATCTCGCGTCATCGATCTCAAACGCATCGATGAACTCAATGTTATGGAGCGCAAGCCAGATGGCAGTTGGCGGATTGGCGCGGCAACGACCGTAAGCAAGCTCGGCCAGAACCCGGAATTCGTCGCAGAGCACGCAGCACTACTGGCGTCCGCCCGACTGATCGGCAGTCTCCAGATTCAATCGCGCGCAAGCCTGGGCGGCAACGTTTGCAACGCTGCTCCCTCTGCGGATGGTGTGCCGCTACTGATCTGCCACGGCGCGCTTGCGGAGATTTTCGGACCGAACGGCCGTCGAGAAATTCCTGTCGCAGCGATGGCGATCGCGCCGGGTCGCTCGGCGCTGGCCGATGGCGAATTGCTCGTCGCAATCGTGCTACCGCCCAAAAAACAGCGAACCGGTTCGGCTTATCTACGGTTCACGCCGCGCCGCGAGATGGATATCGCGGTCGCCGGCGTCGGTGCCGTGGTCGTGCTCGACGCCAACGGGCTCGTCGCTGAAGCGCGGATTGCGTTAGCGTCTGTCGGTCCAACCGCCATCGTCGCAACGCAGGCGCAGAGCGTCGTCGTAGGTCATCGACCATCGGCAGCATTGTTCGCCGAAGCAGCGTCGGTTGCCGCACAAGAAGCACGGCCTATTTCCGATACCCGCGGCTCGGCAGATTACAGGCGCCATCTGGTCGCTGTGCTGACCCGCCGTGTGCTGGAAACATGTGCCACCGAACTTGGATACAAAATCGCATGAAAGCAGTCGTTGCCCTTGAAGTGAACGGCGAGCCGCGCGAAGCGTTGGCTGACACGCGCGAGACCTTGCTTGAGCTGCTGCGTGATCGCCTCGGGCTTACCGGCTCCAAGGAAGGTTGCAGCAACGGCAACTGCGGTTCGTGCACGGTACTCGTCGATGGCGAGCCGGTTTGCGCGTGCTTGGTGCTCGCCGTCGAAGCCGATGGCGCCAAGGTCACCACGATCGAGGGCGTCGCCGCCGGCAATACAATGCATCCGGTGCAAGCGGCGTTGATCAAACACGGCGGCACGCAGTGCGGGTTTTGCACATCGGGCATCGTTCTGTCGGCGGTGGCGCTATTGCGGAGAAATCCGTCACCCGACGATCACGAGATACGCCACGCCATCGCGGGAAATATCTGCCGCTGCACTGGTTACGGCAAGATCGTCGAGGCGATTGCGTCGGCGGCGAATGACTTGCGGGAGCCACGCCCATGACAGCATCAGAAGTCCCGATGCACGTCGTCGGCAAACGTCTCCCACGCGTCGATGCCGGCGAGCGTGTAACCGGCCGTGCCACCTATCCCGCCGATCTGACACGACCAGGCATGGTCGTCGGACGGATCAAGCGAAGTCCGCATGCGCATGCCCGAATCTTGTCGATCGATACGAGCAAAGCGCGCGCGCTCAAGGGCGTACTCGCTGTCGTGACGGCGAGTGATTTTCCGGAGATCGAACCGGGCACGATGATCCCCTTCGGCGAGACCGGAGCAGATGTCTGGGTCTCGGCCCTTACCGTCATTGCCAGCGATCGCGTACTGTGGCGCGGCCATCCGATCGCGGCCGTCGCCGCCGTCGATGCGTATATTGCGGCCGCCGCACTCGAACTCATCGATGTCGAGTACGAAGTGTTGCCAGCGATGATGGATATCGAAGCGGCATCGGCACCCGGTGCTCTACTGATTCACCCGGCGATGAAGCCGAAAGGTTTCGATGCAACGGTGCTTGCTCCGCGTAATGCGGGAGGGCGAACACTGATCGAGCGCGGCAATGTGGCGGCGGCATTTGCTTCCGCCGCGAAAATCGGTGAGATCCGAACCGTTATCGATACCGCGCATCAGGGCTACATCGAGCCGATGGCGTGCGTCGCCGAGGCGGATGCAACCGGTTTCGTCACGCTATGGGTGTCGACGCAGGGCGCGTTCCAAACCGAAATCCAGACGGCGGTATTGCTCGGGCTATCGCATTCGAAAATCAAAGTGATCCCGCTCGAAGTCGGCGGTGCTTTCGGCGGCAAGATCACCGTCCATGTCGAACCGATCGCGGCGCGACTTTCTCAAGCGTGTGGACGCCCGGTCAAGATTGTGATCAGCCGCGACGAGGTCATGTCCGGCGGATCAGGGCCGGCCGCTGCCGCGCGAATCGACGTTCGCGTTAGCGCCGATGCCGACGGCAAACTCAGTGCCATTGATGGGCGCTATGTGCTCGACTCGGGTGGCATCCCAGGAACGCCGACAACGCTTCTGATGCAGGCATCGGCGGCACCTTATCAG
>JANLPY010000341.1:0-2914 GCA_031367505.1 Hyphomicrobiaceae bacterium | reverse complement strand
GCTCAAACAGTTGCGCCGTGAACTGCATCCGCTCCAGGGGTGTGACTGTCGGGTCGGTCGCCAGTTGTGCCAAGAGGTAAGATGAGGCGGCATCGACGGCTCGCTTCATGCCGATCCGACGGGTCAGGATCTTGTGTCCGTCGGCGGCATGCTTGCGAAACGTCTGATCAGCTTTGATCAGCCCCACCTTCAGTTCCTGGACGTCGAACGGCTTCGATCGAGGTGCGCTCACGCACTTCAGTTGAAAACTTCGCGGATGTCTTGTGATTCGTCATGGCTCCAGTCTCTCAGGAGTTGGAGCCTCCGATGAACCCGGAGCGGTTTATTACCGATTGGTATGAATTCAGACAAGTAGGAGCAACGCGTCAGGCGGCATTGTCTCTCCAAGCGAACTCGCACTCCCGCGATGTCGCTCAGTTACGGAGACCATCATGAACCGCAAGACGCTTCTGACGGCTGTGATCGCCGGGACCCTGGCAACCGGAGGAATTGGAGGGCTCGCCTTCGCCAAGGAGCGCCAGGATGCCAAGAACGACGAAGCCGCAATCATGACCAATGCCAAGATCACGATGCCCCAAGCTATAGCCGCCGCCCAACAGGCGACCGGCGGCAAGGCGGTCGGCACCGGCATCGAGGATCAGGACGGCACGGTGAACTTCGAGGTGAAAGTCCTGAAGGACGGCGCGCGCCAGAAGGTGCTGATCGACACGCAGACGGGCAAAGTTGTCAAGACCGTGGCCGCGCAGAACGACGACGATGGCGACAACGATTGATGGACCGCAATCAGGCAGCGGTCACCCGCTGCCTGCATACGGCGATGCCGCCTCACATCCGACCTGGAGACGCACCATGATCCTTGCACTCGACGACGTCAAACTTTCCCTCGGCGGACGTCCAATTCTCAAGGGCGTTTCCCTGACACTCGACAAGGGTGAGATTTATGGGCTGGTCGGTCCCAATGGCGCCGGCAAGAGTACGACAATCGCGGCCGCTCTCGGCCTGCTTCCGGTTACATCCGGCGCGGTCCGGCTATTCAACCGCGATCCACGGGTTCACGGTGATGCTCTGCGATCGCGCATCGGAGCACTTCCTGAGCAGAACGGATTCCATGAGTGGATGTCGGCCGAGGAATACCTCGCATACTTCGCGTCGCTGTATCGGCTGGAATACTCCTCCAGCGAGCTTGCCGACCGCATAGGACAGATTGGACTTGAAGCAGCGACCGGGCTGCCGATCTCGACTTACTCCCGCGGCATGAAACAGCGCCTCGGGCTGGCAAGAGCGTTGATCGCCGATCCACGCCTCCTGGTGCTCGACGAGCCGACCAACGGCCTCGACCCCCGTGGTCGGCGCGAAATTCATGACATCTTCCTGGCGCTGGCTGGAACCGGCACGGCAATCCTTTTATGCACCCACCTGCTCGATGACGTCGAACGCCTCTGCTCGCGAGTCGGCTTCATTGTCGACGGTCGCACGGTTGCTGAGGGACGTATCGGTGACCTGCTGCAAAGCCGCGCCAAGACACATCGGTTCCGCGTGCGTCTGGCGGGCGCTCTGCCTGCAGACAATTCGAAGCTTTCGCTGCCGGTGCGCATTCTGTCCCATGAGGGCGAATGGGCGATCGTGGACATCCCAGCCGATACCGCGCCTGCGGTGGCGTGGCGCGATCTGGTGTTCCGCGGCTGGCCGATCACGGAAATCGTGAGCGCGGGCGGCGGCCTCGAAGAGCTTTACATGGACTTGACCGAGGCAAACAGCGAACCCCATAGGAGGGCGGCATGACCGTTGTTCATCAGGATACGAATAATAAATTCGGCCAAGTTGGCACCACGCACCACACCACGCGGTCGCCAGCCATGGTGCTGTTCGTCAAGGAGGCGCGGGAGGTCCTGGTCAGTCCGCGCGGGCGACTTTGGCTGCTGATGCTGACCAGCGTGCTGTCGGTGTTCGCGCTTCTCTTCGTCGCCAATACCGAGCTCAGTCTGCTCGACAATGCGCAGGTCGTCTACGATATGCTGGGCGTCATCACGGCGCTCGGCGCCTTGCTGGCAATCCTGAGCGGCGTCGACGCCATCGCCGGCGAGCGCGAGCGCGGCTCGCTTGTGCCCCTATTGCTCACGCCGATCTCTCGCAACGGAATTATTGCCGGAAAACTGGGAGCGCCCATCGCCGCGTGGGGTGCGATGCTGCTCTTGTCGTTGCCGTATCTCTGGGCCGTCGGCAGCTCGGGGCAGAACCTCATCCCATCGGTTGTGGCCTTGCTCCTGCTCGGAACGCCGGTCGTCCTGGCGTTCGGCTTCCTCGCCTTGGCACTCGGCACCTGGCTCGGATCGACGCGGTCCGCGCTGTCGGTATCGCTCATCCTGCTGGTTTTGTCGGCCAGTCCGCTGTTGCTTGGCCCCAGCCTGCGGCAATCAGCCATCGGCCGGATCTTTGATGCCATCAATCCGTTCTCGGGCGCGATCAACGCTTACGATGCGGTCGTCATCGATAGCCAGTCGATCTTCGACCAAGGGCTGCAC
This sequence comes from Hyphomicrobiaceae bacterium, assembly GCA_031367505.1. Lineage (GTDB taxonomy): Bacteria > Pseudomonadota > Alphaproteobacteria > Rhizobiales > Hyphomicrobiaceae > JAKFWF01. The sequence continues at coordinate 392 of JANLPY010000341.1, read as the reverse complement.
GCCCTTCCCGTCGCCGTCTTTCTCGTGCTGTCGCTGTTCATGGCGGTAGCAAGCGTACGGGCAGTGGCACGGTAACTAGCGAAGGAAACAAGCACCAGAAGGATGACTGTCATGAAGATCGCACCGTTTATTGTCGCTGCCGGACTTGCGTGGCTTGCCGGACCAGCTTCTGCCGCAGGGCTGACCGTGGAGCTCGCACCGAGTGGAGCCAATCCAAAGATCCCCCAGATGGGAGACCATCTGGCATTTCGATCGGTCATTACCAATACCGATGCGGCTCCCCAGGACGGTGTCATCGCGTGGATCAGCTTGCTGCGCGTCGACAAGGGCAAGGAACAGCCTATGGATCTCGAGGACTGGAGCGCCCACAAGGCGGTTGTCGAGAAGCAACT
>JANLPY010000338.1:0-26471 GCA_031367505.1 Hyphomicrobiaceae bacterium | reverse complement strand
AAGTCGGGCCAGGACAAGGTGTTCTGCGCTGGTGCCAACATCCGCATGCTGGCCGGCTCGACGCACGCGCACAAAGTGAACTTCTGCAAGTTCACCAACGAGACGCGCAACGGCATGGAGGAGGCGAGCCAGAACTCCGGCCTCAAGTTCATCTGCGCCATCAAGGGCACGGCGGCGGGCGGCGGCTACGAGTTGGCGCTCGCAACCGACCATATCATTCTTGCCGATGACGGTAACTCGACCGTATCGCTGCCCGAGTTGCCTTTGCTAGCGGTACTGCCAGGGACAGGCGGATTGACCCGCGTGACCGACAAGCGCCGTGTACGCCGTGATCTGGCGGATGTGTTTTGCACGACGGAAGAAGGCGTCAAGGGGAAACGCGCCGTGCAGTGGCGGCTCGTCGATCAGACCGCGCCGAATTCGAAATTCGATGCGGTCGTAAAATCGGCCGCGGCCAAGTTCGCTGCCGGATCGCATCGGCCGGCTGATGCCAAGGGCGTGACGTTCCAGCCGCTGGCTCGGCAAATCGATGGCGATGCCGTGATATATTCCTCCGTGCGCGTTGATATTGACCGCGCCGCACGCCGCGCGACGATCACGGTTTCAGGTCCAGCCGATGCTGCGCCGAATTCGGTTGATGCATTTCTAGCCGAAGGCGACCAGTTTTGGCCGCTGCGGTGTGCGCGCGAACTCGAAGATGCGATCTTGCATTTGCGGCTCAATGAGCTCGATGTGGGCGTGTGGATCTTCAAGACAGTGGGTGATGCGACGAACGTTCTAGCTTACGATCAATTCAGCGCTGATCACGGATCGCACTGGCTTGTGCGTGAGATCACCAACTATTGGAAGCGCACATTGAAGCGCATCGACGTTACCTCGCGCTCGCTCGTGGCGTTGATCACACCGGGGAGTTGTTTTGCTGGACCGCTCGCCGAAATCGCGTTTGCCTGTGATCGCTCATACATGCTGGCGGGCACGTTCCCGGGCGACAATCGAGCGCCGGCCGTTTTGGTGCTGACGGCGTCGAACTTCGGCCCCTATCCGATGAGCAATGACCTAACGCGCCTTGCCACGCGTTTTCTTGGCACGCCGGAGAGCGTTGCCGCGGCCCAAGCTCAAGCCGGAAAACCACTCGATGCCGATGCAGCCGAGGCGCTGGGCCTCGTCACTCAAACCTTCGAGCACATCGATTGGGACGACGAGATCCGGATCTTCCTCGAGGAGCGCGCGAGCTTCTCGGCCGACGGTCTCACGGGGCTCGAGGCTAATTTGCGTTTCCCCGGCCCTGAGACTATGGAAACGCGCATCTTCGGACGCCTCACCGCCTGGCAGAATTGGATCTTCCAGCGTCCAAATGCGAGCGGCGAAAACGGCGCCCTCAAACGCTACGGCACCGGCCAGAAAGCCGAATTCAACCGGGATCGGATTTAGGACCGATGATTGATCCTGTTGCACGTTCCTGCGACACCCCCCACCCTGCCCCTCCCCCTCAAGGGGGGAGGGTAAGAAATGGGTGCGGGCTCACTGATGGGCTAGTTGATGCAACGCGAAAGCTACCTTGTCCATCTTCCCCCCCTCCCCCCTGGTGGGGGAGGGCCGGGGTGGGGGGTATCGTCGAGCAATCCGAATTCGCCCAGCATCGAAGTAATGACACCGTCGAGATTTTCACGCACTTCCCAGTTCCAACAGCGGAATACGCGATAGCCATTCGCTTCGAGCCAGGCAGTGCGCCGTGTGTCAGCAGCGATGTTGGCAGCTTGGCTGTGATGCACACCGTCGACTTCGACAATGAGGTTTCGTTCCAAGCAGGCAAAGTCAACAACGTATGGTCCGATCGGATGCTGCCTGCGAAATCGCAGACCCATGGAACTGCGTTTACGCAGGTCGCTCCAAAGGATCCGCTCCTCGTCGGTCATGTCACTTCGCAAACGTCGTGCGAGAAGGTTAGCCATTCCGGCAAAGGATCATCTCGCAACGTAGGCGTCAACTAATCATACTAATCATGAGCAATAAGCTACGAACGCTATCAAGGACCCTACGCCATGACCACCGCAACTGCCCTTTCCGGCGCCGTCGACTACACGACGAAGATCCCGAATAATGTCGGTCTCGTCGATGATCAACGCGTGCTCAAGGCACTCGAACAATGGCACCCGGGTTATATCGATTGGTGGATGGCACAGGGGCCGGACGGCTTCCAAACTTCGGACGTGTATTTGCGCACGGCGATTTCGATCGATCCCAAGGGTTGGGCGAAATTCGATTATGTAAAGATGCCCGAGTATCGTTGGGGCATTCTCCTTGCTCCCCAAGACCAGGAGCGCAAGGTCAACTTCGGCGCGCATAAGGGCGAGAAGGCGTGGCAGGAAGTGCCCGGCGAATACCGCGCAATGCTGCGCCGGTTGATCGTCATCCAGGGCGATACCGAGCCCGCCTCTGTCGAGCAGCAACGTCACCTCGGTAAGACCGCGCCCTCGCTTTACGATATGCGCAATCTGTTCCAGGTCAACGTCGAGGAAGGCCGCCATCTTTGGGCGATGGTCTATCTGCTGCACAAATACTTCGGCAAGGATGGTCGCGAAGAGGCCGATGGTCTGTTGCAGCGCCGCTCAGGCGACGAAGATCAGCCGCGCATGCTCGGTGCCTTCAACGAGGTGACACCCGATTGGCTGTCATTCTTCATGTTCACGTTTTTCACCGATCGTGACGGAAAGATGCAGTTGGAAAGCCTCGCGCAATCCGGTTTCGATCCGATGTCGCGGACCTGCCGTTTCATGCTGACGGAAGAAGCGCATCACATGTTCGTTGGCGAAACCGGGGTCGGGCGCACCATCGAGCGGACCTGCCAGGCGATGAAGGCTGCCGGCATAGAAGATCCCTACGACATCGCAAAAATCCGCGCGCTCGGCGTGATCGATCTGCCGACACTGCAGAAGAAAGCAAATCTGCACTTCTCGCTGTCGCTCGATCTGTTCGGCTCAGAGGTCTCGACCAACGCGGCAAATTTCTACCACTCGGGCGTCAAAGGCCGGTTCATGGAAACCAAGATCGAAGACGATCACGAGTTGTCGCGGGCGATCTATCCGGTCCTCAAGTTGGTCAACGGCGAATTGCGATTGGTCGATGAGCCGGCGCTCACGGCGCTGAATATGCGTCTGCGCGATGACTACGTGAAGGACTGCCAAGGCGGTATCAACCGCTGGAACAAGATCATCGAGAAGCAGGGCGTCAACTTCCAGATCAAGCTGCCGTCGGTCGCCTTCAACCGGCATATCGGAGAGTTCAAGGCTGTGAAAGCCTCGCCCGATGCCAAACTCCTGTCCGACGTCGAATGGGTCAAGCACATGGATGATTGGTTGCCTTCGAAGGACGATGGCGACTTCATCGCCTCGCTGATGCAACCTTGCTGGGATCGCGGCAAGTATGCCGGCTGGATCGCGGCGCCGAAAATCGGCATCGACAATCGGGACGGCGATTTCGAGTACGTGAAAATCCACCGGGCGTGAACACTCGATGTTGGCCTCTTTCGAAGCGGCCCGCGCAGATCTAGGGTGGCGGGGCAATCATGGAGCCCCACACATGACCATCCCGACGCGTATCACACCGGCGGACGCTGCCAAGCTACCGTTTCCGCCCGGTCGCTTGTCATCGCTGGTGATCGGCAAACCAGAAATCGAGGTGCGCCACTACGCGCCCAAGGTTGTCGATAATCAGACGCCACACGATCAGGACGAGCTCTATTTTGTGATCTCCGGCACCGGCACGTTTGAGCGCGGCGCCGAGAAGGTGTCGTTTGCGCCGGGTGATGTGTTGTTCGTGGCGGCCCACGAGCCACATCGTTTTTCCAACTTTACGGACGACTTCGCGACCTGGGTTTTGTTCTACGGCGCCAAAAAACTGGGGTAACGACAGACGCCTTGGCCGCTCCGGCTATTTTTGCTTCAATCGGTTTGAAGCAAAGGATCGATCATGACGCAACCAACGCTGGAAGTATTACTGCAATCGCTGCGAGTATCGGCCGGGTTGCCGCTGGGCGAAGCTACGGCGATGCATCCGGGGCTCTATCGCTCGGACGACGTTTTGGCTTTGGAGCAGCAGGAAATCTTCGCCAAGGAATGGCTGTGCCTCGGCCGCACGTTGGATCTCCCGAAAGCAGGCGACTACCTGACATTTGCAATCGGCGATCAACCGGTAGTGGCATTCCGCACGAGCGACGGTGCCATTAAAACGCACGCCAACGTCTGCTTGCATCGGATGATGCGGTTGCTGGACGGCTGCGGCAACGCGAAGCGGATCGTTTGCCCCTACCATGCCTGGACCTACGACATCGACGGCCGCTTGATCGGGGCCCCGCATATGGGGGCAGCGCACAACGACCCGACGAGTTCGTTCAAACCGCGCGACCACAAGCTACCGGAAATTCGCACCGAAATTTGGCAGGGTTGGATCTACGTGACGCTGAACGAGCACGCGCCGAACGTTGCAGATATGCTGGCGCCATTGGCCGAAGTCACCAACCGGTACGCGCAGGAGCACTACATTCCGGTCGCGCGTTATGACTATGCCTGGGACACGAATTGGAAGCTGCTGACGGAAAACTTTATGGAGAGCTACCATCTACCTGTCGCTCATAAGGCGACCGTTGGCGCCTGGTTTCCGGTTGAGACCAATGGCTTTCCAGAGCAAAAATTCGACCACTTCACCTATCAAACATTCACCAAGAATGCCGATGCGGTGTACGGCCTCGCGCACAAGACCAATACGAGGTTGACCGATAAGTGGCGCTATACCTCGGTAATGCCGACGGTTTTCCCGACGCACATGTATGTGCTCGCGCCCGACCACCTTTGGTATTTGTCGCTGCGTCCGCGCGGGACAGGCCGGGTTGACGTGCGATTTGGCGTGGCAGTCGCGCCTGAGCGCTATGCGGCCTTGGAAGACAAAGACGAGTACGTCACGCAGACGATCGCGTTCTTCGATAAGGTCAACGACGAGGACAAGCTGGTTGTCCAAGGCATCTATCAGGGCGCGAAGGCGCCGCTCTCGAAACCCGGTCCGCTGTCGTGGATGGAGCGCGAGATCCACGACTTCATCGGCTATCTCGCAAGACGGATGTCGCCGCAAGCTAAGACGGTTTGAAGCGCATTCGCATGGCCGATCATCAATTGGTGGACTGGTTTCGCTATTGGAGGAATGTTAGCTCCCATCAACTCTAAGCAACAAAATAAGGAGGATATATTCATGGCTCAAACGAAGGTTGCTCTCGTCACTGGCGCAGGTTCTGGCATCGGCCGAGCATCGGCGTTGGCGCTTCAGGCTGATGGCTACAACGTCGTACTCGCCGGGCGTCGGGGAGATGAGTTGGAGAAGACTGCGGCACTGGCGGCAAAGGGCGGCGGCAAGATGCTGGCGGTGCCGACCGACGTTTCCGATCCGAAACAAGTGGTCGCCTTGTTCGCCAAGACCAAGGAGGCATTCGGGCGTCTTGATGTACTTTTCAATAATGCCGGAATGGGTTTGCCCGCAGGCCCAATGGAAGACATCGATATCGCCAAGTTCAAACAAGTTGTCGATCTCAACCTGACCGCCTGTTTCCAATGTGCGCAAGAAGCGATCAAGATCATGAAGGCGCAGTCGCCTAAAGGCGGGCGCATCATCAACAACGGCTCAATCTCGGCGCATGCGCCGCGCCCGATGTCGGTTGCCTACACGGCAACCAAACATGCGATCACCGGATTGACCAAGTGCATCTCGCTCGACGGCCGTATTAATGACATCGCGTGTAGCCAGATCGACGTTGGCAATGCCGATACGGCGATGGGCGGGCGAATGAAAGCCGGCGTGCCGCAAGCGAACGGGCAGACGGCTCCTGAAGCAGTTATGGATGTGGCGCACGTCGCGAGCGCGGTTCGCTACATGGCGAGCCTACCGTTAGATGCCAACGTGCAATTCATGACCATCATGGCGACGAAAATGCCATTCGTCGGACGCGGCTGAGATCCTATTGCGCTCTAGTTGACCCGGCCGCTCTGTGTAGGGAGGCCGGGTCAAGATCGCCAACAGCTATTTTGACAGGCTGATTGAGGCACCCTTGAAGCCGGTACCATTGGTGTTGATCGATACTTGCTGACGAGATCCGCCGAACGAAACCGACATCGAACCGTTAAACCCGCCGCCATTGATCGCAACAGCGAGGTTGCCGGCGGATGCCCGGCCGGTCAGGTTGCCGGATGCACCAAAGTTGGATTCTTCCCAGTCGCCAGTTACTCGGCCGCCGTTGGATGCGACGGTGGAGCGCAAGTTGATCGAAAAGCTTGTCGATGCGCACCGGAGCGCGATGCCGACCGACGCACCTGCGTCGCGCGGCGTGTAGTTTGCTCGGCAGGTGATACGCTCGGTTTTACCACCTTCGAGGCGAACCTGGCCACCACCAGACCATGCACCGCTTAACTGAGAAAACGGGGCTTCCGCCTTTTGAGCGCTGGCTGGTGTGATCGAGCCAAAGGCGATCAAGCAGCCAAGAAATGCTGCTGATTTCATAGTGTTCCGAATTTTAGGTAACGTCACGGCAAACCCCCGATCGGATGTTTACGAGAACACTTAATTGACCACGTGAATTGCGTTCGACAAGTGGCACTTCGCACAAAGGTGAGGGAAATTGTCGTTATATGCATGTAAGTTCCGCAGTGTGACAAACTGCACTCTGAAAGCGGCACTCAACCAATAAAAAACGCCGCACGCGGCAATGCCGGTGCGGCGCTTATATTCAGAAAGTCGAGCGATCGCTTACGCGAGTTCGATCGAGCCTGCCTGCTTGCCGCGACCCTTGCGGTCATCTTCGAGCTCGAACGAGACTTTGTCGCCTTCGTTCAAGCTGCGGATGCCAGCGCGCTCAAGAGCGGTGGCGTGCACAAAAACGTCCTTGGAACCGTCGGCTGGCTGGATAAAGCCGAAACCTTTGGCGCCATTGAAGAATTTCACTGTGCCGGTGATGCGAGCCATGATGATGCTAGTCCTTTTCCGTAGTCAAGATGCGTGATGATGTAGCCAGTGTGGACCGCACGCTTCGATCCCCTTAGATCTCTAGAGTTCGGAAAAGACAATAAGCAGCCAGTCAGGTCGCCAGTCATTCAGCCGAGGTTCTATGAGGGCACCCCTCCGAGTGTGAAGCGGTGCCGGCGGCTTCTTATTGAACCTACGGTGCGGCAAATGCAAGGCATGTTGGACCGGAAAGATAACAAAAACCCTAGGCTACGCGGCCTTTAAGGCGGTTTTCGACCCTCGATCGTCCCATCAACGGAAGTAACACCTTCAATTCTGGACCGGCGTCAAGTCCGGTCAATGCGAGCCGAATCGGATGGAAAAGTGCGCGCCCCTTTACAGCGGTTGCGGTTTTGACGGCCGTTGTCCATTCATCCCAGGTTTTTTCGGACCAAGGCTCAGCCGGTAACGAAGCGGCGGCCGCGGCGCAGAAATCGGCGTTCTCGATCACCGGCGTGATCGGCGAAGAAACGATATCCCACCACGCTTTGGCATTCTCAATGAGCCGAATGTTGCCGCGCACCGCGTTCCAGAATGCTTCCCCGCCGCCGACCGGCATTTTCGCTAAGCGAGGCGCCACCTCGGCAAAGGTTAGCCCATGCAGGAGCTTGGCATTCAGCCCGATCAAATCTTCGGTATCGAATCGTCCTGGTGCCCGCGAAATTTTTGATAGGTCGAAAGGTACAGCGAGCGCTTCGAGCGATGGATAAATCTCGATTGCATCGGATGTGCCGACGAGCGCTGCATGGCAAGCAACTGCCATTGGCTCGATGCCATCGGCCCGCATTCCTTCGATCGATAGCGAGCCGAGGCGTTTTGAAAGGGTCTGCCCGTCCCGGCCAACCAATAGGCTGTGATGAGCGAAGGCTGGAATGGTCGCTCCAAGGGCCTGGAAAATCTGAATCTGAACGCCGGTATTCGTCACATGATCTTCGCCACGCACGATGTGAGTGACGCCGAAATCCGAGTCGTCGACGACGCTAGTGAAGGTGTACAAACAGGTTCCATCGGCACGAATAAGCACTGGATCGGATAGTGAACCCACGTCGACTGACTGGTCGCCGCGCACCAGATCCGGCCAAGTTACAAGTGTCGGTACCGGCGATAACGGATCGGCTTTGTCGGTGTTCGACAGGCGGAACCGCCAATGCGGCTTGCGGCCCTCAGCTTCAAGCGTCGCGTGTTCGTCTGGCGTCAATCGCAGGCTGGCCCGGTCGTAGGTTGGTGGCAATCCGCGCGCGAGTTGGCGCTTGCGACGGCGATCAAGCTCATCCTCAGCCTCGTAACAGGGGTACAAGTGACCGGACGCCTTTAGGCTTTCGGCGACCTGCCCATAGCGAGCCGACCGAAGCGACTGCCGCTCTTCACGATCCCATGTCAATCCGAGCCAGGTCAGATCGCGTCTGATGGCTTCGACATGTTCCTCCTTCGACCGCTCGAGGTCGGTGTCGTCGAGCCGCAAGATGAACTGCCCACCGTGCTTTGCGGCCAACAACCAGTTGAGGATAGCGGTGCGAATATTGCCGATATGCAACCGCCCGGTCGGGCTCGGCGCGAAGCGGACAACAGGCTTCGTCATGGACGTCATCGTAGATCCTTGAGGTAATTGTGCCCGCTTCGTTAGCACGATCGGAGCGCAATTACGAAACCCAGGATCAGGGCGCGCGGATTGCGGCAGTCAAGGTGGCGGTCAGCCGATCCGCTTCGGCAGCGTCGGCGGTGGTAAAGTCGATGATTTGACCGTCGCTGGTTGCGATCGTCAATCGATACAGTTGAATGCGTGTTGATAACCCGATGTCGATCAAACTCGTCGCACCGACGATCGCGAAAAATAGGGTTGCCAGCAGAAAGCGCTCCCGCCAGCCCCCCTGCACGACCAGGACCATGAATATTGCGGCGACGATCAGATAAGCTGAGTAATTGAGCAGGCTGCCGAGGAAGTCTCGTTCGCGGGTGGCGATGCGAGAAATTTCCCGCACATCAGCGAGCGCAATACGTTGATGGCCGATACGCAAGGTTGCGGTACTGCGGCCGCCGCCGCCGATGATCTCCCAAGGGCGATTGATGCTGTTACAAAAGGGCATGTGCAACTTATACGTTGAGTTCGTTCGTGGGGCAGGGTCGCAGAAAACCGTCACGAATAGCCTAATGCCAGCTATTTCAGGGCAACCGCCACCACATACCGGCATGATTTGGAGGTTCGATTTGCGAAGGTACAATCGGCTGGTGTGCCAAGTTCCAGGCAATCACCCTCGTATAGTTCGTGGGTAACGGGCCCTTCCACAAACGTCAGATGGCCGGATTGTACCCAGATTTGTTGCCGGGTGAATGTATAATTGGATGCCGGATAACTGACCGACGCGTTCGGCGGTAAGTCGACTTGCACCAAGTCCAGCGGTCCGCCAGGACGTGGTGACAGCGAGCGGCGCACGTACTTCGTCTCGGGATCTGACCAGAGCTGCTGATTGGTGGCTCGCGAAATTTGGCCGCCGGTGCCTTCTGCACGCGCAAGCAATGTCGACATCGTCAGTCCGAAAGCGCCGCTCAAGCGGCCCAGTAGCGCCGCGGTCGGGCTCGACTCGCCCCGCTCCACTTTGCTTATCATCGCTCGCGACACTCCTGAGCGGTCGGCGAGTTCGGCGATCGACCAGCCGCGCGCCTCACGCTCAGCCTTAATCCGCGCAGCAATAATCGAAGTCGGATCTGTTATCATAGTAGACATAACTCTAGTTTCATGGATATTTTGCTCTGCAGCAAGCGGAAAGCGAGAAACGCTAACGATGATCATTGGCCACAATGGCGGGCCCCCGCTCGATCAGGATGACGAGCCACCGGGTAAGCTCTTGTTCGTGAAATGGGCTTGGACACAGGCTCGAAAGAAGGCGTTTGCCGCGCCAACAACGGAAATCATGCTATTTCGCCTCGCACGCGCCGAGGCTGCAGGTCTCAACTACGACCAATATATGCTGGAGCTATTGGATACCGGCCGGCATCCACAGGCAGAAGAGCCGAAGCACCGGCCTTAATGGCATCGAAACTGTCATTGCGCTGTACAATCCGAGCGGCAATGTTAATTGGTCGACATGCCGGGAATACTTGCAAGTGCGCCAACAGCGCTTACATCATGTTACGCAAGACCTAACCCATCCCACGGAGGGAGAATTCGAATGTCCCCAGAAGAGCGCGAACTAATTGGCGGCGTTTTCGAGCGCATGCGCTCGGTCGGCAGCATTGAGAAGGATCGGGAGGCCGAGACGTTCATCAATTCGTCCGTCCGGCAGATTCCAGATTCGGCCTATATGCTTGTGCAATCAGTCCTCGTGCAGGAACAGGCACTCCAGCAGGCTGACGATCGTATTCGCGATCTCGAAGACCAATTGAACCAGATATCTGCCGACTTGGAAGCCGCTCGCAAAAGCGGTGCATCCTCCTCCGGCGGTAGTTTTCTAGGCGGCTTATTTGGTGGCTCGAAGCCCGCGCCGGCCACTCAGGCGGCATCGCCCTGGGGCTCAAGCGTCCCATCGACGGGCCGTCAGACGACCGGGTTCAATGGACCGGCTCAATCATCGCAACCCTGGTCTAACCAGGCTCCGCAACAGGGCGGCTATAATCAAGCACCAATGCAACAGCCACAGGCAGCCGGCGGCGGCGGTGGATTTATGAAGCAGGCGATGGCGACAGCAACCGGCGTCGCTGGTGGTATGCTCGTGGCTGGCGCCATCGGCAACATGATGAAAGGTAACAGCGAGGGCGGCTCGCATAATGCTTCCGGTGACCGCGGGTATGCGTCGACTGAACCGAGCTATCAAGATTCCAACAGCAACGATCAGGGCGGCACTTACGCTCAAAATACCGAGCCAAGTTACCAGGACGCTTCCAACAATGATCAAGGTGGCAGTGTCGCCCAAGATGCCGGCTACGACGATGGCGGCAGCGACTGGGGCGGCGGCGGCGGTGATATTGAGACTTGAGTGTTGTTGTAAGAAACCTCGGCTGAAAAGCTAAGGTGCAAGATGATCAAAGCGGTGCGTTCCGGCAATCGGGGCGCACCGCTTTCTTGTATGGGACCAAGGAGTAAACCTCCCCGCGACGTTTGCTCTACTTCAACGGCGCGTAGGATCTTTCGGAGCCGAATTTGTAGCTCAAGCGTGCGACAACGGAGTGAATATCGGTGTCATGATCCGAGTACGCGAAGGGGGTTGCGTCCGTCGCGATGCCCGATCGACCGGAGACATTCAGGCGCACAAAATTGTACTCGACACCCAAAATAAGATTTGAAGTCAGGGCCTTTTCAAGTCCCGTGCCGATCGTCCAACCGTGTTCGCGACCACTGGTTGATCCGCTTACGTTCGTGGCCGGGTTGATCGCGAATGTATCTATGTCCGCATTGGCATAGCCGCCCTTTGCGTAGACGAGCCAGTCGTTGAATGTGAGGCCCAAGCGGCCAGTAATTGTAAACAGCGAGTCGATATCGATCTGCCGGACGCGGCCTGGTTGCAGCACAGCTGTTTGGCTGTCCGATAAGTCAGTGGCTGACCAGGAGACCTCGACGCCCGCGACAACATTCGACCATTGCTTTTGCAGCCCGACATGGGCGCCGCCCATCCAGCCGTTTGGATCGTGGCTGAAATTTTCAGGCCCGACAGCGTTGGTGAGTGTGTAGTCCGAGTTAGCCCAGCTGTAGCCGACGTGGCCACCAAAGTAGAAACCCGACCAATCATATGACTGAGCTTGCGCCCCCCCGGCAGCGCCGACAGACATCACTATTGCGGCGAAGACTGCCTTTATTTTCCTCATAACGACCTCCCGCTTCTGCACTCGAGCGGCATGCTCTGGAGATTGCTACCACAATCTTGCCGCAATTGGCGTCGCCGAGTTGCAACAGCATTGATTAAATCGAACAATGTACAATTGATCCGTCGATCGTGAAGACCCAGTGCAGGTGCTCACCCCTTGTTGCGCTGGGCAATCAATCTGGTAGCCGTCAAAAAAATGCTCGCCGATCTGCCACCACAAATACTGTTCGCCACGAAAGGCAACCAGCGAGTCATACGTCGTTTTGAATAGCGGATCCTTGGCGGACAACTCGGCGTAAAGCGCGTTCGACGCATCCCATGCTGCGTCCATTACCGGGATGGGAAATGGTTTTAGAATGGTGCCACCGGCGATCAAGCGCTTCAACGCAGGTGCGTTCACGCTATCGTACTTTGCCATCATCCAGTTGTTGGCATACTCGGCTGCTTGACGAACGATCGCTTGATAGTGCTTCGGCAGCTTTGCCCATTGCTCTTGGTTGACGACGAGATGCAGCATGGCGCCGCCCTCCCAGAAGCCTGGGTAATAGTAGTATTTCGCCACTCTTTGCAGTCCGAGTTTTTCATCGTCGTAAGGACCGACGAATTCAGCAGCATCGATCGTGCCGCGCTCGAGTGCTGGATAAACGTCGCCGCCGGCGATCTGCTGGGGCACGACACCCAAGCGCGCGAGGACCTGTCCGCCGATGCCGCCGATGCGGAATTTCAGGCCCTTCAAGTCTTCTACCGAGTTGATCTCGCGGCGAAACCAGCCGCCCATCTGGCAGCCGGAATTTCCCATCGGCATGCCGACGACGTTGAACTTGGCCAGCGCCTGATTGACGAGATCGCCGCCGCCACCGAACGTCCACCACGCGTTCTGCAGCCGGGCATTGAGACCGAACGGCAAGCCGGTGCCGATCGCCAATGTGGGATCCTTGCCGTAGTAGAAATAGGTCGGAGTTTGCGCGCATTCGACAGCGCCGGTCTGCACCGCATCTAGCGCTCGCAGCGGTGGGATCAACTCGCCGCCGGCGAAGGTTTGGATCTGGAAGTGGCCATCGGTGGCGTCACTCACCGCCTTGGCGAACGTGACTGCGGTGCCGAAAATCGTATCCAGAGACTTCGGAAAGCTCGATGTCAGGCGCCAGTTGATTTGTGGCATCGACTGCGCGATTGCCGGCATTGAGATTGTGCCAACTCCGGCGCTAGCAATCGCTGCGCCCTTCAAGACATCGCGGCGTTTCATGACTAGCTCCCGTTGCCGGTATGCGATTTCGGTTGACCTGGCTATAACGCGCCGATTGCCTGCAATGCTTTGGCGACATCGGCTTTGCCCTCGTCAGACAATGGGGCTTGTGGAGCTATAGGCTCGCCGACTGCATAGCCCTGCATGACAAGTCCGCCCTTGATGCACGCGGCCAAACTGTACTTGGCGAATGCCTGATTGAGCGCCCATAGCTGCTTTTGCAGTGCCATCGCCTCGGACCAGTTTTGAGCGCGGCACAGGTCATACAAGCGAACGCTGGCTTCGGGGGCAACGCACGCTGGCCCGGCCATCCAGCCCTTGCCGCCGATCAGCATCACAGCGGTTGGAATGTGCGCCGATGCCGCGAACACCCCCATTCGTTCACCGCATTGGTTGATGATCGACAGCAGACGGCCGGTGTTGGTCGATGCATCCTTGATCGCGACGATATTGGGTACTTCGGCTAGCCGCGCGATGGCCGGCAGCGAGAGATCGGCGCGTTGAAAATTTGGATTGGTATAGAGCACGACGGGTAACTTCACGGCGCTGGCGATCGCCTTGAAGTAGGATTCGATCTGCGCGTCTGACAGCGGAAAATAGGCTTCTAGAATTGCGAGAATGCCGTCTGCCCCCATTCGCTCGTAAGCCTTGGCTTGCGCGACCGCATCGGTGGTCGATGTGGCGGCAACCCCGGCGATCACCGGCACTCGTTTGCCGGTGGCCTCGATCACGATCTCAACCACCCGGGCGCGCTGGGCGGCTGACAAATATGCGAACTCGCCCGTCGAGCCGAGCGGCGTCACGCCGTGCACGCCTTTCTTGATGAGATCATCGGTGAGGCGCGCGAGGACATCCCCATCGATGCGGCCATCGGAGGCGACCGGCGACACGAGATAGGGAAATACGCCGTGGAAGGCTAGCATTGGGCGAGTCCTAAATGAGAGTCTACCCCGCGGTGTCATCCTCGGGCTCGTCCCGAGGACCCAAGGTTCAGCAGTGCAAGTTTCAAAATTGGCTCAACCGCCGAAGCGCATTCGATCGCGATCATTGAATGTATTGCGTAGTGGGTCCTCGGCACAAGGCCGAGGATGACATGTTAATGGGCACCATGCTGCGCAGTATTTCTAAATCATATCCTCGAATGGAATGATGGTGCTCTTGACGGTCTTCATCGCCATTGCGTCGGCGACGGCACGCTTCACGCCATCCTCGTTGAACGGATAGAGCGTCTGCATCTTGCGCCACGGATATTTGTCGCGGGCCTTGTAAAGCATGTCGACGCCGAGCGCCAAGTCGTTGGCGGTGAAGGCCCAGGAGCCGAGCACGTTCAAGTCCTTGGTGCAGATGCGATGCCACGACGTCATGATCGAGCCGGCGTCGGTGAACTGGCCCATCTCGACGTAGGTGCCGCCATCGCGCAGGAACTCGATCCCCTCAGGGCCAGCAGTCGGGTGACCCGAGCAGTCCATGACGAGGTCGGCGCCATAGCCGCCAACGATATCGCGCACTGCCTTGATGCGCTCCTCAGCCGTCTTGTAGACCTCGATGTCGACCGTGGCTTCGGCGCCGAAATCGCGTGCAAGTGCCAGCCGCGGTGATTCAGGTGCACCGACGGCGATGACGCGTCCCGCACCCATCTCCTGTGCGGCGGCAATGGCCAGAATACCGATTGGTCCGGTGCCCTGGATGACGACTGTGTCGTTCCACTTGAAGCCGCCCGCCTTGATCGCGCGATTGAAGCCGCGGATGCACGAGGTTAGCGGTTCCGATAACGAGCCCAACAACAAACTCATATCGTCTGGCAGCTTGTAGATCTTGGTGCCGGGTAAATCCTCGTAGTCAACGTAGACATATTCGGCCCAGCCGCCCCACAGGTGTGGCGGCTTGTCGAAGCCGAGGTAGCGGCCGTAATAGACCGGTGTCAGGCACTTGTTGGATTGCTCGGGGTAGCGCTTGCACCAGTCGCAGAAGCCGCATGGCATCAGCGGTGGCAGCATCAACTTCGAGCCAACGGTGATCGGCTTGCCCATGTGATCGGTCTTGAGCTCTGCGCCCAACTCGACGATGACGCCCGCCAGCTCATGACCGAGGGTGAATGGCCACGGCAGCGGCTTAGGCCAATGGCCTTTGAGAATATGCTGATCGGTGCCGCATACACCGCAAGCGCCGATCTTGATCAAGGCGGCTTTTGGTCCAACCTTCGGCCACGGAACTTCGCGGATGACAGGCTCCGCGCCGGGACCATCGTAGGTCGCGACCCGGATCATAGGTTTGGCGGATGAAGATTTTGCAGCGGTAGCGGTCGGCGCGGTTTTTGCTTTTGCCATCTGACGTTCCTTGGGTGCTGGACGGGACGCACACTATCAGTGCGCTGGTCTCTCAACAAAGGTGTCGTGCCGCATGGGCGCTATGCCGGCCTCGCGCGCGCAAGTTCAGCATTCTGCTGACTGGCGCCGATTTGCGCGGCCCGGCGATGATCGGCCTCGGCTCGTTCACGCTGACCGCTTCGCCCGAATGCAACCGCACGGTCTTGGTAGGCGACGACCAATAGTTGATCTTTCTTGATCGCCGCAGTGAAATCCTTGATTGCCGCTGAAAAGTCGCCGGATCGCAGATAAGCAGTCCCGCGCGCATGATAAGCGAATGCCGCCTTGCTGACCTTTATCGCTCTCGAATAGTCGTCCAGCGCTTGTTTCAGCATCGATTTAGCCTCGAACGCTGAGCCTCGTCCGAGTAGTGGCCATGGATCCTTTGGAGCACTCGAAATCGCTTTCGAAAAATCCGCTATGGCGTGATCATAATCGCCTTGGCTCCCGTGCACATGTGCGCGGCGACACAGGATTTGTGAAAGCTTCGGATCGATCGCCAGAGCTTTATCGTATTCCGCGATCGCCAGATCGAGCTGGCCAGCTTGTTCATGTGCAAGCCCTGCGTGAGCAAACGGCAACGCTTCTTTTGCGCGCGCAGCTTTGCGGCTGCTGAAATAACCAGCTACTGCAATGCCGGCAATTATGAACCATAGCATGTAGCCAAATAAATAATCGATAATCGAAATCTCATAGGGCGGCAGAGGCTTGGGAAGTTTACCGCTTGCCTGGAATTGCTCGATCAGACTGGTATCAAGCCTAAAATATCGGTTCTGCCCAACGACACCCAGAATGTAGCCATCGTCGGATAGCATGTAGGGCGCAATGAATGAGTGGTTGGCATACTTATGGCCCAGATACAGCGCCTCGCCAGCTGGTCCTTTGATGTCGACGTCTTGAATTTTCACCAGATAATCCGTCGTGCCAAACATGACTTTGACGGCATGCGCGGGTGCGGCCGTTGAGCAAATCATGAGAAGCGATAGGGCGGTGGTAACGACGGTTGTCATCAAGGCGGGGAAGCGACAGCGATCGACTTTGACGAGCATCGTGATCCATCCTAGTTCGAGCATTCTTCGCAATGGTGGCACGGCCGTCAACGACAGCTCAGGTTCCGTTCTCGTGCCGCTCAGTCCCCCCCCCCGCGAGTTGAAATTTAGTTCGGCAATCTAGACCGGCCGGGCCGGGATCATCAGTATGGCTTCGCCCGTCAAGACGGATTTGCCGCCGACGGAGCAGTGGCAGTCGAAGCGCGCGCGGCGCTTGGCAGGAAATAATTCGGCAACGATTACTTTGGTCAACACCTTGTCTCCCACTCTGACGGGGCCCGTGAAATTGAGCGTCTGTGAAATGTAGATCGCGCCCGGTCCGGGCAATTCCATGGCGAAAGCGGCAGAAATATAACTTGCGGTCAGCATGCCGTGCGCAATGCAACCGCCGAACATGGTCTTCGCGGCATAGTTTGCATCGAGATGAAGCGGATTTTTGTCGCCGCTGACTTCCGCGAAGGAGGTAATGTCACTTTCGCTGACGATGCGCTGTACCGTTGCTTCCATGCCGGCTTCGAGGTCTTCGAAGCGGTAACTTGTGCGCATCAGTGCCGTCATTTGTATCGCCATGCTCCAGAGATTTTAGCTGAACTTAGAAGACTAACCGTAGCATTGGGCGATCGCAAGGCGTTGCATCGCAATGGTTTACTGCTTTCGCGCAAAGGGATCGAGGATCACGGTTGGCAACGCACGCTTGAGAATGTTTGCGATATAGGTCGGCGTCGTTACGAAGTAGCGTGGCTTGGGCCGGGGGTTTTCCAAAGCACGGATCAACTGGTGAACGACCGCTTCCGGTTCGAGTTTGAAGGTTGACCGCCCACCGGCTTCCATTGATGCTAGGCGTCGCTTGTAGTTGTCCCGATGCGGCGAATTCACGATGTCGATATTGGATCGAAACAGCGCTAGTGCGGTCGACAGAAATTCAGTGCGGATTGGCCCGGGCTCAATCAGCGACACGTGCACGCCGCTACCGTGCAGCTCCATGCGCAGCGCGTCGGTCAACCCCTCAAGCGCGAATTTGGATGCACTGTATGCTCCGCGATAGGGGCCCGACATGAAGCCCAGCACCGACGAGCATTGGACGATGCGGCCACCACCATTAGCCCGCATCGAAGGAATGAGCCGCCGGGTCAAATCATGCAGACCGATGACGTTGACCTCGAACTGCTGGCGCAAAACGTCGGCCGTCAGGTCTTCAACTGCGCCGACTTGGCCGTAGGCCGCATTTGAAAATAGAGCTCCGAGGCGGCCGTCGGTCAGTGCAAGCGCTCGGGCGGCGCACTCAGCGATTGAGGTGGCGCTGGTCATCTCGAGAGGGAGAACTTCTAGCCCTATGCCGGAAAGGCGAGTGATGTCCGCAGGTTTTCGCGCGGTGGCGAATACACGCCAACCGCGAGCTTTCAGGTCCCGGGCGGCGGCAAAGCCGATACCTGTCGAACAACCGGTGATGAGAATCGATCGCTGGTGATTTGTCATTCGACAGCCATTAGCGGCGTCGCAGCGCCAGCGGAAGAGGCATCATGCGGCGGTCGTTTGCGCGCGCCACGCGGCGTCCCGCAACGACGGCCGTCGATGCAACCTTTGATCGATCAGCGCACGCGCCTTCCCAGGGTCGTTAGCGCGCATATAGGCGACAATCAGCGTATCCTCGATCAACTCGCGTTGAGCGTGGCTGCCACCAATGCGAACGACGTCGGACTGAGCCGACTGGAGCGCTTTGATCGCGGTCGCAAAGTCGGCGTGGGCAAATGCCAGCAGCCCGCGCGAAAGATTTACGACGACGGCGCCGGCGGCAAGCTTGCCCGCCGCTTGCAGCGCTCGCAATTGCGCCAACCGCGTCTCACCGGCCAACGTGTTGCCGGTTCTGGCAGCGATGAGCGCATGGTGCACGTCGGCGAAAGGCAACCCGGCATTCGGGAACATCTGCGTCGCATAGGCCGATGTTTCCGCCCATTGCCCATCCAAGTCCGCGCTCGAATTCAGCCCTGCGCGCCATAGCAGCGAGGCGGCATCGGTGAACGCATTGAGCGGCGGCGCATGCGAAACGGCTGGCTTGATCCGCTCCTCGAAGAGTTTCAATGCTGTCTCGACGTCACCACGTTCGAGTGCAATTAGCGACAGGTGCCAACAAAGGTGACCGTTGAGGATGCCGGTGCGATCGTAGTTGGGCAACCAGTCATCGAGAAAGGCTTGGCACGTTCCAGCCTCGCCCTGCTCGAATAACGCATGCGAGAGCGCGTGAGCGGCGTTTGCATTGTGGCAGCGCAACTCAAGCGCACGTTCGGTCAGTGCGCGGCCAGCACCGGCATTTCCTGCTTCCGTGTGTGACCAGCCGAGGTAGGTGAGAAACCACCAGTCTTGTCCGTAGTGGCGTGCATGGCGTTCGCAGATTGCAACGCGGGCGGCATCATGGTCGGCCCGGCCAGAGAATGCATAGAGCCCGAACGCGCCGAGCAGCAACGAGAGCACGAGTGCGTCGCGAGGCCAGGTTTCCAGGTGCTGCTCGGCGGCGATCGTTGCTGTGGGTGAACGGCCCTCGATGCTCAACGACAATACGTTGATGTGGCTCTGCTCGCGCGCCGTGGCGTTCGACATCAGCGCCCGCGCTTGCGCAGCTTTGTCCCGGGCGGCCGGACCCTCGGCACGCATTTGATGCACCCTACCTCGGGCGGCATGCGCGAGGGCGAACAACGGGTCGGCGGCAATTGCTGCGTCGAAGTGCTCGCCAGCCCCCGGCCAGGCACTCAACGTTAGATCAACGCCTTCCCGATAGTTGGTCGCGGCCGCGTCAGAGGCCGTTGAAAGCTGCAGGCCATATCGATCTGTGATCATCGCCGCCTCGCTGTTTCAATTGTCGCGCATGGCAAGTTAAGGTTGTGCGGTAGGCTACCGTCAAGACTAGGTGTCTGAGTTGAGGTGGCGTGACCGATCCATTACACGAAATGAACGTCCATGAGCAAAGCACAAGGAATGAGCGCCATGAAGTCGGTGAGCCCGGAGACGTTTGCGGCCCAAGGTGGCGGACTGATCGAGCCGTTATCGGGCGCTATCGTGCCGCCAATCCATATCAGTACGACGTTCGAGCGGGACCCGGACAACGCTTACACCAAGGGTTACGTCTACGCGCGGCCTGACACGCCGACCGTACGCATGGCCGAAGATGTGCTCAATCGGCTGGAGGGGGGCGCATCGACGCTCTTGCTCGGCTCTGGCATGGCGGCGGCAACGGCCTTGTTTCTGGCACTCGAGCGGCCAGCGCATATCGTCGCGCCGAACGTCATGTACTGGGGACTGCGGCGCTGGTTGATCGAGTTCGCACCAGCTCTAGGCCTTACCGCGACATTCGTCGACAACAGTGATCTCGATGCGCTGAAGGCCGCCATCA
This sequence comes from Hyphomicrobiaceae bacterium, assembly GCA_031367505.1. Taxonomy (GTDB): domain Bacteria; phylum Pseudomonadota; class Alphaproteobacteria; order Rhizobiales; family Hyphomicrobiaceae; genus JAKFWF01. The sequence goes on along the minus strand of JANLPY010000338.1, from coordinate 6,588 downwards.
TCCCCGGCAAGACGCGCTGCGTTTGGCTGGAAACGCCATCGAACCCGACGTGGGCGATCACCGATATCGCGGCAGTGTGCAAGATTGCACATGCAGCGGGCGCCATCGTCGCCGTCGATTCAACCGTATCATCGCCCGTGATCACACGTCCAATCGAACATGGCGCCGATGTCGTCATGCACGCGGCAACAAAGTATCTGAACGGGCACTCCGATGTGATCGCCGGGTCGCTGACGTTCAAAGCCAAAGATGCATTGTTCGATCGTACTGCAGGCGTGCGTCGCGATGTCGGCGCTGTTCTCGGGCCCTTCGAGGCGTTCCTGCTGATGCGCGGCATGCGCACGTTGCACTTGCGAGTGCGCCATCAATCGAGTGCGGCGATGGAGATCGCGCAGCACTTTGCCAAGAACGATCGCGTGGCAGCCGTACTTTATCCAGGCCTCCCAAGTCACCCGGGGCACGAGATTGCCAAGCGCCAGATGTCCGGCGGCTTCGGTGGCATGCTGTCGTTGCGCGTGAACGGCGGCGTTGAGGCGGCGATCCGTACTGCCGCTCATGTGCAGGTGTGGAAGCGAGCAACCTCGCTCGGCGGTGTCGAAAGCCTGATCGAGCATCGCGCCTCGATCGAAGGACCGACAAGCCCGTGCCCACCCGATCTGTTGCGCCTGTCAGTCGGCGTCGAGAGCGTCGGCGATCTAATTGGCGATCTGGAGCGGGCGTTGGTGGCGAACGGGTGACGTGGAGCCAGCATCGTAAGGCGAGGGTTCGATTGTTCATCCATGCCATGCGCCAATAGCGCTGCGGAGCCGCGTTCGCGGGCGCCCGCGAATCGACTGAGCATGCAACATTGCACCACTCACCACTCACCACTCACCATTCACACAGTCGCGCAGTACGATCGGCCTGAACCCGCCCCGATGCCCTCAACCTCGCCCATGCTCCTGCGCATCGCACCCGCTTTGTTCGTCTTCCTGTGGTCGACGGGCTGGATTGTCGCGCGCGCTGTTGCGCCTTACGCCGACCCGCTGACGTTTCTGTGCGTGCGTTACGCTTCCGCGGCAGTAATCTTGATCGCTTTCGCGTTCGCATCGGGTGCGCGTTGGCCGGCAACCACGTCCGAGTTCGGACACATGATGGTGTCGGGCGTCTTCAGCGTCGGGTTTTATTTCGCCGGTGTCTGGTATGCGATCGCGCACGGGGTGCCGGCTGGAGTATCGGGGTTGATCGCGGCCGTGCAACCTCTGCTGACAGCGCTCCTAGCGCCGATGTTTCTCAATGAGCGCATTACCTGGGTGCAGTGGATCGGCATCACGCTTGCGACGGGCGGAATCGCACTGGTCTTGCAGCCCAAGCTTGCCGGCGTCGCGCCAGCCGACCTCGCCGAAGTGAGCTTCGCGGTCGGCGTCAATATTTTGGGCATGGTGACTTTTACACTCGCATCGATCCACCAGAAGAAGTTTCTGGCCACCTGCGATTTGCGCGCATTGACGCCGATCCAGTTGCTGAGCGCGCTAGCTGTAACGTTGCCGCTCGCAATCCTCACCGAGGATCTGCGGCTCGAATGGAATTGGGTCACCCTCGCGGTTCTCGCTTGGTCGGTCATCGCGCTGTCGATCAGTGCCGGGGCGCTCTTCTTGATGCTGATCCGAAGTGGCGCCGTGTCGAGGGCCGCTAGCCTGATCTATCTCGTGCCGCTGACGGTTGCCGTCGAAGCGTATTTCCTGTTCGGCGAAACCATGACGCTGGTGCAGATGGCGGGGATGTCGATAACGGTCGCGGGAGTTGCTCTCGCTGTTCGACGAGCCTAGAGCAACCAGCCTTGGCCCTGCCCGCTGATCTTACGCGCGACGCGAGACTGGCTGCGAGCGTCAGCGGGCGCTGGGGCACAACTCATACGCGCGCGACAGTGCCGCATCGCTGCTTTCAAATTGCGCAATCGTCGATCCGCCAGTGGCGCGCGTTTTTATAAAGCTGTCGCCCATCGAGCGTTCAAACCCGTCCAGCACTTGAAGCGCGGTATAGTTCAATTCGGTGTCGGTCTCGGCTTTGATCAGCAGCGTTTTACTGGCAGCGCCCTTTCCGACATAGCTCGCCACATGAACCTTGCACGTGGCGCCTGAGGACGAACCGATCCCCTCCGGCGGCAGCGCAGGGCGTAGATCCGAGGCACCAAGGCCTGAGCGCTGACGAAACGAAACTTGGATGGGTTCGCGGACGAGCATTGGTGGTCGTGGTGATTTCGTTGGCGCCGGCGGCGTGTCGGGGATTGGACTATTGCCCGTGCAATGAATGCTCCGAAAGCGATCGGCGATCGATTCGATCGAGCGCGCGTAGCGGCGGTCGACGGCCCAGCGGCCGGCCAGATCACCGAACGTAACATTGCGTTTCAAGCGCACTGAGATCGCGATGATATCGTCCTGCGCGAGCTTGGTGCGGGGCGCGACGGGGCTATCCATGCGTTCGCCTGAATAGGCGACGAGATGTTGAATTTGAGCCAGCACCCCGGTCGAGACGTCCTTGTAACCGTCGCCCGGGACGCCGCCGCCAGTGGTGCCGATGCCGGCAAAATTGTTCTGCTTCGGATTGACGTCACCCCATCCGCCACCGCCTCGGCGATAGGACAGATGGTTGGTCTCGATAATCATCTGATAGAAGGCATAGTCCCAGCGGACGCGCCATTTTTCGCCATGCGCTTTGTACCACTGAGCGATGTCATCGAAACGCACATCGAGCTTCGGGTTGCGATCACGCAGGAAGGCCATCAGGCGTTCCGGCGTCACGCAGGCTGGCATGCGATTTTGCTCGGTGGTGCGGATTGGCGGTGGACCGGCGTTGGCGGCACCGGCAGTCATCAACAAGGCGATCAGCGAGACGCCTGTCGTCAGCAGCCAGGTTTTGAATATGTTTCGCGTGCGCAACTGGGCAGTCCCTATCATCGGTCCAACGGACGTTACGGACTACTCAACCTTCCGGGCAGAGGTCGAACGCTTTGTCGAGCGCCTGGTTTTGGGAGCCGAACTCGGCGACGGATTCGCCGCCCTTCGCATAGGCTTGAATGTAGGCTTCAGCCTCGCGCTTCTCGACGCCTTCATTGACGTCGAGCACGGTGTAATTCACGAAACCGTCGCTCTTCGAGCGAATGATGATCGCCTTCTGTCCGCCGTAGCTTGCTTGCCAAACTCGGCATTTGGTGGCGGCCGGAGCGGAAGGTTTCGCCAATCCGCCAGCTGAGGCTTGGACAAATGCTGCAGGTTTTTCTGGCGCGGCCTTTTCGGAGGTCTCGGCCTTTGGCGCGTTGAGGACGGTAATCGCGGGCGATATCGACGCGGAAGTCGTTGCTTCTGCTTCGGGCGTGGGCACGGCCTTCGCCAGATTGCTCGCACCAAGCGAAGTGCGCCTTGATGCGCTATCTGCGCGCGCTTCGGCGATTGCACGGCGGGCGAGGTCGGCGCCGGACATTTTCTCAGGGGCGGCATCAGCCGCGACCTTTGCCTTTGGTTCTGGCTTAGGCTCAACGGCTGCCAGCAGTTCGGGTGCTGGATCGGGCTTCAAACAGGTGTCGTCGTAAAAGCGCTTGGCTGTCGCTTCGATGTTGCTGCCGTAGTCACTGGCGCCTGGCGCCCACTTGCGCGTCAAGTCAGTAAAAGTAATCGGCCCCTTGATGCCTTTTTGCCAAGAGGTGAGTACCCCCCATTCCTGAACTTTCCGCGTGCGCTCGGCAACGGCATCGGGGATTTTCTCGCCCGCATACATCAGCAAGTGCTGGAGGTGCGCGGTCACGCCCGTTGTTACATCAGGAAAGCTCTCGCCGCGCTCGCCTTTGCCGGTGGCACCGAGCCCTGCGAAGTTGTTCTGCTTGGGTAGAACGTCGCCGGAACGACCATCACTCTTGTAGGACAGGCTGCCGGTTTCAACGATCATTTGGAAGAATGCATAGTCCCAACGGATTTTCAGCTCTTGGCCGACGCGCATATAATCTGCAGCAATCGTCTCAAATCGCGGGTCAAGCTTGGGGTTTCGGTCTTTGATATAGGCCATCAGACGGCCCGGCGTCGCACATGCGGGAACGGAGTTTTTGTCGGTGGCCTTGACCGGCGGCAACCCAGATGCCTGCACCGAGCCAGCCGTGAATACGATTGAAAGGAGCGAAATGGCTCCCAAGCGCTTGATCATGTTGACACCCGGACTAGATACAAAAACAGGGACGACGCTCACGCAATCCGTCATCAAGCCAATGAATATCGGCTTAACCTTAACGATGCGTTTACACGGTCGCCTAAATTCCCCGACGGCGAGTTATCACTGTGAGCGCGGTTTGGGGCGCGAGTTGGGGCACATCCAGGAGAGATTGTGGCGACAACGCACAAATAGGATTAACGCCGGGGGTGCAATTGCCGGCCGCGCGTGATCTCGATTCCGACGGCCCGGCAGTCCGGCAGTATGTCGGGTTTCTCGATACGGACAGTGATCCGGATGACGGCGGCGTTGCGGAGGCACGCCTCGGCTATGCGTTCTGCCAATGTCTCGAGCAAGTTGACGTGACCGGCGGCGACGATGCTTTTCACAGCGGTGATCGCTTCGTCGTAATCATAGATATCGCTGATACGATCAGAGTGCCGGTCGTAGTGATCGACAACCGCCAGGTCCACCGAGACGACAATTCGTTGCTCGTATCGTTTTTCGTGTTCGTAAATACCGATCGATCCGATCAATTCCAGACCACGCACGAAAACCCGCCGCAACCCTTCGGCAGGTGCAACGTCTGGGTCTTCGAAATCGCTATCACGGTCGATCGCGTTCACAAGGCCGCCCGTTCTATGTTGAGTGCGTATCGATGGAGCGCGTTTTATGGCGGCTTGGTGGGGGCCGCTTCCGGAAACCACCGCAAATGCTGCCCGCCATCCAGCGCGATCATTTGACCCGTCATGGCTGGGGCGTCAAGGATGAAGCGGACGGCGCGGCCTATTTCGCTTGGATCAGTACCACGTCCAAGAAGGGTCGATGCAGCCTCTGCGTCGAAATCTTCCGTGCGTTGATGCACACTCTGCACGGTCGGCCCCGGCCCAATGGCATTGACCCGGATGTGCGGACTAAGCGCTTGAGCAAGCATCCGCGTTGCCGACCAAAGTGCGGTTTTCGATAACGTGTACGAAAAAAATTCTGGTGTCGACGCCCAAGCGCGCTGATCGATTATGTTGATGATATTACCGGGCGTGCCCTGAGGACATTGCGCAGTGAACGCCTGCGCCAGCAAGATCGGTGCGGTCAGGTTCACCGCAAGATGATCCTCGAGCGTGTCGCGCCCCAATGTCGTGATATCGTCGAAGCCGAATATCGAGGCGTTATTCACGAGACAGGTGAGAGGCCCGAGTGCCGCGTTGCATCTGGGAATGAGGCTCACCACGTCGGCGGGTTTGCTCAGATCGCCGGGCAATGTTGCAACGCTGACGCCCATATCACGGATCTCGGTTGCGAGCTTATCGGCGTCCGCTTTTGAGCTTCGATAGTGAAGCGCGATCGACCATCCAGCGCCGGCCAGATCGAGTGCGATGGCCCGGCCAATCCGGCGCGATGCTCCGGTGATCAGTGCGATTCGAGAAATGGGCATGGCTGGCATTGGTTTTTGCGTCTCTGAAAAAGTAGGTTGGTTTGTTTGATTAGTCTGCCGTGCCACTTTTGTCGAAGTGGCCAACGATGCCGCCCAAACTTTCATCTGTTGTACCAATAAATAGATTATTTTTCAGGCAAATATCTCCGATGGTTGGCCAGGAAATGGCGATTTGTTGCACGCGAACATCAGCGCCCATCGATCCTACTTAACGGCATGCAATTAGTGTTGCGGCGCGCGTCGTACACCGGCAGCATTAGATAAGAATCGACAATGGCTCTGTCAGAATCCGCCCATCCTGGCCGAATGACTAGACCGAATGCAAACTCGCAAAATGAGGAAGGCACAGATGAACCGCGGAAAAAAAATATCAAATTGCTCCATAGTGGGTCGAGCAGCGGTTGGTGTCCTGGCTATGTTCGTGCTGGGGCAATCGGCACGTGCCGACGAGCCGAAAAAAGACTGGGCCATCGCGTATAATTTCGGTGCCACCACTGATTATGTTTTTCGCGGCGTTTCGCAATCGGCTGAGAAACCTGCGGTCCAGGGCGGTGTCGATGTCACCTACAAGCAGTTCTACGTGGAGGCCTGGATCTCCAACGTGGACTTTACTGGTAGCGTGCCTGGACCCGGTGTTGGTGTGGTCGAAATTGACTATTATGCCGGCATTAAGTTTCCGGTCTGGAAGATCGATGTTGATCTCGGCGGTATCTATTATACGTACCCGGGAGCGAACGATAATTTCGCGCTCACTGGTTTCAAAGAGCTTGATTACTTCGAGTTCAAGGCTGCGGCGAAGTATAAAATTATAGATCCGCTAACGGTTGGTGCGAATGTCTTCGGCTCTGTTCGCGTTGACCATGGAAGTGCCTGATTGGCGGCGCTTTGTGATGCGCGACGTATGACGTCGGATCATCGGGGTGGGAGCGGACCATGCGTGCGGCTGAATTCCAGAAGCTGCTGGGTGAGTTGGGCAAGCT
>JANLPY010000242.1:0-2955 GCA_031367505.1 Hyphomicrobiaceae bacterium | reverse complement strand
CTTCACCCCTGGCCCGATGATCGCTTCGCCGTCAAGCACCCAAGGTGGGAGCCGAGTGCGTGAATTGCGCATGCTCGGATCTGTGCGGGGGGCGCCCAGCAATGGGCGTCCCTACCGCGATCCGTCGCGATGGCCATCGACTCACTGAAAACTACCGCCTCGGTCGCCACGACATAGCGTTCGTCCACGCTGCGTGATGGCGCACAGACCATCATCGAGCTCGATCATCTGACCATCGAATTGAGTGATCGCACTCAAGGGGCGCCGCAGGCCGCTGTTGCGAAGCGCCCCACCGTGCGCGTCACTGAATCTGGATCGACAAACGGCGCATCACGTCGTAGAGCGTGGGCCGCGTCACGCCGAGGATCTCGGAGGCCTTCACGATGTTGTCGTTGGCACGGGCCAACGCCGCCAAGACGGCGCCGCGCTCCGCCTTCTCGCGCACCGTGCGCAGGTCGAGCGAGGGCTCGGCGGAGTGCTCCGGATTCGGCGTCGATGCGGGCAATCCAAGGTCCTCGGCGGTCACCCGGTTACCGTCGGCCATGATCGCGACCCGCTTGATGGCGTTCAGCAGTTCCCGGACGTTGCCCGGCCAGGGACAGGCATCGATGGCGGAGAGCGCATCTTCGGTGAAGCTCATCGAGCTGCGGTTCTGCTCGCGCGCGAAGCGTCTCAAGAAGGCCTGGGCCAGCAGCACCGCATCGCCCTCGCGCGTGCGAAGCGGCGGGATCTCGATGACGATTTCTGCGAGCCGATAGTAAAGATCCTGCCGGAAGCGATTTTCCTTGATGCCTTCGGCCAGATCCTGGTGGGTTGCGCAGACTACCCGCACGTTGATCGGGATCTCGTGGCGACCGCCAATGCGCTCGATCGTGCGTTCCTGCAGGAACCGCAGCAGTTTGGCTTGCAATGATTGCGGCAGGTCGCCGATCTCGTCCAGCATCAGCGTTCCCCCATTGGCCGTCTCGATCTTGCCGATCGTGGTTTTTGAAGCGCCGGTAAATGAGCCCTTTTCGTAGCCGAACAGTTCGCTCTCGAGAAGGTTCTCAGGGATGGCCGCGCAATTGATCGCCACGAACTTGCCGTTGCGCTTCGCTGCGCTGTGAAGTGCCTGAGCCAGCACCTCTTTACCGGTGCCGCTTTCTCCAAGCAGCAGCACGGTTGCGTTGCTCGGAGCGACTTTCTCGATGGTCCGGCAAATCTTCAGCAGTTGGGGGTCTCGGGTTACAAGCCCGGCAAGCGCGTCCGGCTGCTGCATGTCGCGCAAACGCCGATTTTCGCGTTGCAATTCAAACACCCGGAATGCCCGGTCGATGATGAGTCCGAGCACATCCGGATCAAAAGGCTTGGCAAGGAAATCGTAAGCCCCGAGGTCGATCGCCCGCAACGCGTTGGCCTGGTCATTCTGTCCCGTCAATACGACGACCTTGGCGTCGGGTTCGAGTTCGAGCATCTGAGCGAGCAGCTTGAAGCCTTCTTGCACGGTGTCAGGGTCCGGCGGCAGCCCCAGATCCATCGTCACGACCGCCGGCGAATGGCGACGAAACTGAGTGAGTGCGCTTTCCCGATCGCTCGCGGTGACCGAGTCGAAGCGATCAAGCGACCATTTGATCTGCTTCTGCAGCGCAAGGTCGTCCTCCACAATCAGCAATAGGGCCCGTTTTTCTGATGTCATGGCGTCTCGGGGAGCGGTGAATCGGCTTGCTAACGTGCGACGGCGACACTAGAAATTGTGGCTATTCGCGGAGTTCCGTGGGATTTTTATCGGGCGGTAAGCCTCGAGGGTAGTTGGCAATGACTCGGGCTAAAGGCCAAAGATGTTGCTGGATCGCAAGGTGTCTGCCCTGAGAGCCGAGGCGGGCGCGGCCTGCCGCTACAGCAATTGGATCGACGGTAGCCCTGCGACTTTCCCACAGGCCCACAGGGCGTCAGGGCGTCACCATCAGCGAAGATGAGTCGGAGAGCCAACGAGAAATCCCACTGAATTACCCGAAGAGCCGAAATTGTCACATTCGCCGCCCAGCCTGCCATCCCCCGCATGAAGATCGCTCACCTTAACCCAAGTTGGGGTTCTGTCGCAATAAGCCGGCGCTGGTAACCTGCCGCTCGGTTTTGACGACAGTCATGGTGAGAATCCCCTGGCGAAGCCTTTGCAAGGCAAATCAGCTCAAATCTAGCTGTCTAGCTTCAATACTGTTCGGATACGAATTTTCGGAATCGGATTGTGGTCCTGATGAAGCAATGCGCCACGATGGCGGAAGTTGAAGCTGCTCATTTGCGGCGTACCCCGCGAGGGTTGAACCTAAAAGCCGGGTTCTGTTGCAGTAAGGCGTATCGGCTAAGGTGAGCGAGATGACGGAGCCCGTGAAGAAGACGATGAACGAAGCGATGCGCAAGGTGCTCAAGCGACTGCACTACCCGTTCGAGGTGATGCTGATGTGCGTTCGCTGGTATGCGGCGTATCCGCTGAGCCTGCGACAGCTCGAAGAGATGATGCTCATCCTCAGTGGGAACCCGGGCAGCCTCGCCCTAGGATGAAGGGGAAAGCGAGGGCTGAGATGGCATACCTCATAGTAGCCGCCCAGTCGCCGTGCTACCCGCCGCGCCAGCGACGCTCAACCTCAGATTCTGCGGTTCGTGACCCGGTTACGACGCGTGCTTCGGTATGGACACACCGAGACGCGGCTCAGAGTCGTGGGCGCTGCCTTGACGCGCCCGGACATAATTGGTCTGCCCCCTCCCGCTGCACCGACGGCGGCCACGACGATGCATACAGGAGCCCGCGACCTGCGCGGTTTGATGGTGTCTGCCGACTTGAACCCACGCGTTGAGGAATCCGATAAGGGCGACCTTGGTCTGGACGGGCTTGAGCGCGCCACGGCCGACACTTGGCGACATTGGACACACATGCCTCGGGCGCGGCTGTCAGAAGCGGTCGCTCTGCTTTGCGGCCTG
>JANLPY010000203.1:0-20847 GCA_031367505.1 Hyphomicrobiaceae bacterium | reverse complement strand
GTGCTGGCGCGCGCGGCGCGGGCCTAAAGCACCGGAAAGTGTGGGAGAGCCGCGCTCGTCCCTCGAGCAACCCCAAAGCCGGCCCTGGGCTGGCCGGACGAGGGAGAGTGAAAACGCTGAAAGCAACGGTGAACACCAGTGGTGACCGGACACCAGCTACGGTCACGCCGTGCGCTGCGCGATCCACAGGGCCAGAACCGACGACCGCCACGCGACTTTCTTCTTACCGATCTTGAGCGGTGCCGGAAACCGGCCAGCCTTGATCCAGCGCCACAGCGTGGCGTTCGAGATGCCGATCAGCATCAAAACCTCTTTGCGGCCAATTAGCCGTTCCAGAGGCGGTGCAGCAGGGCTGACGAGCCCCTCTACTTTGTCTTGGGTTTCGAGTAGCATTTGGATATCTCCAGGTTGTAGGATATTAACGTGCAATACAATACGTATTAGGATTTACCGGAATTGCCAATTCAAGAATTGGGAATAGTGCCAATTGGGAATGCGAATTCAGCTGAATTCGGCGCGGTTGTTGTAATTGGGCCGCAAATGGACAGCCTGAGGTGCCCTTACGTCTCCTCCTGGAGACAGACCGTCCGTGACGCAAACGTCGTCTCCAGTGTGGGAGTTGACCCGGAAGTGCGGTGTGGGGCATCACGCATAAAATCGCCGGTTCAGGCCAAACACTGCTTATCGCGGACGAAAATCTTCTTCTTTCTGTTTAATTTTTTCACCAACGCGTGTCTGCGACCTTGTGCAGCCTGCACAGGGCGGAGCCATTGGCATGGAGACAGGCCCAAGTGCGGATATCAATCTCTCCAGCCCTGTTCACCCTGTGAAAGACCCTGTTTGCGGGATGGATGTCGACCCGCACACTGCGAAGCATCGTGCCGAGCATGCGGGTCGGTCATATTATTTCTGCTCTGCGGTGCACCAAGTTCATCGCGAACCCATCGAAATTTCTTGAGCCAGCGGCGGCTCCCTCGGCGTCCGTTCCCGAAGGCGCGATCTACACCTATCCAATGCACCCGCAGATCCGGCAAGCCGGTCCGGGCGCATGCCCAATTTGCGGGATGGCACTCGAACCCGAACTGGTCACCGCAACTGCGGAGCCCAACGCAGAGCTTGCGGATATGACAGGGCGCATGTGGATCGGGCTGGCCTTGGCTGTGCCTGTAGTTGTGCTGGAGATGGGCGGGCATTTCGGCGGCTTGCACAGGCTCATCAGTCCAACGACTTCGAACTGGCTGCAATTATTTCTCGCGACTCCCGTGGTGCTTTGGGCGGGATGGCCGTTCTTCGAACGCGGCTGGCAGTCGCTCGTCACCCGCAACCTCAATATGTTCACACTGATCGCACTCGGTACGGGTGTCGCGTGGATTTATAGCTTTGTCGCCACCCTTTTTCCTGAGTTCTTTCCAACTGCCTTGCGAGGAACGGATGGCGCGGTTCTCATCTACTTTGAAGCCGCCGCCGTCATAACGGTGTTGGTGCTCTTAGGGCAGGTTTTAGAATTGCGAGCCCGCGAACAGACTGGTGGCGCGATCAGAGCGCTCCTAAACCTCGCACCCAAAACGGCCCGCCGCATAAAGGCTGACGAGTCCGAGGAAGAAGTCGAACTCGAATTGGTTTTGGTTGGCGACCGCTTGCGCGTGCGTCCTGGCGAGCGCGTTCCGGTCGACGGCGAAGTCGTTGACGGCAAGAGCGCCGTCGATGAGTCGATGGTAACCGGCGAGTCCTTGCCGGTCAGCAAGGCTGCCGGCTCGAAGGTCATCGGTGGAACAATCAATGCGACTGGCAGCCTCATCATGCGCGCCGACAGGGTCGGTCGTGACACGATGCTGGCCCAGATAGTCCAGTTGGTAGCGAAAGCGCAGCGCAGTCGGGCACCCATCCAACGCATGGCGGATCAGGTCGCCAGTTGGTTCGTGCCGTTGGTCATCGGTGTGGCCGCCCTGGCGTTTCTTGCATGGATGACTTTGGCCCAGAGCCCAGGCTGGCGTATGCGCTGATTGCCGCCGTATCCGTTCTGATCATCGCGTGCCCTTGCGCGCTTGGTCTCGCAACGCCGATGTCGATCATGGTCGGCGTTGGGCGCGGCGCCCAATCCGGCGTGCTCATAAAAAATGCCGAGGCGCTGGAGCGATTGGAAAAGATCGACACGCTCGTCGTCGATAAGAACGGTACGCTGACGGAGGGCAAACCGAAAGTGACAGCCATCCGCACGGCTGTGTTCAAGGAAACAGACCTCCTGATGCTCGCCGCAAGCCTTGAGAAGGCAAGCGAGCATCCCCTCGGGGCGGCGATTGTCGCGGCAGCATTGGAACGTAGTGTTGCGCTTGTTCCCGTCCATGACTTCGCCGCTCCGTCGGGAAAAGGCGTGTCGGGGCTGGTCGATGCCCGGCATGTCATTATAGGCAACCGGCGCATTATGACTGAAGCTGGTGTTGATCCGTCAGATCTCGATCAAGATGCGGAGCGGCTGCGTGCGGAAGGGGCGACGGTTGTCTATGTGGCGGTCGACGGAAAGGCAACCGGCATCATCGCGGTGGCCGACCCAATCAAAACAACGACCGCCACTGCGCTCCGCGAACTGCAGGCGGCAGGCATTCATATCGTGATGCTCACGGGAGACAACGCGACCACGGCCAAGGCCGTGGCAGGAAAGCTCGGCATCAAGGATGTCGAAGCCGACGTTTTACCTGAGGACAAAGCCCGGATCGTCGCGAGATTGCGGGAGCAAGGGCGTGTGGTCGCGATGGCCGGTGACGGTGTGAATGATGCGCCAGCCTTGGCGGAGGCCGACGTCGGCATTGCCATGGGTACAGGAACCGACGTCGCCATTGAAAGCGCCGGGATAACTCTCCTCAAAGGTGATCTCCAAGGCATCGTGCGGGCCCGTGCACTATCGAAAGCAACGATGAGAAACATCCGCCAGAACCTTTTCTTTGCATTCGCGTACAACGCAGCGGGCGTGCCCATTGCGGCCGGTGCTCTCTATCCAGTCTTTGGAGTGCTCCTGTCGCTGATCATTGCCGCTGCCGCGATGGCTTTGTCGTCGGTCAGCGTGATTGGCTATGCTTTGCGGCTGCGAACAGCGTCGATTGAATAAACGCCGCATGGGGCAGGATGAGGGTATAGCGCGACAATCTGGGTGAGAACGGCGCGTCAATCAGGATGAGACGAGGCGGCCGAGCGAGATCATGATTGACGCTGGCCGTTTGGAAGGCAAGCGCTTTGATTGACGCGGACGCGTCAATCAGTCGTCGGTCTTGTCGGTTTTCTTGGCGGTCGCATGCGTGGCTGGCCGGCCGCGCCCGCGTTTTCGATCGAGGGCTTCGCGCCGTCGATAGCTCTCGACGTTCATTTCCAGGATCGTGGCGTGGTGCACGAGGCGGTCGATGGCCGCCAAGGTCATGGCCTGATCAGGGAAGATCTTGCCCCATTCGCCGAACGGCTGGTTAGCCGTGATCAGCATCGATCGCCGTTCGTAGCGCGCGGCAATCAACTCGAACAGTACGCTGGTCTCGGCCTGATCCTTGGTGACGTAGGCGAGGTCGTCGAGGATCAGCAGGTCGTAACGGTCGAGTTTGGCGATGGCGCTTTCCAATCCAAGTTCGCGCCGCGAGATCTGCAGCCGTTGCACAAGATCGGTGGTGCGGGCGAAGTACACGCGCCGGCCGTTCTCGATCAGCGCAAGGCCGAGAGCTGCCGATAGATGACTCTTGCCGCCGCCGGGTGGCCCAAACAGCAGAATGTTGGCGCCTTTGCCCAGCCACTCGTTGCCGGATGCCAGCGCCATTACTTGAGCTTTCGAGACCATCGGCACGCTGTCGAAGTCGAACGTGGCGAGCGTTTTGCCCGCAGGCAATCGCGCTTCCGACAGATGGCGCTCCATGCGGCGGCGGCCACGATCCGCCATTTCGTGCTCTGCGATCGCCGCGAGGAAGCGGGCCGCCGGCCAGCCCTCCTTGTCGGAGTGTTCGGCGAGCTTGGCCCACGTCAACTTGACGCCGGGCAGGCGTAGTTCGCTCAGCAGAAGTTCGACGCGTGCGGCGTCGATGGTGGTGGATTTGGTCATGCCGCCACCTCAAGGCAGGAGGACTGCACGATAGCGTCGTGTCGCAGACATGCCACCGGTATGACCGCCGCCAACTCGTCGTAGATGCTGAGCGGCACGAGATCGACCGCGACCATCGGCATACTGCCGGGGCCAGGCCCAAACCGTTCCAGCAAACACGCCAGATCCGGCAATCGGCCGTCGTCGAGTTCGGCGTCTATGGCTTGTGCCAGTTCGGTCTCGCAGGCGCGATCGTGCGCCAGCGCCAACAGCTCGACCGTTACTTTGCACGCGCGCTTGTCGCCGACTTCGGCGCACAACGCTTCGAAGGCGCGGCGGTAGGCCGGACGCGGGAACAGTTGGTCGCGATAGACCAGATTGTTCAGCGCCATCGGCTTTTTGCGCAACGCGTGGATCACGTGCCGGTAATCGACGACGTGGCCACCCTTGTCGGCGGACGGCTGCCGCCCACGCCGCACTGTCATCATCGGCGTCGAGCCGAGGAAGCAATCGAGCCGGTCATCGTAGAGGTGGACGCGCAGGCAATGGCCAATCAGCCGCGACGGCGCCGTGTAGAACACGCGCCGCAGGATGAAGCCGCCGCTCGACGTGACGGTGACGACCATCTCCTCGAAGTCCGCCGTGCGCCGTTTCGGCAGATCCGCAAGGTGCGGCCGTTCCAGTTCGATCCGCTTGCGGTTGTGGGCGTTCTGCCGTCCGATGATCTCATCGATGAAGCGGCGGTAGGCATCGAGGGTGTCGAAGTCGCGGCTGCCGCGCAGCAACAGCGCATCTTCCAAGGCCCGCTTCAGATGGCCATGCGGGCTCTCGATCGATCCGTTCTCATGGGCGACGCCGGGGTTGTTGCGCGACGGCTCCATCTCGTAGTGCCGCATGAGGCCCTGGTAGCGCTGCGTCAGGTCTTCCTGCGCGTCTCGATCCAGGTTGCAGAACGCAGCCGACAGACTATCGCTGCGATGCTGCAGCGGCACGCCGCCGAGCGCCCACAGCGCATTTTGCAAGCCTTCGGCCAAAGCCACAAAACTCTCGCCGCCCAGCACGACGTGGGCGTGCGCATAGCCGGAGAAGGCGAGCCGGAAGTGATACAGCCGATGCTCCAGGATGACGCCGCCGACGGTGATGGCCAGCACCATGGTATCGGTGAAGTCAGATAGGCCGAGCCGGCCGGGCGGGTGCTCCTGCCGGAACATCACATCCTGCTCGGGCCCGGCCAGCGCCCGCCATGTCCGCATGCGCCGTTCCAGCGTGCGGCGAATGCCCGGGCTGATCTCGGGATGGCGCCGCCGGATCTCCGCGACCACGGCGATCGCCCGAATCCCAGGGCTGGCCTTCAGGATCGGCAGGATCTCGCTGTCCCAGACGTCGATGAGCGGATCGGGCCTGCGCCGGCCGCGCGGTGCCTTCTTGTGTGACGGCAGGCGCGGATCGGCTTCGATCCGGTAACCGGTGGCGGTCGAGAAGCCCGCTTTGGCGGCCGCAACTGTCGTGTCGTGGGTGTGTCGGTTGGTCATGAACAGCCTCATCTGGTGGTCGCTGATGTGGCAGCCGGTCAAATGCTGATCCCTCATTGTTGAGACGAATCAGTCAGTTGACCCGGCCGCACTCAGCCACCAGACGGGGTCTTAAAAAATACGCCGCCAGGGGTGGGCCGCCGTCAGTCGGGCTCCGCCCTCCCTCCGTCAGCCCACCCCCGGCGCATTCTCATCCTGATTGACGCTGCCCTCTCATCTTGATTGTCGCGCGTTAATGAGGGCTTGTTGTATCGCACAACCAGCAACGAGATCGCCGGAATTAAGATCCACTGCGCCACAGGCGAAAGGCCAATACTCAAATTGCCAAAATGCAAGACTGGCATCAAGGACGAGTAGGCCCACGCGCCGCCAACAGCGACATTGAGCCACTCGCCGTGTAAATAACTCCGAGAACGATTGCGGTGGCGGCGATCCGGCCAAATGCGGTCCGTGGCCAACTCGGACGGCCAGAAATCAACCATGCTGCAAACAAACATCCGGCTGCTATCATGACATCTCCAGCGGTACAGTGCGCGACGGCAAAGACTTGTTCGCGCACTGTTCCGGTTGTCCAAATCGTGTAGAGCGGTAGCTGAAGAACCTCCCAGGCCGAATGACCAATAGACTGAAGACGAGATACCGCCGCGTGGCTTCAATCCAATCCGAATCTGCGGCCATGCGATTCTCCAGGCATGCATCTTATATCCCCAGCGGTGTCCTTTGAGACACGATGCCGTTGAGGCTGCCACCGCTTGGCGGGACATGCCGCGCGCAACCTGCGCGACAACACGCTCTCCGAGATCAAGGGAATAGGGTCGAGCCATCCGCGCTGGCCTCCGATCCCAGCACGAAGCTTAAATCAGATCCCAGCTGATTTGGGAATTCCTCACGATTCCATTAAATGCGGCAAGACTCTAGGGTGGTGATGCCATCGATGCATCAGGGGGCATGCCAGAAGAAACAGGTAAGACACGGCAAGTGCTACGTGCTCAAGTTGATAAATCAAAAGGAGGATCTGGATAAGTGCATAACCGAGGCAACACCGTTCGAACCAACTGGCTGTCAATCGGCGTGTAAAATTGACCCCATGGTGCGTGCACGGTCCGGCTCTGAGAACGGAGTTGTGGAGCGCAGCGTAACAGCGGAGGGATCAGAGCCGGGTGCGCGGCGTTTGTGGCGCCGGTCTCACGCCCGGTTTTTGAAGCGCCAGCTGTCGTTGCCTGTCTCGACGATGTCGCAGTGATGCGTGAGCCGGTCGAGGAGCGCCGTTGTCATCTTAGGATCGGCGAACACGCTCGGCCATTCTGCAAAGGCGAGGTTGGTCGTGACAATGATCGAAGTGCGCTCGTAAAGCCTGCTGATGAGGTGGAACAGAAGCTGTCCGCCCGATTGCGCGAACGGCAGATAGCCCAGTTCATCCATGATCACGAGGTGGGTGCGGACCAGGCTATCGGCGAGTCGACCTTGGCGGCCAGCTTTCGTTTCTGCTTCAAGACGGTTGACGAGGTCGACAACATTGAAGAAGCGCGCCTTGCGTCCGCGCCGGATGACGCTGCGGGCAATGCCGATGGCGATATGGCTTTTGCCAGTGCCGGTCCCGCCAACGAGAACGACGTTGCGCTGCGTATCGAGGAAGTCGCCGGAACTGAGCTGTTCGATCAGGCCGCCGTTGATCGGCGATCCGTCGAAGGCCAGTTCGCTCAACTCCTTGACGAGCGGCATCGTGGCCAGTGTCATCTGATAGTTGATAGAGCGCGCCTGCTTGGCGGCGATCTCTGCCTGAAGCAATTGACCGATAACGCGCTCGATACCGTGGCTGCGCTTGACGACGGCCGTGACAATCTCGTCATATGCTGCCCGCATACCGGAGAGCTGCAATTGGCTCGTCGTACTTGTCGCTGATGCCGAGCTGCGGGGTGATGCCACAGCTCTCAAGCGCCAAGTGCCGAGCTGAAGAGCTGAATGGCACTCGGAACGAAAAGCCAAGCGTTACCGGTTTAAAGAAGAGTGGAAAAATCAGTCATGAACGCTCATAGATATTTGGATAGGGCTTGGAACTCGGCTAAGGCGGTCCGAGCAGATTTGCCATCACTTTTGAGTGCGCCATCGAGACATGCGCATCATGCTCTCTCATTCGGCCGAATATTGCTTCCCTTGTTACGATGCGTGCCGGTTCTTGACCGATGGCGGTGGTCGAGATGGGTTTTCGTACGTGCTGCCATGCGGGGTATCGGTGTTCGGTGGCCAGTTCATTGGCAGGCTTTCACGCTTGTGACAGTAAACGCGCGTGTGAATGTAGTGACAATGGCGGTAAGGATGTGCGTCGATCAGAACGACGGCACCTTCTTCCTGTTCATCTCCAAAATGAGCCGATCCTGTATCTTGCGCCGCCGGACCTTGGCCCAGGCGCGACGGTGATGTGTGACCGGTTGCGATCGGCAACGTTGCAGCAAGCATTACCGCTGTTGCAACGGAGATGTCGATCATTCGCCGCATTGTCATCACCTCCTAATTTTTTCTTTTGTTCTCTACCATCCATCGTTGCCAGGGTAGTTCGGACGACCGGCAGCGGCCACGCCTCCGCGCCCATGCAGCATCCGGATCGTCAAAGTTCTTTCTGTCCTCGAAAAAACCAACGAAACCCGAGCGGTGCACTCGGTAGTGTGGGGAACCCAGTAGCCACTCCTGATCTGGTCACCGTGTTCGGATTGGTCCGCAGGCTCCGTCTTCAGCGCAGACTGCAGCGCGAATTGCATATCGTCGAAGCGAATTTCAGACGGCAGTGTCGCCGTCATTGAACAGACCCGAACCGGGAGCGCAACGCTTTCACGGGATTGACTGACGGCAACTGGCCCAGTTGCCCCATCGAAAGTCCAACCGCCCGTCATGGTGTAGGCAACGCTGGATTGTTTTGTTAGCTCGTCACTTCCAACTGACCTCCAGCCAGATGCAACAGCTATAGCCCGCAGCCCTTCCTCAGTATCGCCCTCAACGAAGCAGCCCTTGACGGCCAAACTTATGAATTCGGGGGCGACCTCGGCTCTGTTAAGTTCCTCTGGCATGGTGATACCGCCTATGGATCGAGCCGGCGCCTTGGCTTCGATCACGGAAAGCCGGTCACTCGCATGTTTCGTGCCGGGGGAAATGACCAGAACACGGCGGTAGTCCGCAGCCGCACGCTCCATGCCGCCTTGCTCGAAGTACAAATCAGCCCGGGCTGAATATGAGGGACTGTCGTAATTATTAAGTCTAAGGGCCTCGTTGAAATCTTGAAGCGCATTGACTTGATGGCCGAGGAGGAAATGAGCGACACCGCGATTGTACCAGATCAAAAAGTCATCCGCCTTAAGCTCGATTGCCTTGTCATAATCAGGCAAAGCCTCTGCGAGGTGTCCTTTTCGAACGTTGATGTTTGCACGGTTCATCAACGCCATATAGATCCCCGGCGCGATGGCCAAGCAGTCGCTAAAATCTGCAAGAGCGTGTTCGAGGTCCTCGGCCTTGAGGTAAGCGAGACCTCGATTGAAAAATAGCCGAGCATCGCTTGGTTTCAATTTGAGAGCTTCTGTATAATTTGAAATTGCGGTGTTAAAGTCCCTCGAATGATACGCTTTCTTGCCTCGATCGACATATTCCTGAGCCTTGACATTGACATCCTGAGCGCCGGGAATCATTTCCCGCGAACGGGCATCTGCGACATCGGTGGCCGCCTGAGTGGCAGGCACAATGGCCACTGCTGCCAAAAAAAGCACGGCTAGCCGGAGCTTCGAGCGAACCATATTTTTACACCTGCATATCATTTGGGACGACCAGTCGCTGAGCCTTTATTGGGCGCATTCAGTTAGGCACTTTTTTGATCGGGCGCGAGCGAGCAGCTCTGCACAGGCCGGCCTGAAACAACCGGCCGTTCTGCTATTTTAATGCACCAGCCGGGTACAGACTTTCGATCAAAGGCATCAAACCCTTGAGCTTCCTTAGCGCCAATGCGGACGCGTCTGCGTTTTTGCCTTCCGCGGCATCGTGCAAATCATCACCAGCCTTATCGAATTGCTTCAAGACCGATGATAGTTTCGTTTTCCCGTCACCCGTGATCATTTCCGATTTCGCTTCCATAGCGTTGATAGCGGCGTCAAAGTTCTCTCCGAATTCTTTTATGGGCTCGACATTCTTGGCGGCCAGGAGTTTCTCGGCCTCGGCGACCTTCAGGTTAATGAAGGCCCACGCCTCTTTCGGACCTGCAAACGACATCGTATCAGCGCGGGCTTCGGCCGTGCCAAAGGCAGCGAAAGCAAGAATGAGACCGGCTGTGAGCGCGGCCATAAGTTTTCCTATATTCATACTATTGTCTCCTTCACGAGTTTTGTTTCCGAGACTGCCGATTGCGTCCCCAGAAGGTAACGCTTGTAGAGCGCGGGCAGTACGACGAGGGTCAGGAGTGTCGCTGTCACAAGGCCGCCGATGACCACGAACGCGATTGGCTTTTGAACTTCTGCACCTGTGCCGCCAGCAACGGCCATCGGGAGGAAGCCGAGTGAACCGACAAGGGCCGTCATGAGGACAGGCCGCAAGCGCGTCATAGCTCCCTCGAATACGGCCTCTTCGCCCGCCAATCCCTTGAGCCGAAGCTGATTGATATACGTCACCATGACAAGCCCGTTGAGAACCGCAATGCCAGACAGTGCAATGAACCCGACGGCCGCCGATACGGAAAACGGCATGCCCGCAAAATACAATGTGAGAATTCCGCCCGAAATAGCGAGCGGCACACCCGAGAACACGAGCAGCGCTTCGCGCGCGCTTCCGAACGCCGTGAACAGCATCAGGAATATCACAAAAAAGCACGCTGGCACGACGACCAACAGGCGATTACGTGCTGCCAACAGGTTTTCGAACTGGCCGCCCCACTCTAGCCAGCTTCCAGGCGGCAGTTTGACGTCGTTAGCAATCTTCTCCTGCGCTTCGGCGACGAAAGAACCGATATCGCGGCCCCTGACGTTTGCTTGCACCACAACGCGGCGTTTACCGTTCTCGCGGCTAATCTGATTTGGTCCTTCGCTGGTTTCGAACTTTGTCACGGCCTTGAGAGGTATGAAGGACGGGCGATCCTTAGCTTCGCCGCCGCCTTGATGCGGGATGGGCACCGGTAGGTTTCCAAGGGCCTCGATATTTTCCCGCAGCTCATCAGGAAGCCGGACCAGAATGTGGAAACGGCGGTCACCCTGAAAAACGATCCCCGCTTCGCGGCCGCCAACGGCGATGGACACCACCTCTAAGATTTCGGACACGTTAAGCCCCAATCTGGCAATGGCCGGTTTGTCGAGCTTGACGTTCAATAAAGGTAAGCCACTGGACTGCTCCACTTTGACATCTGCAGCGCCTTTGACGCCACGAAGCGCACTGGCAATTTTTTCCGCGGTGTCGGCAATCTGCTCAAAGTCATCGCCATAAACCTTGACGGCAACGTCGCCGCGCACGCCTGCGATCAACTCATTAAACCGCATTTGAATCGGTTGGGTGTATTCGTAGTTGTTGCCCGGCAGCGGCGCGATTGCGTAGGCGATTTTCTGAAGGACGTCTGCCTTTGTGGCGGTAGGATCGGACCATTCGTTGTGAGGCTTTAGGACAATGAAAGTGTCGGAAACGTTGGGCGGCATTGGATCGGCCGCCATCTCGGCGGTGCCCGTTTTTGAGAATGCAAAGGCGACCTCGGGGATGCCGGCAACTGCCCGCTCAATTTGCAGTTGCATTGCTGTCGATTGCGTTAACCCGGTACTTGGGATGCGCACGGCGTGCAACGCGACGTCCTTCTCATCTAGCGTTGGAATGAACTCCTGACCGAGACGCGTGAACAAGAAAAGTGTCAAAACAAAAAAGAGCACGGACGACCAAATGACGAACGAGCAATCGCGCAGTGCGCCGGCAAGAATGGGCGAATAGAACCTCTTCGCGCTGCGAATGATCAGGTTGTCCTTTTCGTCGACTTTGCCAGAGACGAATATTGCGATCATCGCGGGCACAAAAGTCAGGGACAGCACGAATGCAATCAGGAGCGCAATAATGACAGTCGCGCCCATAGGCGAGAACATCTTGCCCTCAATGCCCGCGAACGTCAGCAGGGGCACGTGGACGGTGACGAGGATAACCTGCCCAAAGACGGACGGCTGGATCATTTCTTTACTGGCATTCATGACCTCATACAGGCGTTCGGATAGGGCCAGAATTCTGCCCTCGTGATGCTGCCGCTCGGCTAGTCTGCGCAGGCAGTTTTCGGTGACGATAACCGCCCCGTCCACAATCAGGCCAAAGTGCAAGGCACCCAGACTCATGAGATTGGCAGAGACACCAGCCTTGAGCATTCCTGTTGCCGTGATGAGCATGGTCACCGGAATGACGAGCGCCGTCACAAGTGCTGCCCGGAAATTTCCAAGGAGCAGAAACAGAATAATGATGACGAGCAGCGCACCCTCAGCGAGGTTTTTGGCAACGGTCGCAATCGTTGCATCCACGAGCTTCGTGCGGTTGAGGACCGTCTTGACCTCGATGTCTGCGGGAAGCGCGCGCCGGATAGCCGTCATCTTGTTGTCGACCGCAGCCGCAACAGCACGGCTGTTCGCACCAAGAAGCATGAACGCCGTGCCGACGACGACTTCACTCCCGTTGGCGCTCGCCGAACCGGTTCGAAGCTCGCGGCCAATTCCGACTTCCGCCACCTCTTTGAGAAGGATAGGCACGCCCCGCCGGCTCCCAAGATTGACATTGCCGATGTCTTCGGCATTCTCCAAGCGCCCATCGGCGCGGACAACAAAAGCTTCACCTTTTTGCTCGATGTATCCAGCACCAATACTTGCGTTGTTGCGCTCAAGGGCTTGAATGACGTCACTGAATGAAAGCCCAAGCGACAGCAACTTCTGCGGGTCTGGCTGAATCTGATATTGCTGCTCGTACCCGCCGATTGCATCGACATCGGCGACCCCAGGAACGCCTTTAATTTGGGGGCGAATGATCCAGTCCTGAACCGTGCGCAGGTACATGGCCAATTCGAAATCTTTGGAAAGCCGCAAGCCCTCCAGTGTCAGGTAACTTCGATCGCTTTGCCAGCCAGGCTTGCCGTCCTCGACCTTGGCGCCGTCTCCCCGTGAATGCTGGTATGCGATGCTCCACATGTAGATTTCGCCGAGGCCGGTCGACACGGCGCCCATCTGGGGCTCTGTACCTTGGGGCAAACTCTCTTTAGCTTGAGACAGGCGCTGCGCAATTTGAGACCGCGCGAAATAAATATCGACATTGTCTTCGAATGCGGCGGTCACTTGTGAAAATCCGTTGCGCGACAGTGAGCGCGTATAGGTCATGCCAGGAATACCGGCCAGCGCCGTTTCGATCGGGTATGTAACATTCTTTTCGATTTCGAACGGCGACAATGCTTTGACTTCGGTGTTTATCTGCACCTGGACGTTGGTGATGTCTGGCACCGCGTCGATCGGCAGCTGGTTCAGCGAGCGGAGGCCAACCGCGGCAATAGCAGCGACCAAGAGCACCACCAAAAACCGGTGCGTTATTGAAAAGTTTAGAACTCGCTCGATCAACAGAAAGCTCCGGTTCTATTCGTCATGGTCGGCCTCGGCCTTGCCGAGTTCGGCCTTCAGAGTAAACGTGTTTTTGATGGCGATCGTCTCACCGAATTCGAGTCCTGCTAGAATTTCGACGTTCGCGCTGTCTTCACGGCCAGTGATCACGGCGCGCACCTTGAAGCCCGCACCTTCATTTACAAATACGCTTCTCGAGCCTTTGATCGTCTGCAACGCGTCGCGGGGAACAAGCAAAGCCACCTCGAGTTTACCGGACAACAGTTGGGCGTTGACGAAGTCACCGAGATGCCATTCGCCCGACCGGTTCTCGAGTTCGGCGATGACCTTTGCCCCACGCGTTTCCGGATCGATCGCCGGACTAACGGCAACGACCTTGCCGATTGCCGATTTTCCTGACGGTCCAACGCGAACCTCTTGCCTTTCTTTGGCGAACGACAAGTCTGCCGGGGCAACCGACATTTCGATCCAAACTGTCGAGAGGTCGGCGATTGAAAAGGTTTCGCGGTCAGTGCCAACGATCTGGCCCATAACAATGTCGCGGGATAGGACGCGGCCGGATATGGGCGCTCGAAGCTCATAAAACCGGTAGTCGGCTTCGCTACTGCCCTTCGGCAACGCCAAAATTTCCGCTTCCGACATGCCAACGGTGTGCAGTCTCTGATGTGCGAGGTCGCGCTTAATTACCGCTTCTTGGTGCGCATTCTTGGCACTGAGATAATCTTGTTCTGCGGTCACCTTTTGCTTCCAAAGGCGCTCTTCGCGTGAAAACGTCGATTTCGCCAGCTCTTCGGACCGTGATGTCGCGAGGTAATCACCCTTCGCATCTGACATCTCGCGGCTTTCGAGGATGGCCAGAATTTCGCCTTGGCTCACCGCGTCGCCAACCTGTTTCATGACCTTGGCGACGGTGCCTGGAAGTTTAGGCACGACTTTAGCTTGAGCATTGGCATTGATCGCGATCCTTCCTGGAACAGATATCTCCTTAAGCAGTGTGCCGGACGTAACCGGGGCCATGTCTATGCCGGCAGCCTGTAATTGGGCCGACGACAATTTGACGATGCCCTTGCCGCCTTCGCCATGTTCGCCGTCGCTCAGGCCTTTGCCGTGCTCGTGCTCTTCTTTTGTCTTGCCTTCCTTCTCCGACTCTTTCTCGTCACGAGAATCGTGCTCCGGCTTTGAAGGTTTAGCCTTGGCGTCCGCCTTCATGGCAACTGGAGGAGCGGCAAGCCCGCTCCTCTCCTTCAACACCGTGAAAAGCCCTTCCTCGCATACTTCGGTCATGAACCCCTTGGCGCTGTGAGCTGTGTCCCCGCCGCCATTCTCATGGCTTTGCGTTTCGGCATCGGGCTGCTTTGGCGCGCATGCGGTGCGATATTCATGCAAGCCTACAAATCCCAGGAGCACGAGCGCTGCAGCCGGTATCAGAATTTTGGCAGGCGATATCATTCTGGGCGTACCCTTAGAGTCCGTTGAGATCGCGGCCGATGATGGCTTCAAGTTTAACGCGGGCTTTTTCGTAGTCGGCGCGCGCCGTGAGCAGGTCCAACCGGGCCTCGAACACAGAGCGCTGCGCGTCCAGCACATTCAAAATGTCGAACTTTCCTTCGTCGTAGCCGATTTTTGTTCTCTCAAATGCACTCTGGGCGGGCGGCATCACTTCAGTTTGAATGGCCTTAAACTGGCTGACAGCAACGTCTAAGTCTCCAAGCGCCTCGACGAGTGTGCCTATCAGCTCATTGCGCGCTGCATCGCGGTCCCGTTCGGACTTGGCAATGCGTTGGCGCGCCGCCGCGATACCGCCGGTGTTGCGATCAAAGACTTGGAGTGGAATGGTCACCGAGGCCACCGCCGCGACTGAGTCGTTCTCGGAAAAATGCCGCATGCCGCCGCCAATCTTGAGGTCCGCAATGCTTTTGCCGACCTCGACATCGAGTTGCGCGACGCGCCGCCCGACTTCATCGGACCACCGCGCGAGGGCAGGGTTATTGTCAATCAGCGACTTGAGTTTTGCGAGCGCGGGAACAGTTAGAGTGTTGGTGAGGCGGCCGGTGGCGCTGCCAAAATCGATTTTTTCGGAACCCCAATAAACCGCCAACCGGCGTTTGACCGCTTGCAGGCGGGCCTTTTCGCTGGTCACCAGAGCTTTTGCCCGGGCTGCGGCGACGATGACCTTATCCAACTCGATGGGGCTTGCCTTCCCGCCTTTTACCCGCGCATCGACACCATCTTTAGTCTTTTCCGCAATGGCCACGGATTCACTCAACACGCGAATGCGTTCTTGCGCCGTAATGACATCGACGAAGGCTCGGGCGGTTGCAGAGGCGACCTGAACGCGGACGGTCTCGTAATCCCAGCTCGCGAGCGAGACATCAAGGTGAGCGGCCTGAAGGCGGCGCAACCGCTTGTCGCCAAGTTCGATAGTTTGGGAGAGGCTTAACGTGGTCTCGGCCACATTGAACCCGGCTTTATCTTTGCTGCCCGCAAAATTCTCGATGCCGGTGAAAAACTCCGGATTTGGCATCACTGCGGACTGGGCTTCTTCGCCGTGCCGGGCTTCTATTTCAAGAAATGCGGCTTTTACAGCAGGATTGTAAGCCAGAGCACGCGCCAATGCTTTTTTGAGCGAAAGCTGTGTCTCAAACCCGGGGGTTCCGGTTGCGCCAGGAACAGGATGCACCTCCGGCGCCCACTCGCCCCGCGGTAAATCATGATCGGAAGTCAGTACGTCTGGATTTGGGACCTCTTCAGAAAGCACGGCCCCAGTGCATGATAACGAAGCCGATATTGCAAATGCCTGCATGGTCATGCGCAAACTCAGTCGAACACGCCGGCCAGAGAATACTGGCATTGTTTCCCCCATCCCCCGATAGAAGCAAAAAAACGCGCACGGGCATGATTCCCGCACGCGCAGCAACACATATATGAATCTTTAAATGCGGAGGACGACTGTCGCCAGCAAGGCAAGATTGGGGTGTCGAAGATTGCCTGCATCGGCCAAGCGCGAACAGGTGAGCGTGCCGCAATAACTAATGGTTATCAGGGACTGTTGCGTGATGGCAAGACCGGCACTAAGGCTCTTCGATGAATCTAACTTCTTCGCAAACGAAGCTTCACCTGCTGGTTTCCCGGTAGCGGGCAAGATCGGAAAGTCGTGACAGCCGGGATGACTTGCAAGTTGATCTGATTGCCCGGCATCAAACGAAGGCAAAGTTTCCTTTGCGTTGCGTTCTGCAACGGTGTTGAGGCAGGGGGCTAAATCAAATTCAACGATTTGGCCGCCATCACTTTCGACGCAAATGCGCAATGGCATTGCGGCAAGCACGGAGGCTGGCGCAAAGACCAAAATCATTAGACAGGCAATGATGCGTCGCCATGAAAACATAGGCTTCGATCTCCCAGATTAAACATGCTACTCCGAATCAAGGTTCATTTGCAACACTATGTGACAACGAGTGTGCGCTCAATGTCACGCTTGAAAGCGCGACAATCGTCAGCCGCTATTGACCTAGAGTCGGGAGCTCAACAATGGGATCGGGACATCAACATGGGGCGGGCACCTCAAACACTCGGGCGCTCGGACTTTCGCTAGCCCTTACGGGTACGTTTCTCATCGTGGAAGTCTTGGCTGGCCTTTGGACGGGAAGCCTCGCGCTAATCTCGGACGCCGCTCACATGCTGACCGATACGGCAGGACTCGCCATTGCGCTCGCAGGCATTAAGATCGGCGAGCGCACGGCGGATAGCCGAAGGACCTTCGGTTATAAGCGCTTTGAGATACTCGCAGCAGCATTCAACGCAGTTCTACTGCTCGCGGTCGGCCTCTACATCCTCTACGAGGGCTGGCAGCGCTTGGCCAAGCCGGAGGAGATCCAATCCATACCCATGTTGATCGTGGCTGCGATCGGGCTCGGGGTAAACCTTTTGTCCATGCGCTTGCTGAGCGCGGGTAAAGACTCGAGCGTCAACGTGAAGGGCGCTTATTTGGAAGTCTGGAGCGACATGCTCGGCTCCATAGGCGTCATGGCCGCCGCAGCACTCATTTGGCTGACGGGCTGGCTCTGGGTCGATGCCATCGTTGCAATCGGGATCGGCCTATGGGTACTGCCGAGGACCTGGCAACTCTTCAAAGAGACTATCAATGTTTTGCTGGAAGGCGTTCCGGAAGGTATCGACGCCGATGCCGTTGCTGCGTCGTTAAAGGCGCTCCCAGGCGTACGCGATCTGCACGATCTGCACATTTGGGCCATAACGAGCGGCGTACCGTCGCTATCCGCCCACGTCGTCATCGAACTGAACTCAAACGGTGATGAGGTGCGTCAACGCGCGGTCAAGATCCTCGACGAGTCATATGAAATTGAGCACGTCACCTTGCAAGTGGAAAAACATGACTGCCGAGATGGCCGCGACGATCACGGTCTGCACTAAACTATAATCAATGGTCTCGTCCAATTTGATGTTTGCTCAATGCGGCAAAAACGGGACATCGTGCTCAACTGAAAAATAAAGAAAAACTCCGTAGTCGGTATTGCCGCCTTCAAAGCGGATGGGCGCGGCTGCGCCAAATACAATCTGCGTGCCACCCTCTAGATTGAGGGCATATCGCGCACCCGGCGAAATTGTGAACGCTGCATCGCGCTGAATTTGGCCCAACCCATCAACGCTCTCGGTCCACTCTTCGAGGCCTTCGAGCATGAAGTTGAAATCCCGGCTTACCGCGTAGATCAAGCTGCCGCCGAGATTGTAACTTGTTGGGCTGTGACCTTCGACGTCAAATAAGCTCGTGAAACCAGCGTTGCCGTGGAGAGTGATGTTATCCGTTACGATTTTGCTGACCGGCAGATTGTACTGAAACCCTGTTGATCCGCTGCCCAGCCCCTTGCTTTCATCGCCTGTCGGCAGAATGAGACTGGCGCGAGGCGCGATCGCAGGTCTGTCGGCACTTTCAAAAAATAGCTGATAACGATAGTTCAGCTGCAGGTCCCCAAACCCACTTTGGTGATCACTGCCGCTTCGGAGCCAAGAATATGGGAGCGTGTAAGAAAACTGATGCAACTGCGTGACGACCGGCCATTCCTGGGTAAAAGTATAGAACCAATCGTTGTTGAGACGGCGCCAGTTGCTGATATGCTGGATGACACCAGCTTCTTGATTGTAGGCCTCTTCAATGAGAAACGAGTTGTCCTGAACTCCTGCAGCGGGCCGCATATCCTTTTCTTCGGCTTGAGCGGTTGAAGCAGCCGCGACGGAAAAAAAGAACAAGATAATACGTCGCTTCCACTTCGGCATCGCGGATCCCCGTCAAGTCGAAGACCTATCGACATCGATCCACTCGCTGGGTTCGATGCGATTCGTTTTCTTAATAGATACCACACTGCGGGGCTGGGCCAGTCAGCGGGCAAGCCCGACACAAGGAATCCCGTCGATTTTTCTTTTTCAGGGAGGCACTTTAGCAACGTTCGTTTCCGATTTTTCCGTTTGATCTCGGGCGATGTCGCCGTTGCCTTCGACGGGTGTTCCGCAACCTCGCGGCACCCGATCTGCAACTGTGCTGAGAAGCTGGATCCTCGGAGGCCAGATTCAGCATGGCGCTGCGTTTACCCTGTCACCGGGTGTGCACTGGTTAGGCGATGAAGTCGGTTGACAATCACTCGGCATAGGAACAATGGGCAGGTTTGGTCATCAGTGATATCATCGCAGGGAGCTTAGACTTCTGCACAAGCAGCAAACTTGCCGTGAGAGTCGGTTCGACGGAAGATGTTGGTGCCGTTCACTATGCTTCAATGGACCTGATATCATTCTGATTGAAGCAGTGCCATGACGAGTGCCAGCCCAATGACCAGTGGAAGGGCGAGCATAAGAAGCAAGACGAATGTAATTGCCCCACCAATCACGAGACATTCCAGCACAGCAATGAAGACGGCCGCCGCTACTATGATGAGCCATGCGCGCCAGCCTGTGATGACAGTGCGTACGCCGATGCGATGAATAACGGTCATGTTGCAGGGTTCCTCGCGTCAGTCGGTGGAGTTCTGAAAATAGACATCCGGCGGGTGGACCGTGCCAGCTGCCTTGATGGCTGACTAAACGTCCGCCAATGTCATGAACACTTTCGTTTCCTCAATATCAGCATTGTCAAAAATCAAATTAACTTCACTGCCGTCCTCAGCCGAGCAAAACACTCTGGATTTGTTGAGCCCTGCACTAACGCGCACAGACTTGTTCGCATTGAGAATAGTGCATGACTAAGCTAACAGCAAATATTTCCGTATCGAACCAAACTGGCCGATCCGCACGGGCTCGCCCGGATACGATAATTTGTGATGGCAAAAGCTACTTTGGTCGCCCCGTTCAGCCAGATGTCGAATCGCTTCGCGGTTGAGAGCAAGACCACAATCCGTTCGAAGTTGATACTGGTGGTCAGCTCATTCGTTTCCGTGGTTTGAAATCAATACACCCCCTGAAAGACGTTTGGGCCGTCTTTTTTGAGCGAGCCCGTTCTTCCTCCTCTGCCCCCATATCCCGTGAGAAGCGAACAGTGACCGAGCATGATACCGAGCGGGAAGCAGTGCCGGTCGGCCGGGTTGGCTACCGGCGTCTGCATCTTCTCCTGAAGAAGGATGGCTTGGCAATGAACCAAAATCGGCTCCGGCGGCTCTTCGAGTTTGTACGCCTACAGGTGAGGAAGCGCGACGGCCGCTGGTGAGCTTTGAGCATGCCGCGCGCCGAGGTCATGGGCGTGATCGGCGTGATGGCACTGGCCGCCAATCTCGTCAGCGTCTTGCTATTGATGCTTTACAATGACGGCGACGCCAATGTCCGCTCGGTCTGGATCTGTTCGCGCAACAACGCCATCGGCAACGTGGCGGTGATGATCGCCGCCCTCGGCGTTTGGGAATCGAACGCGTGGCCTGCCCTTGCAGTCGCGGGTATTATGGCGGGCCTTTTCCTGACGTCGTCGGTGCAGATCTTGAACAGGCTTGGTCGGAAAGGCAGGCAGGTAAGGCAGAACCGGATTACGCTTGACTGGTTCGAAAGCGCGACAGCTGTCCCTGCCGCACCGCCGGGCTCCAAAATCGTTTTTGACCAGAGCCTCTACCTCTCCACCTTAGCCATCAAGAAAAAACCACCCACACTGCGTCCTGTGCGGCGCGCGCAAGACTCTAGGTGAACAGTTGCTCGCCTTTCATATCCTTGTACAGGTGTGCCACCTGCTCGCCGTAGCCATTATAGGGCAGTGTGGGCACGCGGGTTTCGGTTCCAAGTATACGTTCGGTAGCCTGGCTCCAGCGCGGATGCGGGACCTCCGGGTTGATGTTGGCCCAGAAGCCGTACTCGGCCGGAAGAATCCTCTCCCAGAAGCTGATCGGCCGCTCGGCGACGAACGAGAGCCGCGTGATCGACTTGATGTGCTTGAAGCCATACTTCCACGGCACGGCGAGTCGCAACGGCGCACCGTGCTGCTCGGCCATCGACTTGCCGTAAGCGCTAGAGCCTGATCATTTTACATTGAAGCATAGCCCGAGTTCCTGAAGTAGTTTGCGCATTCTTGCGGCTTGAAGGCGGGGAGCAGGCTGCCGATACGCCGCCAGACGTTTTCAACGGTTCGCTCTTGCGCCTTGCGCAGCATGGACTTCAGCTTTGAGAACACTTGCTCGATCGGATTGAGGTCGGGCGAGTA
>JANLPY010000200.1:0-6357 GCA_031367505.1 Hyphomicrobiaceae bacterium | reverse complement strand
GGTATGGCAAAGGATGATATTGACGACTGGGAGACGGCAGCGGGGCTCGCTGAAGCAGCATACGAGGCAATGTATGGGGCGCGGCGTCACAATGTGAAGGATTGTCTTGAAGACGCAGTGGGATACTTCAGTCAGGCAATTGATGCTGCCCAACGCGCCGGGCTCGCGCCAACACCTGAACGCCTCACGCGCTGGCGTGAGCATGTAATTAAAGTCTATAATAGCCAGTTTCGCTATATCTGATCTGGAGAACGAGCCAGTGGCAGATGACGAAGAGACGAACCTGACAACGTGGACCTTGGCTGCGATCAAGGCCCGCAACATGGCGCTCGAGGGGTATTGCGATACGCCGGGGTGCTGCCACTTTTATGTCTTCGATGTCGATGGACTGATGGAGGGTTTTGGCAAAGATTGGCTCGTGCCAGAGACGCTTCCGGTACCCTGTTCAGAGTGTGGTGGGCGGTTGAAATTCAAACTTGCAATGATGCCGCCGGATGAATGACCTACGGCAGAGAGTGGAACGAGATCCCCACCCAGACCTGCGACGGCAGTGTAGGGAATATGGCTGTGGCGAGTGCTGCAAGAAGCAGAAGTGCAATCCCAATGGATTTAACCGCTTCGCTCATCCTGCCACGCATTGCGATTGCCGCGGATGCCTGACTATCGGCCGGTATCGTCATGTGCTGTGCGTAAAGCTCCTGCGCCTTACTGATGCGGTCGAAGATCCGCGTCGTCAGGATGCCGCCAGCACCGGCGGTCGACATACTGAGGACGAACAGGCTCAACGCATCGTAAGCAGTCGATTGCGCGGCATCGTCACCGACGCGGCCGCAGGCGAGGCTCACTATGAGTAACGCGAATGCCGAGATGACGAGCAGGGCAGCACGTGGCTTCGAGGCGCGCTGCGGCATCGCAAAAGCCAGACTTCGCTGATACGTGAAATACTCAAGGTAGGGAATGACAATGAAGTTGGTGATGGGAATCAGCATGAAGAACGCCGAATACGGAGAGCGTCGTTTCTCGCCGCTAAAGACGTTGATGTTCCGGATGGCTCTGAAGAAGAAATAGACGGTGGCCCCGAGCATCGCATAGAGGCTGGCGATGAAAACCAGCGTCAGCGGTACGGTAAGTTCAGGTGTGAGGACGTCTGTCTTCCAGTCATTCTTCTGAAGGTGTTCGAGGATGGGCTTGCCGACTACTGAGATCAAGACGAGGGAATTGAGAACCGGGGATGCGAAGCTAAGGGATTTAAATTGAGCCTGCTTACCAGTGAGTGCGCCGCGGCGCAGGAACGGCCGACCGGTTAGCATCACCACCAGTACTCCGGCGAGCAACAGCCAAAGGGGCAGATATCGAGCGAACAATATGCCCACGAGGGATTCCCCGTCTTTAACGTCTCTCTGATCTCGTACCGTGTCGGCTGATATCCTAGCGTGCAATTTGGAAAGAGGGCAGTTCTATTGAGCGTTAGCGAAAGCATTGAAGCGAAAATCTAGCGGAGGTTCATTGGGCGCAGGATTTTGACCCGGATGAAATCGCGGAGGTCAATTCGGCTGCGAACACCAAGCATATTGGTGGGGCCTCCTGGGCTTGAGGGCGCCTGATTTCCTGGTACGCTTGCCCTACCATGACCCTCATCTCTAAGAGCACATTCCTCGAATTCCAGATGTGTCCCAAGGACACCTGGCTAAAGCTGCACAAGCCAGGGCTGGTGGCTGACTTTACGCCAAGCGAATTTGAGTTCCATTTGATGGAGCAGGGGAACGAAGTAGAGGCGGTGGCGCGTCAGCTTTTTCCCGGTGCCGTGATGGTCAGTGGCAACCGCGACGAGGCCTGTAGTGAGACCGCCAGGATGATGGCAGCGGGGACGCCGGCCATCTTTCAAGCCACGTTTATTTCCGACGGTTTCCTCATCAAATGTGACGTGATCACCCCTGGTGCGATACCGGGCACGTGGGACGTCTACGAAATCAAAGGCACCAACTCGAAGAAGGAGGGGAGCGAGGATCGCGATCACATCTCAGACCTCGCGTTCCAGGCCAATGTTCTCGAAGCGGCCGGCATCAAGACCGGACGTCTATTCATCGTGCATCTCAACAAACAGTACGTGCGAGAGGGCTCACTCGATATCGAGGAGCTGTTCGTCAAAGACGACAGCACCGAGCAGGTGAATGAAATCCGTACTGAACTCAACAAGGAAATGCAGGCCGCACGAGAATTTCTCAATCGCGCCGACGAACCGGGGATAGGCTGCGACTGCGATCGCAAGGGACGCAATCGTCACTGCCGCACCTTCGCCTACTCGCACCCCGAAGTGCCCGACTACTCGGTGCATGACATCGTCCGCATCGGCTCGAGCAAGAAGAAGCTGAGCTACTTCGTCGATCAGCACATTTATACACTGGAGGATATCCCGCCTGATTTCGAACTGGGCGAGGCACAGTTCAATCAGATCCATGCCCACAAGCGGCAGAGCCCGATCATTGATGAGGCGGCAATCGCAGAGGCACTCGCGTCATACCAATACCCATTGTACTTTTTCGATTACGAAACGTTTGCACCGGCCATTCCGGCCTTCGACGGGTTCTCTCCGTACCAGCGCATTCCGTTTCAGTTCTCCTTGCATATTCTGCGCGAGCCCAACGGCGAGCTCGAGCATGTCGAATTCCTGCACGAAGAGAAAAGCGACCCGACGGCCACTGCGGCGGCCATGCTCGGCAAACACATTGCGCCTGGAGGCAGCGTCGTCGTGTGGTTTGCGCCGTTCGAGCGCGGTGTGAACCAGGAGATCGGAAAACGGGCGCCGCAGTTTGCAGCGATCATCGAGCGTATCAACGGCCAGCTCGTTGACCTGCGCCAGATTTTTGCAGATCAGCATTTTGTGCATCCGGATTTCCGCGGCAGTACGTCTATCAAAGCGGTGCTGCCGGTGCTTGTTCCCGAGTTATCCTACAAGGACCTCGCGATACAGGAGGGCGCGACGGCATCCGAGCAGTGGTGGAAAATGGTGGCAGTTGAAACGCCGGCCGGCGAGCGTGCTGCCATCGCTGCGGCGCTTCGCGACTATTGCAAACGCGATACCTTTGCGATGTATGCAATTTGGAAAAAGCTTCACGAGTTTGGCGGATGACGGTCTCACCGGGGTGGGCAATCGAGTTAGTGGGTGAGAAGCCGAACCTCGATGACTTCGAGATGGAGCTGGCTCGGCCGCATACGGTATGGGTCGAGCGAGACGGCGAAATGCTGCTGCTGCGGAGCACGACGTGGGCCAGCCTGCACGAGAGTGGGGCGGTTATGGACGAGGGGCGTCGTTTGATTGAGCAGCTCAACGGCGCGGCTCGGCTTGTCCACGACGACGCCCAACAAGTGCGCCTCGGGGCACTGCGTAGGTTCAAGGATAACGGCCAGCCGATGTCTGTAACGATTTCAACGACACTCAATATCACGCTTGGAGGCTGTCGCGTGCGAGCCCGAGCAGTGGTCGCGCCGGAACCGGCGACGGTTCAAGGGCCATCCCTCATGCAGCGGGCAATCGCGGCCGCGGACAAAGACGCATCGAATAACCGTGCAGAACTGCTGCTTCACATCGCGCGCACCGACAATTGGTTTGATCTCTACAAAGCGATGGAACTGGCCGAGGCGATAAAGGGAGGTGAGTATAAATTTAAAAAGGCGCTCTTAGCGCAGGGTCTTGGCAACGATTGCGAAGTTTGGAAGGGCGTTCGCAAAACCGCGAACCACTACAGACACGCGCCGCCGAAAGCCAACGCATTACCATCCGATCCGCCGGCCACCTCCAACGAGGGATTGAACCGAATTCTGCCGATTATTCGGCGCGTCGTGCGCGGGGAGCTATAGAGCCATGGTCGAGCTCAGGCGTATGATCCGGAGATTGGGCGAGTGAGCTGCAAGTCGACGAGCTAGAGAAAGGTTGTCTCGGTGCGTTGCAACACAAAGAGCCATAAAGAGAGGAGCTGCTGCATTCCATTGAACAATGATCAACGAGTTGACTTACACTATTGACTCCCAAGTGCCTGCTGTAAGTTCTATCCTATGATCGATCGGCCGATCACATGGCGGGGGTGGGGATGTACGTCAAGAGCCGTGCAATTCGTCTCTGGTTCTTTCCGGTGATCTGCGCTTTTGCGGCGCTGCTTTTACCGCAGCCGGCTTTTGCGCAGTGGGAATCCTTGTGCCCTCCGGGAAGCCACGCGGTTTCGGCAGGCGGCGGCATGATGTGCCAGTGCCCGGACGGACGTTTTGCAAACTATGGGGAGCCGTGCGCGCGGGCCGCACCGCCGCCCCAGCATGAGGGCGTCTCTTGCGGGAACGGACGATATTGCCCGCAAAATACAAAGTGCGGCCGCAATGGCAAGAGTTGCTTGCCAAAAGACATGGTCGACTGCGGCTCATATGCTTGCAAGGCGGGCAACAAATGTTCTGCTGGCGGCGGTTGTGTTCCACAGGAAGCCGCTGATTGCGGCGGCGGCCACTATTGTGGCAGCGGCTTGGTCTGCCTCGGCATCGATAAGTGTGGAACTCAGCAACAGGCAGATGCGCTACGTGCAGCAGAGAAACTAAAGAAGGATGAAGCGGATAAAGTCGCCGAGGAAGCCAAGAGGCTGCAAGCAGAGCAGCAACAAACGGCACGCGATCAAATAAGGAAGGCGGATGAAGATCGAAATCTGACGCTCAAAACACAACTTCAACAGAAGCTCAAAGAAATCCAGGATCGCAAACAGGCGGCCCAAAATCCGAGTGCTGCCTCTGGATCACCGTCGCCGTCGCCTTCACCTGCCCCGGCGGCTGTCGTGCGGAATGTAACCCTATCAAATGGGGCGGTCGTTGGCATTGATGAGAAAGGGAACATCGTTTCTGGGGATGCGACAGCAGGGAGAGACAAGATGGCTTCGCCGCCCTCGCTTGGACCAGCCGGATTAGTGCCGCCCTCAACTGCTCCGGACCACACCGTCAGTACAACAAGCACGCAGCCGAAAACCGGGCAACCGTCGAGCGCAACCGCTGCGCCTACATATACTTTCGCGCCAACTCCGTCCGGGACGATTGAAGTTTTTCAGAATGGGCAGCGGATTGGAACGGGCACAGCACAATACGCCGCACAGTACGGCTATCGAGGGACGGGAAGCGCTCTGCCTGCCAATCCGGCACCGGCCCTAACATCCGGCACACCTACCACGCCTTCTGGCGCGGTCGTAGATATTGCTTCGGGTAAACTGATTTTTGCTCCGCCAGCGACTGGCTCTGGTTCGAACACAGCAGCTAACGGTGCGCCGTGTACAGCTTGGGGATCGTTCGACAACAGTAGTTCCTCATCGGGAACCCGCTGCGGGAATGTTGGGACGGGATCGTTTTCGTCGATAGATTCGCCAGCACCAGCGGCAGCCGTACCTGCAGGGACGTGGAAATCAGTGCCGGTATCGGCCAACAATCCCGTCGCGCCTCCTGCAACGACCATTCAGACGACTACGACGCTTGCCTTACAGCCACCTGGTGGCGGCACGACGAATTCATCTCCGGTGGCATATCCTACAGCCTTTGCAGACCCGCGAATTGTCAGCGACAATCAAAAAAAGGTGAACGCAGGTGAAACTGGGATTGGGGGGATCATGATCGCCGCAAGAGCGGTATCCGACGAGAATTTGAAGTTACTTCAGATGCCCTTGGGCCAAACCTTAGTCGATACGGGCGCAGCGGCGGGAGGCGCATTTGTGCCAAAGCCATTGAGTTTAGGGAGCGACGTAGTAACTTTAGCAACAGCCGCGTCTGATGCATGGAAGGGAGATTACCTGGCAGCCGCCCAGCAAAGCGTAGATTGGGGAACGGTTAAGACAACTGGTGCACTCGGCGCGGCTTTAATGCCGGCAATCCCGGCATTGGGCGAAGCAATTGGATCGGCGGCAGGGCAGACCACTATCGACGCTGGCAAATTCGTTGTTGCGCCACATATTGGTGGATGGTTGTTCGAAGGAGATCCTTCCTTTTTTACGCCGCCCGCTGCTTCGTCACCAATCCACGTTGACCCCTTTACGAATAAGCCTGTGATGAAAGCATTTTGACGTACAGCGACAATGCTTTCCGCATATTCGAGGACGTGAGCTAATTATGCCGGCGCCGAATTGCAGATTTCAGATAATAATGAAGGCCTAGAGCCTGATCATTTTACATTGAAGCATAGCCCGAGTTCCTGAAGTAGTGTGCGCATTCTTGCGGCTTGAAGGCGGGGAGCAGGCTGCCGATACGCCGCCAGACGTTTTCAACGGTTCGCTCTTGCGCCTTGCGCAGCATGGACTTCAGCTTTGAGAACACTTGCTCGATCGGATTGAGGTCGGGCGAGTA
>JANLPY010000177.1:0-3023 GCA_031367505.1 Hyphomicrobiaceae bacterium | reverse complement strand
GGAACGTTGCGGCTGCCGCGCTAAAACCGACGCGATAGCGTCGCTGGCCGACCCGCCGCCCGTCAAGCGGAAACCAACGCCGAGTGCGACGGTCGTTCGTGGGGCGCTTACAATCAATCCCCTTGCAAAAACTTTTCCGGTCGTGGCTGTAAACGTCGATTCGGTGGTGAGTTTTGTTGCAGCCTCACCTCTAGGCTCCATTCGTATAATGACAATTGCCTTTTTCTTATCCAAAGGTTCAATCGTCCCCGGCCTATCGAGATCACCAAACGGATCCGCAACAGCCTCTTTCACGATCGTAGATGGTGGTGAGAATGTGTACCTCACAAACATCATTCTGGGGGTAACGTCCTGCTCCTCGACGTGCTCAATCGCATAGAGTTGATTGGGCGCAACGAGCTTTCCAATTGCCTCCCGCGGGATTGTGGATGAGCCCTTAATGATCGAAAACAATCTAAGATGCGTGGCTGGGTCGCAGAACTGTGCGTACGCAACGTCCCTGGGCACCTTAAAGATGCGAGACATTTTGGTCGATACTTCAAGAGAATTGGCGCCCTTGACTACCTCATAGTCGATGTTTCGAGCTAGCGCGATAGAATGAAGTTGCTCTTGGGTGAGGGGTTGCATGGTTGAACCTTATGAAGCTTATTCAATGGTGGGCGCTGGTTTGGCGAGTGGTAGGTAACCGCCAATGGAGTCGCGGAGTTCGGCAGGATTACCTCCAGCCTTGGCATGCGCAGCAAAACGCATTGCAGAGGCGTAACCTAAGCAGTATTGCTTGGCCACAGTTTTGGCTACATGACGCACGCGATCCTGAATCTCTTTTGTATGGCAATACTTGACAATAATATCTTTTCCAATACCAATGTGGCGCGGCTCGTCTGGCATTATGTGTTCAACATATACTTGAAATGTTTCTGGATCATATTTGGCCATGGGAGCCATTATTGAGGCCAAGAAGAGGCCTTCTCCAATGAAGTTAGAGCCAACGAAATATTCCGCTGGATGCGTTTGCTTGTCCATATAATCGAACGCGGCCGACCACTCGTAAATAGGTTCTTCCCAGAAAGTTAGAGGAGGAGCACCCAACTTCACCAGCTCATTCACTAGAACTTTGGTGTGCTTTGCTTCATCGAATATCTGCTCGCAGACTCGATAAATTAGATCGACGTCATTTAGGCGCTGAATTTGCCTTGAGAGGAAGTGCGTTTCGCGATATTCTGGATATACCCCTAATTGCAAAAGGAATATGATTTCTGGTCGTTTCTGGGCTTCGGTGGCCTCGTCATTCGCTAGGAATACGGGCGCCCCGTATTTGCCGAACTTGATGTCATGCAGAGCGCTGTCGCGTATCGCGCTTAGCTCGTCAAGAAATTGATCAATCGGCAGAGAAGGCTGTGTGGTAGTCATACGACTTCTCCTTCAGGACAATGACGCTCGACTTTCGCGCAGGTTAGGGGGCTGCTGCAAGCGTTGCTTCTCTAGCTGTGCGCTGTGGTTAATGGGTACCTCGCGGTATGGGTGCGCATGATCCTTAGGCAGCCACGACAAGTGCCCACTCGTTTGCCAGTCGCGATGATCCTAACCGGACACGGCTTGGTGTCGAGGCCGCGCGTGCAGTTTCGTCAGTAGTGGGTCAAATGCCCCATTTATCTTGCCTCAACGGGCACGCTCCGTCTACCCTCAGCTGCGGACGCTGGGGGCCACAGAAACGCAACTCGAACGCCATTCTACACCACCCCCCCAATCCCATCTGCCCCGGCGCGATTGGCGTGCCGGCGGCGTAACGCGCCTTGGCGCGCGCGTACTCGGCAAGGCTCGGGTAGTCGGCACGGCTGGGGGTCCGGTCAGGGTGGGAGCCCCGCGAGCTGGATGGTGCGGTCGGTGGCCTCATGCTGGTCTGGCTCGACACCGCGCTCATACTGGAGCTGCTCCGCGCCATGGCGGATTTGAGGCCCGACGCGTCGACTGCATTGACGCCGGCGTCAAGAACAACGACGAGATCAACGCCAACGCCGTCCTGACCTTCAAGTCCAAGGGCGTCGTCAAGTTCATGACTGTATAGGAGCCAGATAGTGAAGTCGTCGGAACCACCGCTGATCGATCGCATCCTCGACGCCGCGCGCATCGGGGAGAACGACGATTGGGAGTTCAAGTCGGGCAAGGGCGGGTTCCCCGATGCGGTATGGGAATCCTACAGCGCCATGGCCAACTCGGCCGGCGGTGTCATCGTGCTGGGGGCGACGCAGCGCGGCGAAGATGTAACCCTTGATGGCGTCGATCAGGGCCAGCTTGCACGCTGGAAGAAGGCGTTCTGGGACAACCACAACAACCGGCAGAAGATCAACCGGCCGCTGATCGCGAGCGGCGATGTGCAGGACGTTCAGGTTGGCAAATCCTGGCTGCTGGCCATTCGAGTGCGGCCGGCGACGCGGCAAGAGCGGCCGATCTTCAAAGGGCTGAACCCGATCGACGGGACCTACAAGCGCCGACACGAGGGCGACTACCGGTGCTCGCCGGAAGAGGTTGGCCGCATGATCGCCGATGCCGACAATACGCCCGCCGATGCGCGCATCCTCGATGGCTTCGGCATCGACGATCTGGACGACCCGTCGATCATCGCCTTCCGCAACGTATTCTCGGCCAGGGCGCCGCATCCGTGGCAGGCGTTGTCCGGCACGGATCAACTCGAGAAGTTCGGTGCGTGGCGCAAGGACCACGAGACCGGCAAAGTCGGTCTCACGCTCGCCGGGTTGCTTATGTTCGGCCGGCACCAAGCCATCACCAGCCCCGGCGCTGCACCGAACTACATGGTCGACTTTCGCGACTATCGTGGCAGGCGGCCGGAGGAACGGTGGGGCGATCGTGTTTTCCCTGACGGCACTTGGGAAGCGAACCTGTTCCAGTTCTACCAGCGCTGCTGGCCCAAGGTGTCCGTGGACCTGAAGGTGCCGTTTTCGTTGAAGGGCGCGCAGCGCGTGGACGAGACGCCGGTTCACGAGGCGCTGCGCGAGGCGGTGGTC
>JANLPY010000171.1:0-1749 GCA_031367505.1 Hyphomicrobiaceae bacterium | reverse complement strand
TTCTTGTTCCGCCAGCTCGCGCTCGGCCTGTCGCCGTCGGGATGAGGCACGGGGCGTGCGCCCCGACAAACCGCCGAGCGAGGCACATCAACCCCGAACGCGTTGCACAGCGAGTTGTCGAAAAACGGTCCAGCCGGACCGAACGACGGTGCACGTCCGTCAGGTGGGGCGGCATGCGCTCGCATCTGATGCATGATCCGGGCTAGTGAGCATCGACGATCTCGCGGCTAAAGAGGCCTGGGTCGATGAGCACAACCGCTGGAAGACGCGCGATCTGTCATCGCGCCGCCACGTCTACGTCTGGCCCGATGGCATCCATCTGTAAGCACGGCTGGAGGACCAGAGGCAGCGCCGGCGAATGTCCCCGGCTGATTCAGTTTAATTACGGCATTGTTAGATACGGTGTATCACCCCTTTGCGAAAGAAGTAGAAAGGCTTGAATCACCCCCACGATACGCCGCCTCCATCCCCTCCCGCCGTCACCAACTTCCGCGCATAGCTCCATTGCCAAGCTCGCGGATGCTTAGAACGAGGGGTTTTGAGAAAGCCATCGTCTCTCTCCGTGATAGTCGTCATTGTTCCGCTAAAATAGACGACGACGGATCGGTATTTTTTCTCTATCCTCGTCAATGGCAGAGCCGCGACGGCGTCCCCTCTCCAATCCCACCGCAAGGTTGCGGTTCGCCGTCAATCCGATGGTAATTCCGGAGGCAGGTTCCAATGAGCATGCATATCCAGGACGGCAAGCTGATCGTCGAGCTTACAGACGAAGCTCGCGAGGCAATTGGCATAATGACGG
This sequence comes from Hyphomicrobiaceae bacterium, assembly GCA_031367505.1. GTDB lineage: Bacteria > Pseudomonadota > Alphaproteobacteria > Rhizobiales > Hyphomicrobiaceae > JAKFWF01. Next base: position 950 of record JANLPY010000171.1, on the reverse strand, counting down.
GCGACGCGCTGTATTGCAGCATCCGCAGCGACGGTTGCCTCGAAATCGGCCTCGATCGCGGCGAACCACCTGGATTCCGCGGTGACCTCGCAGATGAGGTTGCAAACAGGCTTGCCGAACGGCTGAGGGCTAACGAGAATGAGGCCTTGATGCGGGTCTCAGGCGATGCAACCGTGCACCGGCTCATAAGCGAAGCAGCCATTCTTGAGCGAGCGCTTGCGGTTCCCGACCTTGCGTCCGAAAAGCGCGCTGAATTTCAGGCGCTACGCGATCACACATTGCTCGTCCGGGACGCTGGCATCGATATGCAACGGCGCAATGAGGCGCGCAGCAAGGTGCTTCGCGAGGCCGGCACCATTTCACGGCAGGCGCGGTCGCGGCGCGCGCGTCGCCCGCAGCGCAAGCTCGAGGACTTGCTGGCGCAATGCGATTTCAGCGTTGAGTTGACGCCCGAGGAAACCGCTGAGCGGGACCTTTTTATCAATTCGCCGTCCGTAGGACGCGAGTGCGGCTCGCCGCTGTGGGACCTCGCAGAACGGTTCGGGAAGCTGGACGAGTTTATGCACGGAGAGTGGCCGACGGCTGCTGACACTCTCAAGCTATCGCCAGAAGACCAGCTAACATTGGCGGTATCGATAGTCGATCTGCGGAAATAATTTCTGATTTGCGCAAGTTGAATGGGGCCAGCAATTGGAAATTGCCGACGATCCGCCAACTATTCCCGTCGATCACGCTCCGCCGCAAGGTTGTAGCCGTTATGACCTTGCTTATCGAAGCGATCCGCTACCGGCTTCCCGAGGCTTTATTAGTCCGAAGTTCCCCGTTCGTCGCTGACGATCTCCCTGCCGTTTCAATCCGTTGTGATTGAAGCGGGGCGGGCGTTACTGTCTACATTGCGATGGCGGCTACGAGGTCGAGGGCCTGCTGCTGCTTCGAGTTGGAGCGGGTGG
>JANLPY010000164.1:0-3490 GCA_031367505.1 Hyphomicrobiaceae bacterium | reverse complement strand
TCGCCGCCAGTGCCGCTGCCTCGCTTGCGTCGTAGGCCTCAAGCTCCTTCTCCACGGTCCTATGCTCGGTAAACTGAACCAAGTAGCGGCTTCGGTTAAAATCGCCCATGAGCATTCTCCACACAGCGCCCCGCTTCGAGAACGCGAGGGCAACGAGAAAGTTCCGGAAAATGCAGGGAACGAGCGAAGCAGCAACGTCTTACCCTGGGAGACTCGCGTTTCCGGACGATCCGGAAAATGGCGTCGGCAACGGCGCCCGATGCATGAGGAGAAGTCAGTCGACGCCGTAATAGCACGCGATGTCTCGACACTGCGTGTGAAGGGCTGAATTCAGTAGCCAAGGGGCAATCTCAGCCAGCTCATGGCGAGCGGAAACGGGCGCGGCGTAAGAGCGCGCAGTCTTGAAATGAGTTACGCGGCGACCTTGTGGTCGAGCCCGAGATGTTTCTCGATACGGGTGACCCGCTCGGGGATTTTCTGGTCTGATCGGGCGATGGCTTCTGCGTCAAGAGTGTTTTGGATTGCGGTGACTTTGACCGTGAGGCCTGCGATCTGGTCGCTCAGTTTTGTAACAAGAGCATCGATGCGGCCGTCGATTTTCGTCATGTGCTCGACCACGTGCGTGAGCATCGCGCCGAGTTCATTCAGTGTCGTCTTTTTGACCATGGTGCAATTATATTCCGTAACTTGCTGATTGCAATGTCGAGATCGCAAAGGCGACTCATCAAACGTCGATAAACTTCGGCTCATGAATCGCGATCTCGGACCCCGGCTCCTGTTCAACTCAATAGCGGACCACATTCTGCTGCATGATCTGCTCGGGCGTCTTCTCCTGGTAGCGCACCTTCTTGTCGGTCGGCCATGTCACGCGGTAACCGAACGTCACCCTTTTTTCCTGGTCGGGATCGATCACCAGCTCCCACAGGCTGGTGCCTCGACGATCATTGTTATCTTTCTTGGTGGGCTGCGAGCTCCGGTAGGCTGGCTCAACCTTGATCTCCTGTTGCGAGGAGACCGGTACGCGGTCGAGTACCTGAACCGTTACCGGGCGCGGATGCAGGTTCTTGACCGTGATCTCGAAGTTGCGCTCCTCGATCCGGCTGGTGGTGAAGGTGCCGGTTTCGCCCTTCTTGTCCTCGAGCGTCACGCGCTTGACCTTGACCCGGTTATCGGCGCCAAAGCCGATCTCGTGCTCCTCGCCAGGTGCGAGCGCGGCAATGCGGCCGTTGCCGACGAAGACGCCGTCGCGAAACAGGGCCACCTGCCCCGCGAGTACTGGCGCTGCCGCCTTGGAGAGCGCGAGTTTCGTATAGAGATAGGCCGTCTGGTCGAGTCGCGGCACCGTGCGCACGATGAGTTGCGCGTCGATATCTTCCGTGGCGATGGCCACACGCTTGGCGTCTTGCGAGGACTTCAAGGTCTGCTTGCCGGGCACATCGAACACGGTCTGGAAATCACCGATGTTGGCGACGGCCTTCTGCTCGGCTGCGACGAGATCACGCCGCTCAGGGGCAGCGGCGTTTTCCGATCGGATGCGGTGCGCGTCCTCGGCGGCGCTCTCCATCTCGCGCCGGGCCAGGCCGCTCGGAGCTGCCATGGGTGCGGGGCGCATCGGGGGAGCCGCGGCGGCAACGGTCGGTGGCGGGGCCTCGAAGTCCACATTCAGCATGTTGAGTTCAGGCGCCGCCGTCGCGTGGCCGGGACGTGTCGTCGAGAGCGCCAGGGCGACATCGTTCCAGTCCTCGCTGGTGGATTGCCGGATGGTGGCCCGGCGCGACAATGAAAGTCGCGGCGGTGTGGCCTTGTCACCGGTCGTCAGGCGCGCGTCGTAGAGCGGCGTCCACGAGGCCGACACGACTTGGTAGCGGATGGTCAGCGTGGCTTCGAGCGGCGCATCCGCGGCGGCGTTGATGCGCACTTCCGTGCGGTCAAATTGCTTCGGCGCCGTGGCAGCCAGCTCCTTCTCGAGGTCGGCGATTTTTCGGTCGATCGCGCGTTGCCGCAGCGTGGCCTCGCTCATTATCTTTGTGACCTCGGTCATGCGGCTGCCGATGAGACCGAACAGGTTGTTCCAATCCTCGCGAGGAGCCGAGCCGCCCGCCGGCGACGGCACGGTTCGCAACTTGCCGAGATTGTCGAGCAAGGCGCGTTGCGCCTTTGCTGATTGAATAACGTTGTCCTCGAGGGCTCGCTGGTCCCTCTGCGCTTCGATCTCGCCCTCGATGCGGCGGCGAGCCGACTGGGCGACGCCCGGATCCTCGCTCGTAACCAGGCTGCGCTTGGCGTCGACAGAGCCGATCTCGAGTTTTCCAGTCGCCGTGCCTTCCACCCGGATCGAGGTCGCGATGGCTTGCCCGGGCAGATCCGAAATGACGATTGCGGTTTCGCCGGCTTCCAGTTTGATCTTTGCAGTGCGCGTGATTTCAGCGCCCTGCGGGAAAACGGTCACGCTGTCGATGCGGGAGATCGCCTTGAGATCGGCGGCCGCAATCGAGCCCGACCCGAGATGCAGCAGTACGACGGCAAAAAGGGCGCTTCGCATGGAGGTCACCTTGAGCCAGGATGAAGTGAGCGTGGATAAGATAAATGCAACCACCGGCTGGCACCACCTTGTCGTTCGCTTCGATAGCACGCGCGCTTGCCTCGGAGGCGTCGGGGCTTGGTCGCTGATGCTATCGGCCAGCTCCTGGATCGTTTTCATCGATTCTTCGGCTAACCGGTCGACGGCCTGCCAAGTCTCCTGATCAAACACGATCTACCTTCCGACATCGCCGCTCGCTTTCTGCATCATCGTTTGGGCCTTTCTGGGGGTTGAACACGTAAAGGCTGCGAACCTCTGCCGGCATTGTCGCGGCTCGCGGTATCAATTATGGCTTCACGGCAGCGTTGGAATCGTTGGACGGTCTTGGGTCTATCCGAGTGATGTACAGGTGGCAGTCCTTGTCAGGACGGACCCCGAAAGGCTCATCACTTAATTCTCAGAATTTCGGAACACGCGCAACAACCACGCGTTGTACCTTTTCCTCAGACTTAAGGAGAAGGCAGAATGTCTTTAAAATCGTTAGCAATTCTCGCGATGTTGACAGCGGCAACGAGTGCGCAAGAACGGTTGCCTGGTTCGCGAACGTCGTCGATCGTTGACAGCCCTTATGCAGCGGGATCGTTTGCTATTCATTGGCGGGTCGAACAGCCGCTCGCGCGCTCCGAACGCCGGCTATGGGTGTCGGCGTGCCTGACGCAGCAGCGTCTTGTCACCATCCTTTTGGCAACACGCATGTAAGGCCGCGGCAGGATAGGTCATCGCGCTGATGAGGCACGGTTGTAAAAAAAAACGGGAGGCAACATTTATTTATCAAAAAGCGGAACTGCCCCTGCCAGACAGCGTTAGCCTGTAGTCGTTCGAACTTAGAACAATGCAGGCGCAAGATGAACAACATTGTGTATCTGGTTGGCTTGGTCGTGATTGTCCTGGTTGTTTTGAGTTTTCTTG
>JANLPY010000152.1:0-2775 GCA_031367505.1 Hyphomicrobiaceae bacterium | reverse complement strand
CTCGTGTGGTCCGTAATTGTATTGGTGACCACGAGTCGATTCCATACGAACAGCACGAGTATGGCGCCCAACGTTGCGCTAATGAGTCCAGCGCCTTGGTCTAGGCGGTACCAGCCCAGAGATTGGCCGAGGTATGTCGCCACGAAAGCGCCGACAATACCAAGTAACGTCGTAAAGACAAAGCCCGACGTTCTGTTGGGTCCTGGCGCGAGCAGTCGGGCGATGAGGCCCGCCACGAAGCCAATAAGTACAATCCAAATAATGTGCATTAGATTTGCTCTCAGGGTTAGCCTACCCGCGAAAAAGTCCTCGCCGTACTAAACGCGCCAAGGCACACTTCGTTCAATCGCGACGAGGGGTTTTTAGGTCGTGACGTCCTGGAATAGGGTACACAACGATCTCGCTCGTCGATGCGGCCGCGCAGCATGTCCATGACGATCGGCTCGTCGTCCGGCGCGGCGCGGGCAACGAAGTGGCTGCACATGGCGTCACGGATGACTTCAGTTCGATTTGGTCAGTGTTTTCATGGGGTGTCCCCCGATGGCTATTGTTCCATGAGGCCTGGAACCAACATTCGTGTCACCAGCCGCCATTTGGAATCATCGGGACACAGATATCCGACATCTGGGACATATCAAGAACATTGCCTGTGCGGCATGTCCGCAGTACGCTCGACGTGCACCGCCGGACAGTACATTCGCCACCTGCAGCAACGGGCCCACAAGCGACCGTGCGGCTCGCTCATACGGGTAGCACAAGTTCGGGGGCTAGGGGCGACGCTCGCACGTGCCTCAATTTCGCCGCGGAGGTTGCCGCGCAGAGGAATTGTGCATCGGGGCTTTTGATGCGGCGTCAATCGGCAGAATCACGCCCCACCTACAACCTGTGACCTTAAAATTAGGGACAGTCGTTTGCGATGCGGGCGGTTTTCTGGAGCACGCCTATTTTCCGCAGGGCAGCGTTCTTTCGCTCCTTACCGTCTTAGAGAACGGATCAGCGGTAGAGTGTGCAAACATTGGGCGTGAGGGGACGTTCGGTCTTTTTGCGGCTATGGCCGCCGAACGGATGCTCGGCTACGGGGCGGCGGAAATGATAGGAAAGCCGCTCATCTGCCTGTTTCCGCCGGAGCTTGTCGAAGAGGAAGAACGCATCCTAGAACGACTTCGACGGGGTGAGCGCATCGAGCACTATGAAACCGTGCGTTTAACAAAGGATGGCCAACCCATGGATCTGGGGCTGACCATCTCCCCGATTCGTGAGGCGTCAGGCAAGATCGTCGCCGCCTCGACGATTATCCGCGACCTCACAGAGCAAAAGCGTACCGACATGCAGTTCGGCATGCTGGCCGACCTGATGCCGACGATATGCTGGATGGCCAACGCCGACGGCTGGATTTATTGGTATAATCGTCTGTTTTACGACTATACGGGCACTACGTCGAAACTGATGGCGGGATGGGGGTGGCAAGCAGTTCATGACCCCGCTGTCCTTCCAACCGTCCTGGAAAGCTGGAAAGGCTGCATCGAAAGCGGTCAGCCCTTCGAGGTGACTTTTCCCCTCAAAGGAGCGCACGGTGTATTTCGCCCTTTTTTGACCCGCGTCACGCCTTTGAGGGGTGCGGATGGACGGATTTTCCGCTGGCTCGGCGTCCACACCGACGTAACGGAGGAGCGCAAGGACTCGGAACTGCGGGAGCAGTTCATGGCGGTGCTGGGGCATGATTCGCACGCAACCCGCTGGCTGCCTTCGCAGCCGGCCTGACGTTGCTGCGGAAGACGCCCCTCAACGACCGCGCTGTTCTGTTGGCCGACATGATGCGGGACAGCGCCGTCCGCATGTCGACATTGATCGACGACACCACGGATTTGGCGCGCTGTCGCCTCGGCGACGGTCTGGCGCTGAACCGCGCCCCTGAAAAATTAGAACCGGTGCTTCGAGGGGTTATCATGGAACTGGTCACCACCAATCCCGAACGCATAGTGGAAACTGATTTCGCCTTGCAGCAACCGGTCGATTGTGACCGTGGGCGAGTTGCGCAGCTTTGATCGAATCTCCTTGGCAACGCCCTGACCCACGGTTCCGTGAACCGCCCCATTCGCGTTCGGGCAGTCAGCAGCGCGGAGGGCTTCGAACTCTCGGTGACCACCGAGGGCAAGCCAATCGTCCAGACGGTGCCGAAACTTTTCCAGCCTTTCTTTCGCGGCGCGGCGCGGCCCAGCCAACAAGTCTCTACATTGCCTATGAGATCGCAACGGCGCACCGCGGCACGCTGGCGGTTACGTCAACGCCGGAGGAAACCCGATTCACGGTTCGGATGCCGACGACTTGAGCGGCGGAAACACAAAATTTGCCCCTCGTTTTTGGCCGGTGCGTGGACATGAAGAACGCTGCTTCCGGCATTCGCTACTACTTCCAGAAGGGCCGCTACACGATCGACCGATCTGGCGAGAAGTTCCGCAATTCACTGAACGCCTTCATCGGCGACGTGCTGAAGAAGCTGGACGGCAAAGTCGACTATGACTTGTTCGTACGCGGCAGCGCCAACGCCATCCCCTAACAGGGCGCGTTCGAGATCGGGCACGAATACCATAAAATCAACTATTTGAAGCGCATAGGCGCCGATAAATACGGCGTTGATAAGCCTGATCACCGTATCTGAGGGGGCGAGCCTAGCGACGTGATCACGTTTGCTGATTGGGCGGTACCCGGTGCCCTCGACGAGCGTGAGCGATGTTGGGCGCTCAGGTCGCAGCTGGCGGGTCCAGCTTGGCGATC
>JANLPY010000140.1:0-3788 GCA_031367505.1 Hyphomicrobiaceae bacterium | reverse complement strand
GGTGCTCGGCCTGCCCGTGGCGGCGGTCGATCACCAGGTGAGCTGGTCGATTTACTTCACCGATCCCGATGCCATCCCGTTCGAGATCACCTCGGATGAGTACGCCGTTCTAGCACCGTTGCTGGGCAAGGCAGAGCGCTGACGCCGGCCATCGGGAAGGTTGGGTCGCACACCCACCTCTGCGACCTGCGATCGAAAACGCGCTACCTTCGTTCAGACTCAATCTTCTCCATTGCTTCCCTCATGTTCTTAAAGAAGCCACTTTCTAGGTGACCAAGTGTTCGGAACGCGTCAACGCGCTTGCGGATACTTTGAGTATCAAGATCAGTCCGAGAGCGCTCAAGCTCCCGAACGATGCGATCCGCGTGTGCCTCGACGATTTGATGCATGCCCATCGTCAGAGCAGCGTCGTATTGCTCCAGCGCCTCCGCCACTAGATGCGAGCGGATCTTCTGCGCACGATCAGAAACGGTGTTGCTCCAAAGCAGCGCACCGACTTGGCGCTTGTCAGCGTTCAGACCCACCATCAAGTCAATTAACTGAAGGAGCCCCACGTGACTAATCATGCTGTCGCGAAGATGGACGAATGCTTTGTCGGAGACATCATCGTAGAGTCGTCTGTCGGCAGTCACGAACAATGATCGCTCGCCTGTAGCTCGATCTGACTCGAGGAGCCGAAGCTGCAAAGCGTCATGCTCAAGCAGAATCGGCGCCTTCCCATTGACTAGCTTCTTGGCATTCGCTCTCTCCAACAATGAATAGAGCGCGACATAGGTTGGGTCCTTGACACCTTCGACAACGATGAAGCCTTGATCGTGCAGGTAGCGACGCAACTCTGCTTCCAGTCGGTATGGCGCCACTCGCTGGACGAATGCCGAAAAGTCTTCCGTGCCACCGGTTTCAAGGCCCCGAATGTAGGCCCCGGTGAAGACGTTGACGTTTGTAGCCCCATGGAACAAAACATCACTCCTCGCTGCAGCCTCAAACTCGCCGCCAGCGTGAGCCGCCGCGTCAAGTGCTGCCCTTCTGTGGCTGGTGATCTCGTTCAAGTAGCCGTAGTAGATGATGATCTGGCAAGGGCTGCCGGACTTCGCTGCCGCGTCCTTTAGGCGATGAATCGCCTGCGTGTAGAGATGCTGGTTCGGATGCCCCTCAATGATTGCAGGCATCACTACGTTTGCGTCGAGATAGACCTTCTTCGGCAACGTCGACCTGTGAAAGAGCGTGCTCCGGGGCGCTTGAAAAGCCAGCTCTAAGGCGAAGCTAACCCGACCGAGCTCGGCGAGTATCGTTGCCTCTTCCGGCGTCGGTCGAACGAATAGACTGTCAATGGTTCGACCAAGGCGTTCGCGATCGAAAGCAGATAGCCTACTGCCGCCGCTCTCAAACAAGATCTGCGGAACATCGACAGAATCAGGAGGCCTGTTGGCAGCAAAGGCAGCACCTAGATCCCACCCACGATGCTGAACCACATTTTCCATGAAGGCGACCACGACGTCATGAACAGCCTGGTCTTTAGGGCGCCACCCCTCTTGAACGTAAGCGCGATCTAAGACGTGCTTCGCTAGCGCCAGCATCGCTTCATCGAGGCTTGTTCCGCCGTTCGTCTTCGCCGCCCATGCAAACTTGTACCCTTTCACTCCCGGCGCCTTATGTTTTCGCACTAGCCCTGACTCAACGAGTGACTTCAGCGCGATTTCGATGCCCCGAGTGATGTCGGCACCACGGAGACCGATTGAACCCCTAACGCTCTCACCGATCTCGTGGGCCGCAAGTGCTTTCGGCGCTGCATCCTGGACTGCGGCCGAGATAACCCCCTCCAGCACGATTTCGCTCAGTGGCGTCAGGTCAGAAGAGATCTGAGCGCGCGCGTAGCAGGCGGCTAGGTACCGTTTGGTCGGAGCTAAAGGAGCCAGCTTCGGGGTCACGCCAGCAGTCACCTTCACATTGCGGGTCGCGGCCTTGGCTGCGTCGCCTATCGCGTTCCACAAAACATCGTGGCTCCCGGCTGAGTCGTACTCGACAACAGCAATATTCAGCCGTGCTGCCTTTTGAAGGAATTCATTTGTGCCCCGTGGGACGATGGCAACGTGCCGCCCAAGCGATGCAGCGCCAAAGCGCTTGTCGAGCACCTCGAACACGTGACGAATGGCGGGGTCGTAGAAGGAGAAACCGAGAAAGAGCACGGCTTTGTTTGTGAATGCACGCGTCAGCAACTCTACATACGGATCGTTCTGCAGCAGCGCATCAAACTGCCGATCAGAAAGCACTATGTTTTCGGCGTCCTCAACGCAACCGTGCACTCGCTCGACGTAGAACTGCCTATCCCAGACCGCTTGCGAAAACGATCTATCGCCAAGCTTGTAGTCGACCGGCGCCGCACCTCGCGCAACTGCAAAGGCGTCGAGCAATGCGCGGTCAAAGTTCGTAGTGAGACATGCCCTGAACGGAAGAGACGCGAGGGAGCGTAAGCCGCCAGCGTCGTATGCACTGAGGATGGACTTCAATCGACCAAGCCGCTCTCCGCGCGGAATCTCATCAACCAAACCCCAAAACTCAGCAGCCTTCGTTAGCTTCCCCCTCGCGATGTTCTCTGCCATTACTGTCGCCATGAGTGGTGACGCACCCCGTATCCCGTTGGCCAAATCTTTGAGCAGTCCTTTCCAATCGGGGAGGCCGGCTCTCATGGAAACTCCAGCACCCGCGAAAAGAATCGGCTCTAGATCCGAGCGCTCAAGATGGGCGCCGATCACATCTGCAATTCGTTGCTCATCGCTCACTGGACAACCTCCAAGGATTCCGTTGGTGAGCCTATGGTATGTCGCTTGTTCAACGTCACCGTTCCTTTGGCTGCAAGTAGTTCGACCTAAACGGACTTCCATTGAGCCGACATTCCAAAAGCCACTTCGGACCCTTTGGCCCCGGTCATGTCAATTGTTGAAGCGCGCGCCGCTCATCTCAGGCGTTAGACACACCGCGACTGCTGGCGGTCGGCTGCGACGCGCGGAACAGGCTTGGAAAGTGCCTGTCGCGAAGCTTCATGAACGGCAGTTCGATAAGCCGATACAGCAGGGCACCCACGGCCACTGAGGTTGCCGTAATCGCCAGCACCTCGAACCACGGCGGGGCGGCGTGCTGCTTGGCGTACTGGTCCAGCATGAAGGCGACGGCCTTGTGTGACAGGTAGATCGAGTAAGACCAGCGCGCAAGCTGGCTGGCGCCAGGGATGCGGATGAAGTACAGCGGCGAACGTTCGCTGAGTGCGGAAGCGACCAGCATCGAGAACGCGGCCGCGATGCAGGTGTAGCCGAAGACAGTCATGAAGAACGGGTAGCCGTAGTCCTCGACCTGGTAGTGAGAATGCACGCCGTACAGGGCGATCATCACGGCTGCCACGCCGGCCCAAAACAGCGCGCCGCCGTGCGCCATCAAACGGCGCCACAGAACAGGATGAAAGTTCTTGACCATCGCCACCGCAATGCCCGGCAGGAACTCGTGGAAGCGGCACAGGGTCGCGCAATAGATGTTTGGGTAGTAGCCAGGCGTTGCGCCCATGTCGTTGCGACCGTACATCGACCACAGCACCCCGCGCGCGACGATGCCGGTGGCCAGCAAGGCGAGCAGCAGCCACCACGCCTGGCAGCGGCGGGTTCCGACGCGTATCGCGATCAACACGGTCAGCGGCAGCACGAGGTAGAACTGCTCCTCGATGCACAGCGACCAGGCGTGCGAGAACGCGGTGCCGGGTTGAAGCTGGTAGTTTTGCGTGAAGGTCAGGAACTTCCACA
>JANLPY010000113.1:0-6857 GCA_031367505.1 Hyphomicrobiaceae bacterium | reverse complement strand
TCCGCGGATACGCATCGGGGCCAGCGGGCGAGTCTGGGAAACCAGACGGACCACGCAATCAAGGCCGAATATAAGGACGCAGCCGACTTCTTCGCAACACAACACAAATTCTTCTTGCTATCCGGGAGGCATCCATATAAGCGATCATGAACCCAGCCCTGACAGTCAAGAGCCAGGTTACCGTGCCGAAGGAAATCCGGCTTTTTCTGGGAATCGGCCCCGGCGAGCGGATCAAGTTTGAACCGATGGCGGACGGGCGCGTTGCGATCGCGCCCGCCGAGCCCCGCAAGGCGAAAACGGAGGACCCGTTCGAGCGCATGAAGGGCAGCGGCAAGCGTGGCACCAGCACCGAGAAGATCATGCGCGCGACGCGCGGCGACGACTGGAACAAGTAGCGCCGATGGTCCTCATCGACAGCAACGTCCTGATCGACGTGATCTGCGAAGACCCGGTCTGGTGCGAATGGTCGCTGGCCCAACTTCGCCTGGCCAAGGCGCAGGACAAACTGACCATCAACGCCATGGTCTTTGCCGAAATCGCCGTCGCTTACGACTCTGTCGATGCGCTGGAGTCGTTTCTTAAGCCCACCGGCATCCTGGTAAGCCCATTGACGACGCAGGCCGCCTTCCTGGCCAGCCGTGCCTTCATGCGATACCGCATTGCCAAGGGAACAAAGACGAGCGTATTGCCGGACTTTTTCATTGGCGCCCATGCCGAAGCGGAAGGCTGGACCTTGATGACGCGCGACCCCACGCGCTACCGCCGCTATTTTCCGAAGGTCTCCCTGATCTGCCCTTGAGCAGGTCTGCCGGGTGTATGCGGGTCTGGGTCTGGGGCCGTGGCCCTATGTTGAAATCGTCACGGGTAGATACGGCGTGATGTTCGCGACCGCACGCTCCACGTACTGTTCTTTCTCGCCCACCGGGGCCACGTAATGGATGGCTGCCTTGGCTGCGTCCATGCCCTCCAGGCGCGCGATGACCCAGGCCGCCAGGTACTGCGACGACAGGCAACCCCCGGCCGTGGCCAGATTGCCATCGGCGTAGAACGGCTGGTTCAAGACTTTCACCCCGGCCTCCTGTACCCAGGGCTTGGTGGTCAGGTCGGTGCACGCAGGAATCGCCTTCAGGAAACCCAGCTTGGCCAGCATCAGCGTGCCGGAGCATTGCGCTCCAATCAGTTGGCGCGATGGGTCCAGATGCAACTGCCCCATCACGCCGGGGTCATTCGCAATCTCGCGGGTTTTCATGCCGCTGCCGAACAGCACCGCGTCTGCTTGGCACGCCTCGGCCAGTGTCGATTGCGCCTGCAATGTCACACCGTTCATGGAGGTGACCGTGGGTGTGGGGCAGCACAGGCTCACCCGCCAGCCCGGCTTGTTGATGCGGTTCAGAATGCCGAAGGCAACCAGCGAGTCGAGTTCGTTGAAGCCGTCGAAGGTGAGGATGGCGATGTGCATGGGGGGACTTTAACTGGCGGGTGGCGGGCGCGGTCATGACGAGCCAGACCTGCGAGCAGAGGTTCGCATCGGCGCATGGCTTGTCTACCCGGAACATGCACAGCAGTGCGAGAGTGCCATCACTACCGTGCGGCTGATCGATCCCAGGTTTCGAACAGCCGCAGTGCGGCGGTAGACGTCACTTGTCGGCCACAAGCGGACGCCCATGACCGTCCGGTTTAGCCGTCACCACTTTCGACACCCATTGCGGCGGGCGCAGGTCATCTTTGCCAACCCGAACTACGCAGTAGGGCACGCGCTACAGGGGCGATGGCGACACGCTGCTCGCCAGTGGGACCGTGAACTGCTACAGGCGACAATTGTGGCCGCGCGTGGCTGAGCTACGCCAGCACACATGCCAGCAGAACCGTCCGAGAAACCTCACGTCCCGCGCCCGTCAAGGAAAGGCCCCAAGAGCCTGGCCAGTTCGACTTCGACTGGCGGAAGTGGGGTTTCATACGAGGCCAAAGTCCAGGCGCTCTACCTGCTGGCAATGCTCACCGGCTGGCCAACGCCCCTGCTGCAGGATGCCGTAGTCGAAGAGCTGCGCTTCCAAGCGCGCATTCACGGCTACAACACAGAAGACCTGGTGTGCACGTTGCTGGACGATGCTGGCGTTCGCCGCAAGGCGCTGCTGCAGGTCAAGCTGACGCTCAGAGCGGTGCCATCCGACCAGCCGTTCAAGGAGGCGATAGTCGCCGCCTGGTACGACTACACGAACGACACACTCTTCCAAAAGGGCCACGACCGGCTTGTTGTTGTCTACGCAAATGACGTGGGCGGCGGTATCCAAGCCTCTGCTCAGCTGACCCAGTTTGCTAGAACGTCCCTGACCAGCGCGGAGTTCGCAAGGAAGGCTACCGCGGAAGGCTTCAGCTCAGAGGCTCGCAGGGCGGCTTACGAGAGCATCTCGAAGATTCTCGAAACGGAACTTGGGTGCGAGGTCGCGCCAGATGAGCTGCATGATTTCATGCGGCATCTCCGCTTCGTCTCGCACCAGCTGGCTTCGGACGGCACACAAGAGCTCTCCGAGGTTCTTGGGCGCATCAAGGTCGTGCTCGGGCAACCTCTCGGGTCCAACCCGCAGGGCGTTTGGTCTGAGCTCGCCACAACCTGCCAGCGGCTGAATGGGGAGGCCGCCTCCCTGTCGTTCGCCAACCTCGACGAACAGCTGTCCACACGATTGGCTGCCGCATTCGCACGACATCGAACCAGTGGCGCGGCAAGGTTGCCGCTAGACGAGCTTGTGCCCGAACGGGCCTTGGGCGTGGCTTCCGAATCCCCGGGCTTCCCTGGGCTCGAAGACGACGTCACACGGTTCAAGGGCGTCACCGTCCGGCGCGCCGCCACCCCTGCGGGAGAGGTCGGCCTCACCGAGAGCCGGACGGACTCAGCCAACAAGGTCATTTCCGGGCAACTGGACGCCATCAACGAAAAGCTCAAGCAGTTTCGCTATCAGGATGCACTCGACGACCTCCTGGCGCTGGGCAAAGACCTCGAACCGTTCGACCAACACCAGAAGGCTCGGTGGTACCTGCAGCGTGGTGTCTGCCGATGGCACCTTGGGAATGCTGATGACGCAGCATCCGACTTTTTGAAGTCTGCCGAGCTCTTCCCCGGCGACGAGAAGATGGCCGCAGCTAGTGTGCGAGGCTTGATCCTTCGAGGCGACTTTCCTGCTGCCGTCGCCGCGGGCAAGGCGGCGATGGAGCGATTCCCGTCGTCGCTGTCGGCTTGGTCTGCCTACGCCAACGCCCAAATGGTTAGTGGCACACAGCTGACCCTCTCGGACGTACCTGTCATCCATCGGAAGGATGGGGATGCCCTCCAACTCCTCTCGCACAGTCGGCGACAAGCAAAGGATTGGAAAGGGGCCGTTGAAACCGCACTCGCGTCGCTTGACTGCGCGAACGCGGGCTTCTACACCCGTGCTTCGGCACTCGCTACCGTCCTCGAGGATGCGACCGCAAACAAAGTGCTCTCGACCTACCGACTGGTTGATGCGGCGACAAAGGGTGCACTGGTCAAGGTCTTGGCCGCCTTCGAGCCGCACGTCGACAGACTTTGGAATGTACAGGCACCCGTCTCCGTTGCGGAGGCCGCGTCAAACCTAGGTGTTGCACATCTGTTGACGGACAACGCTGATAGCGCACTACGGCTCGTGCAAGAAGCCGATGCCCATGGAGTTCAGTCTCCAGAGCTGCTTCGCGTCGAACTCGAAGCGTTGCACCAGTCGAATCAAGTGCCAGAGATGCTGACGCGCGGTCGAAAGCTTCTTTTGCGGCTCGGGGAGGACGCGCTTGTGGGCCTTGCGCAGGCTGGTGCGAATGTCGGCGACGTCGCGCTCGTGGAGGAGGTCACCGCTGCAGCGCAGAAGATTTCACTGTCGCGGCCTGAAACCCTTCAAGTCCTCCGCGCTGTCCGGTGGCTGGCGATGTGGAACGCTTCGGATCGGGACTCCGCCAAGAAGGAAGCGCTCGCCGCCGACCTCGGCACGACAGACAGCCTCCCGCTAATCATTGCCGGCGTTCGGGTGCTCTTGAAGTCTGATGCCGAAGTTGTAGCTGCGGCTATCGCCAGGGGCGAAGCCCTCGTCGCGAAGGACCCCGTTCCAGAAAGCGCCATCCTCTTTGCCGACATGCTCTTTGAAGCCAAGGAGTTCGGCAAGGCGGCACCCTACTACGAGAAGGTTATTCCGCCTGGCCGGGTGAGTGAGCTCCACAACCGCTTGCTGTGCTGTTACGTTCGCACTGGCGATAGGCGCAAAGCCAAGAGGCTCATCGAGGCATTACCCGAAGGCTGGGTAAACGACGACGGCGCGCGTTCCCTCGCCATCGAGCTGGGCCAGGACGTTGGTGACTGGCCGCTGCTTAAGGTTTTGGCGGACGCTCAGTTCCAGCATCAGCCCAAGCTGGTGACCAGTTGGCTGTTCAAGCACATGGTTGGCGTGCGCAGCTTGTCCGCGGCTGACCTTCAGGAATTTCTGGCGAGCGCTCCGTTGGACCTGGAGGGCACGATTCAACAGACCGCGCAGCTCGCCGCGCAGGAGATGCGGTACGGCCTGCGCGAGAAGGGCATGCAGCGTATGTATCGGCTGCGTCGACTGACGCCGGCCGACGTTGAGTCCGCATCTGCGCTGCTCATTGCGTTCCTGTCTATTCCCGAGCTCCTTCCGAACATGGAGGAGTCGCTCCCGGAAATTGACGCGGGAACGCACTTCGTGGCCCTAGAGGCCGACGGACAGCGCATCGAGGTCACCATCGACCCGGCGTCACTGCCGGAGCTTCCCGAGACCACGGAGTTCAAGCGCCCATCGTCTGCAGATGTGGCTGCATTCCTTGGCAAGAAGCCCGGTGACGAGTTAGTGCTGCAGGGCGGGTTTCGGTCCAAGCGGACCCTGCGGGTCGAAGCCGTCAGTTCAGCCTATCGACGGCTGCTCGACCTGGCGCGCCGGGACATGGACCAGTCTCTTGCAGCTGTTCCGAACGCGACGTCGGTTCCCATCGGCACAACGCCAACCGGTGACGCGGACTTCAGCCATTTGCACGAGCAGCTCAAGCTGCAAAGCGCGCACGCGAAGGAAGCGTTCCAGCGCTATAAGGCGGTACCAATTACCCTCGGCGGATTTGCACGCCTCGTTGGAAAGAACCCCGTCGATGTCATCCGCGGCTGGCCGACGACTAAAGACACTCCCGCGCTCTTCGTGACCGGCGGCACGGTCGAGGCACGGCAGGCCGCGTTCAGCCAACTCAAGGACCCAAGCGCGGGCTATGTCGTTGATGCCTCCACGCTAACGGAGCTTGTCAACCTCGACGCCGCGGAGGCGCTGAAGGCTCTGCCCAAGGTATTCGCAACGACAGATACCCGGGACATCCTTCGAGGCAGGCTGGAGGAAGCCAAACTCGAACGGTCCAGCGGACGAGTGTTTGACGAGGAAGGTCAGATGCGGTTTGTCGAGTTCACCGAAGAGGACCATGCTCGGAACGTCAAGCATATCCAGGCAATCCTCGACGCGCTGGAGGCGTACTGTGAAGTCGTCCCCTCGTACGGACCCGAAGCCACCCACGAACTGCTCGGTCAACTCGAGAAGGCCCTCTCGGACGAAGAGCACGCCATGCTTCGCCTGGCAGCCGAAAAGAGCCTTTGCCTATTGACCGTTGATGGTCGCCTGCGGCACTGGGCTTCGGTTGTCGGCATCTCGGGCGTTTGGCCGCAGGTGCTTTTGATGCATGCCGCCGAGTCTGGCCAGTTGGCACCGCAGGCCTATTCAATGGCCGCCGTACGCATGTTTCTGAGCAATCGGTCGTTCGTATCACTCGCGCCGCAGGACCTTCTGCTGATGTGCCATCAAGGGACGCACTGGGCTCGGCAGGGTCTAGCGCGATTCAAGCGTTACCTTGCTGACCCAGCAACGGAATTCCAGAGCGCCTTCAAGACTACCCTGGACTTCATCGGCGCGGCGGCCTTCGCGTGCACATACATGGGTGCCCTTGCGGAGCTGCTGAGGCATCTCGTAGAAGGGCTCATGCGACACAAGGATTGCCCTGAAGATGTTCTGGACCTGGTCGAGACCTTTGTCCGTGACATGCTGGGTAGTGGCTCCCTTAACCCCTACCCTGCAATCAAGAGGGCTGAAGAGAACGAGAAGCAGGCCCAGTTGCGTTATCTTGCGACAGCGATGGTGGAAGGGCTCACTTGGGCAAAGCAGCCCCTTCAAGAGCGGCCCATTCGCCTGAAGGTGTTCGTCGGAGGTCGCACGCCGTGGATGGTTTCAGGCGCTGACGACACTGAGCCAGAGGCGCCACGGGGCAAAGCAGTCTGACGAGTGTCTAGCCTTCAATCGTGAGGTGATATCGATTGGGCACTCTGAACCCTCAAATCGACACCAACTGCCGCACCCCATCCGCCTGCATCGTCGCCCCCTGCCCGCGCGCGATGAACTCGCCGCGCTGCATCACCAGGTAGTCGTCGGCCAGCTCCTGGGCGAAGTCGTAGTACTGCTCCACCAGCAGGATGGCCATGGTGCCGCGGTTGGCGAGCATGCGGATCACGCGGCCGATGTCCTTGATGATGCTGGGCTGGATGCCTTCGGTGGGCTCGTCCAGGATCAGCAGCTTGGGGCGTGCGGTCAGTGCGCGGGCAATGGCCAGCTGCTGCTGCTGGCCGCCGGAAAGATCGCCGCCGCGGCGGTTGATCATCTGTTTGAGCACCGGGAACAGCTCGAACAACTGCGGCGGAATGGGGGTGCGGGCCGGTCGGTAGGCCAGGCCCATTCGCAGGTTTTCCTCCACCGTGAGCCGGGCGAATATCTCGCGGCCCTGCGGCACGAAACCAATGCCGGCCCGGGCGCGTTCGTAGG
>JANLPY010000102.1:0-29489 GCA_031367505.1 Hyphomicrobiaceae bacterium | reverse complement strand
GCGACATGGATTTCATATCGCTGAAACAGATGGCCGCGCGCGAGATCGCGCTGGCGCTGGGTGTGCCGCCGCTGCTGCTCGGATTACCTGGCGACAATACGTTCTCGAACTATCAAGAAGCCAATCGAACGTTCTGGCGGCTTGTTAGTGGTCGCATCCGACTCCGCTGTCGCGGAGCCGGCCGGATGCGGCGGCAGACGGTTATTCCGCTGGTGACCAGGACTGCGAAAGCGCTGTCCGGTTGGCTGGGTGGTGGGCTGCATTTGCGCCCCGATCTCGATCAGCTCGACGCGTTGGCGCCCGACCGCGAAGCGCTGTGGGCCCGCCTCGATGGCGCAAGCTTCCTCACCGACGACGAGAAGCGCGCCATCGATTTTGCGTAGGTGTCTGACTCTCCGGGTCGGACACCAGAAAAAATACGATGAACACCCGTCTAAGGTGTCAGACCCGGAGGGTCAGACACCGGCGCTACCTCACACCCCGGCAATGCCGGGGTGAATTTGTTTGTGCGCTTCGCCGCCGCGCATAACGCGACTGCCTACTTTCCCTCAACAACAAGGACCGCCCCAGCATGCACGACGCTAGTTCAGCGACGCCGATGGAGCGCGCGCACGAAGTTAAATTTACCGGCGCGAGTTTGGATAAACACGCAGCTGACGGCACGTTCGAGGGCTATGCGAGCTTATTCAATCGCCGTGACCTGGGCTCCGACGTGGTGTTGCCGGGAGCCTTCAAGGCGAGCCTTCAGCAACGTGGTCAAGCGGGCATCCGCATGTTGTTCCAGCATGATCCGGGTCAGCCGATCGGCGTGTGGGAGCGCATCTATGAAGACGCCCGCGGGCTGTTGGTCCGTGGACGCCTTGCATTGGAAGTCGCCAAGGCGCGTGAAGTACACGCGCTGATGAAAGCTGGCGCCATCGACGGATTGTCGATCGGATTTCGTGCCGTGAAGGGCGCGCGCGATACACGAACCGGCATCCGCAATCTCGCCGAGATCGACCTTTGGGAAATCTCGATCGTCACATTCCCGATGCAGCCGGACGCCCGCATCGGCTCGGTCAAGGGACGCGCCCTCGACGGCCGCAACCCGACCGAAAGAGAGTTCGAACGGTGGCTCACGCAGGATGCTGGGTTCACCCGGACGGAGGCCCGCGCGGTCATGCGCGAGGGTTACACGGGGCTCAAATCCTTGCGGGATGCAAGGGGAGCTTCGGGATGGCAGCAGCGGCTCATCAGGCAGATGGCCGACGCCGCGCAACTGTTACGTCAACCACCAGGCACGCGCACCAACGGTCAACAAACGAGAGGACTATCATGCTGAATGAGCAACCCATGGAAGTGAAGAACGCGGGCGACATCAATGCCCACTTCGAAGATCTGCATCGCGCCTTCGAACAGTTCAAGGAGACCAACGATGGACGGCTTTCCGATATCGAGCGGCGCGGTTCGGCCGACGTTGTCACGACCGATCGGCTGGCGCGGATCGAAGCCACGATGGATGCCCAACGGCGTCACATCGACGAGATCACGCTGAAGGGATCGCGTCCGCACATCGGGGGTGCTGTGCGCTCGGGTGCGAGCTTGCAGCACAAGGCAGCGTTCGAAAGCTACGTTCGTCGCGGTGAAACACGAGATCTGCGCGGCCTCGAAGAGAAGGCTTTGTCGGTCGGCTCCAACACCGATGGTGGCTACACCGTGCCGCCGGAAATCGAAGCCGGCATCAACCGCGCCGTTCGCACCCTGTCGCCAATCCGTGGCATCTCGGGCGTGCGGCAGGTGTCGACCAACACCTACAACAAGCCGTTCATGACGACTGGTCCAGTTACGGGCTGGGTCGGTGAAACGGCGGCGCGCCCTGAGACCGGCAGCCCGCAGATTGCTTCGCTCGCGTTCCAGACGATGGAACTGTACGCGATGCCATCGGCAACTCAGGCGTTGCTCGACGACAGTGCCGTCAACATCGATCAGTGGATTGCCGACGAAGTCCGCATCGCCTTCTCGGATCAGGAAGGCACGGCGTTCGTAACCGGCGACGGGATCAACAAGCCGAAGGGCTTCTTGAGCTATACCAAAGTCGCCAACTCGTCGTGGACCTGGGGCAACTCAGGTTATCTCGCGACCGGCGTTGCTGGCGGATTTCCGGCGGCGACACCGACCGACAAGTTGATCGACCTGACGTTTGCGGTCAAAGCCGGCTATCGCGCGAACGGCACCTTCACCATGAACCGGGCGACGCAAGGCGCGATCCGCAAGTTCAAGGATTCGAACGGCAACTACATCTGGGCGCCACCGGTCAAAGCCGGCGATGCGCCGTTGCTGCTCGGCTATCCGGTGGCCGAAAGTGAAGACATGCCGACGATCGGTACCGATACGTTCTCGGTTGGCTTCGGTGATTTCGAACGCGGTATCTGATCGTCGACCGCGTCGGCGTGCGGGTGCTGCGTGATCCGTACTCGGCGAAACCATACGTGCTGTTTTACACGACCAAGCGCGTCGGCGGCGGCATTCAGGACTTCGATGCGATCAAGCTTTTGAAGTTTGGTCTGACCTAAAATCACTCACGGGGCTGTTCGCCACCAAGTGGCGGCGGCCCCTCCGTTAGGGCGGCGCCAGCGCCGGGCGCCGTTGGCGCCAGGGCCTTCGGCCGTCTATCACTCACGGAGCTGTTTGCCACGAAGTGGCGACGGCCCCTCCGTTAGGGCGGCGCCAGCGCCGGGCGCCCTTGGCGCCAGGGCCTTCGGCCGTCTATCACTCACGGGGCTGTTCGCCACCAAGTGGCGGCGGCCCCTCCGTTAAGGCGGCGCCAGCGCCGGGCGCCCTTGGCGCCAGGGCCTTCGGCCGTAGTGGAAATCCCTTTCGCACTCGGCGGCCGGGTACAACAAAAAAGAGGTATTGCATGTCACTCGTCATGACGGGTGCGCCGGCGCTTGAACCGGTGACACTCGTAGAAGCAAAGGCGCACCTTCGCGTCGATACCGCACTCGAAGATACGTTCATTGCGAGCCTCATTACGACGTCGCGATTGCAGGTCGAGGCAATTCTAGGGCTGGCCATGATCACCCAGAATTGGACTTGGCGCTTCGATGCCTGGCCGCGTGGTGGAGTAGAGTTTCCGTTGTCGCCGGTAAGTGCGGTCAGCTTGGTGCGCACCCAAAACAGCGATCAGAGTTTCGCGACATTGGCCGCGGCAAATTACATCGTCGATGGGCGCGGAACACCACCACGCTTGGTTCCGTCGAGCACGAACTTCCCCCAACCTGGCGTGGTAGCGCTCGGCATCGAAATTCAATTCACGGCCGGGTACGGCACGCTTGCCTCGGATGTGCCAGCGCCCTTGCGGCAGGCGATCTTGCTGCTCGTCGCGCATTGGTTCGAAAACCGCGAACCGTTCATCGAAGGGGCAATGCCAAAGAGTTTTCCGGATGCTGTCATCGGACTTCTCGAACCCTACCGGGTGCGCCGCCTATGAACACCGCACCTGTTGGTAATCTGCGTCATGGACTGATTATAGAAGCGCCGCTGCGTATGGTCGACGATGGCGCCTCGGCCGCAACGTCGTGGAGTTTCGTTGCAACGGTTTGGGCAGCGATCCGCGCGGTGTCGGGGCGTGAAATTGTCGATGCCGATGGCGTCTCTGCTCGTCTCAGCCATCAAATCACAATCAGGTGGCGGAGCGATCTGACAACCGCGATGCGCTTTCACGATGGCTCGAGAATTTTTCTCATTCACGGGTTGCGCGACGTGGATGATACCCGCCGCCGGTTGACGTGTCTCGTCGAGGAGCTGGCGTCATGAATTTCAGCGTTCGCATAAATGGTTTGTCGGGCACGCTTGGTGCAAACGCCGTCGCGCGGCTCGTCAATGCTGTTCAGTCGATCGTG
This sequence comes from Hyphomicrobiaceae bacterium, assembly GCA_031367505.1. Taxonomy (GTDB): domain Bacteria; phylum Pseudomonadota; class Alphaproteobacteria; order Rhizobiales; family Hyphomicrobiaceae; genus JAKFWF01. The sequence goes on along the minus strand of JANLPY010000102.1, from coordinate 25,608 downwards.
CCATTGCCCGGTGCGACGGGGATTGCTGCTCCGGCTTCGCCGTCACAATTGCCGCCACAGCCGGCCGTCACTCCGGTCCAATCACTTGCGCCTTCAACTTTGGGGTAAACCGCCATGCCAAGTTCATCATGGGCGTTGCAGAAGGCGATCCATGCGTGCCTGATCGCAGATGCCGCGACACTGGCGTTGATTGGTGGTCCGCGCATCTATGATGACGTGCCACGTCAGCCCACCTTCCCTTACGTCACGTATGGCCAAAGTACCGTGCGTGACTGGTCGACCGGCACCGATGATGCGCACGAACACATCATCACGTTGCACGTTTGGACGCGCGCGAGCGGTCGCAAGCCGGCGCACGAGATTTCGAGCGCGATCGAAGCGGCGATCGATCAGCAGGCGTTGGTGCTCGACGGACATCGGCTCATTACATTGCGCCACGAATTCTCCGACGTCCGGCGCGAGGCCGACAACGAAACCTGGCGCGGCATCGTGCGGTTACGTGCCGTAACCGAGGCATTTTAGTGGCGCGCGGCGACACGCGTTCCGCGCGCCGGCCGCCGCGCGCGTGAATTTAGTGGCGTGCGGCGACACGCGTTCCGCGTGCCGGCCGCCGCGCGCGTGATCGGTGTCAGACCCTCTGGGTCTGACACCGCAGCACAGTTGTCAGACCGATTTCTGGTGTCAGACCCAGAGGGTCAGACACCATCGAGACACCATCGCGAAGACCAAACCAAGAGGTACCCAAAGATGGCTGCACAAAAGGGCAAGGACCTACTGCTCAAGATTGACGATGGCGGCGCGGGGTTCATCACCGTCGCCGGCCTGCGGGCGCACACACTCGCGTTCAATGCCGAGACGGTTGACATCACCAATCAGGACTCGGCTGGCCAGTGGCGTGAATTGCTCGCGGGCGCTTCGGTGCGCACGGCGCGCGTGACCGGTTCCGGCATATTCAAGGATGCAGCATCGGACGCCGAGATCCGAACCGCATTCTTCAATGGCGTGATCAAGACCTGGCAAATCGTGATCCCGGATTTCGGCATCGTGCAAGGCGCGTTCCAAATCAATTCGTTCGAATTGACCGGCAAACACGACGGCGAAGTCGGTTTCGATTTGGCACTCGAAAGTGCCGCCGAGCTGACGTTCACGGCGATCTAGGAGATCATCAATGGCCAATAAATATCGTGGCGAGATCGACGCGACTTTCGATGGGCGGCCGCACAAATTGTGCCTGACGCTGGGCGCACTAGCGGAATTGGAGTCGGCATTCGGCGATGCCGACATGTTGGCGCTGGCGCAGCGCTTCGGCGATGGCCGGTTGAAAGCCAGTGATGCGGTTCGCATCATCGGCGCAGGCCTACGCGGGGCTGGTTTGAAGATCGCCGACGAGGCGGTTGCACAACTGCAGGCGGATGGTGGAGCCGCGGGCTTCGTCGGCGTCGTCGCGCAATTGCTGCAGGCGACGTTTGGCGTCGCCGAGCAATCGCCACTTGCCTCGCCGCGCGGTAGCGCCGATCCGGCACTTCCCTTGCCACCCCACGTCGCCGCGCCTGCGGAGGTGGGTGCCCGCGACCCTTTCCCTGGGATGAGGTGATGGCGGCCGGACTCGGCCTCCTTCGCCTGTCGCCCGATACATTTTGGGCGATGACGCCGCGCGAGTTTGCAGCAGCGGCCGGATCTCTGGTGCCGCTGCCGGCTCGTCCGACGCGACGTGATCTCGGCACCCTGATGCATCAATTCCCGGACCCTGAATGAACGTTGCAACAAGTAGGAGACAGCCATGAACCCACCGGTCGAGACCTGGACCATCGCCGTCAATGCCGACACCGGCCAGCTGCAACAGGAACTCAACAACGCGACGAAATACGGCCGGCAATTCGGCTCGGCTTTGACCGATGCCTTCAGTGGACTGGCGGTCAAGGGGCGTAGTCTGAATGATACGCTGAGCACACTTGCCTTGAGCTTGAGCCGGATGGCGCTCAGCGCCGCATTCAAGCCTCTCGAACAAGGCTTGGGTCAGGCCTTCAGCGGGCTGATGTCCGGTGGTGGCAGCGGTTTGGCGTTTGCAAACGGCGGCGTATTCCAAGGCGGCATGCCGACGCCCTTCGCGAGCGGTGGTGTGATTGCGAGCCCGATCGCGTTTCCCTTGGGTGGCGGCAAGACCGGCATCGCCGGCGAGCGCGGTGCCGAAGCAATCATGCCACTCGCGCGCGGACCCGATGGCCGGCTCGGCGTCAAAAGCGATGGTGGCGGTGGCGGCCGGCCGATTGTGTTCAACGTCACGTCGCCTGATGCCGATAGTTTCCGGCGATCCGAAACACAGCTTGCCGCCATGCTCGCCCGCGCCGTCGCGCAGGGACATCGCAATCTCTGAAACAGGATATCGTCATGGCATTTCATGAAGTGCGTTTTCCCCTCGATATTTCGAAGGGCGCAGATGGCGGACCGGAGCGTCGCACCGACATCGTGACGCTTGGATCAGGCGCCGAAGAGCGCAACAGCCGCTGGGCTGATTCACGCAGGGCTTGGAATGCTGGCTATGGGGCGCACACGCTCGATCAATTGCACGCGATCATAGCGTTCTTCGAAGAACGGCGAGGCCGCTTACACGGCTTCCGCTGGCGCGATTCGGCCGACTGGAAATCATGCACGCCACAAGCGGTGACGAGTATCCTTGATCAGACCATCGGTACGGGCACCGGCGCGGCAGCAACCTTCCAACTATCGAAAACCTACGGCAGCACTTACGCGCCCTGGACGCGAGTGATCACCAAGCCGGTCGCCGGCACGGTGGCTGTCGCTGTTGCCGGCGTGGCAAAAACAATCGGAACGCACTTCACTGTTGATGTGACGGCCGGACGCGTGACGTTCCTTGCCGGGCAAGTACCGGCTGCGGGCCAAGTCATCACTGCCGGTTTCGAGTTCGATTGCCCGGTGCGTTTCGATACCGACAAGCTGGAGATCAATGTGCAGGGCTTCAAGCACGGCGCTATCCCACACATTCCAATCATCGAGGTGCGCACGTGAAGACGCTTCCTGCGGGCCTGCAGGCACATTTGGAGTCCGGCGCGACGACGTTGTGCTGGTGCTGGCGCCTCACACGCCGCGATGGCGTCGCGTTTGGCTTCACCGATCACGATCGGGATCTCACCTTCGATGGCACGATGTTTGAAGCTGCGGCCGGCTTCACCGCGACCGAGATCAAGGATGCGGTGGGTCTCAGCGTCGACAATCTTGATGTTGAAGGCGCGCTGCAATCGGGCCGGCTGGAAGAAGCCCAACTGTCGGGCGGCGCCTTCGATGATGCTCGGGTCGAGATATTCCGGGTGAATTGGCAGGACACCAGCCAGCGCGTTCTGATGCGGTTTGGTTCCCTCGGTGAGGTGAAGCGTACTGGTCAGGCCTTCACCGCCGAGGTGCGAGGGCTCGCCCACTATCTGGGGCAGCCGAAAGGGCGGCTCTATCAATATGCCTGCGACGCCGACCTTGGCGATGCCCGCTGTGGCGTCGCGTTGGCTGGGGCAGCATTCAAAGGTATCGGCACAATATCAAGTGCGGTGTCGACCCGCAGTTTCAAGGCTACCGGTATCGAGGGCTATGCGAGCGGATGGTTCGCGCGCGGGCTTGCAACGTTTACGAGCGGCCTCAATCAAGGTCGCGCCATTGAAGTGAAGCGGCACAATCTGGCGGTGGGAATTGTCTCCATAGAGCTTTGGCAGGAGTTGCCTGCCGCGCCGGTCGCCGGTGACACGTTCCAGATTACGGCCGGCTGCGACAAGCATCTGGCAACCTGCCGCAGTAAATTTTCGAATGTGGCCAACTTCCGTGGTTTTCCACACATGCCCGGGAACGATTATGTCACGTCATTCGCGCGAGGCAGCTAATGTCAAATCATCGCGAGGCGATCATCGCTGAAGCCCGGTCGTGGATCGGCACGCCCTATCATCATCAGGCGAGTTTGAAAGGTATCGGTGCCGATTGCCTTGGGCTCGTACGCGGCGTATGGCGCAGCGTACACGGATACGACGCCGAGACGCCACCGGCCTATAGCCGCGACTGGGCGGAAGCTGCTGGTGAAGAGACGCTGCTCGCGGCGGCTGGCCGGCACATGAGACCGATCGAAATCGCAGATATGAAATTTGGCGATGTGCTGATCTTCCGGTTCCGCGCATCGGTGCCAGCCAAACACGTCGGCATTCTGATGAGTGCGACGGCCTTCGTGCACGCCATGGAAGGCGGGGCTGCTTGCGAAGTCACGCTCAGCCCCTGGTGGCGCCGCCGCATAGCCGGTGTATTCGCTTTCAACAATTGAAAAATTCGAGGAACGTCCATGGCAACTCTCGCGCTCGCAGCAGGCGGTGCGGCGGCAGGCTCTGCCTTGCTGCCAGCCGGCTTTTCGGTACTGGGCGCGACGATCAGCGGCGCGACGATCGGTTCGCAGATCGGCGCGCTCGCCGGCTCTTATGTCGACCAAGCCTTGTTCGGTGCGTCCGGCCAGTCGCGCAGCGTCAACGGTCCGCGCCTCTCAGACTTGCACGTGACGTCGTCGACCGAAGGCGCGGCAATTCCGCGAATTTATGGCCGCGCTCGTGTTGGTGCCCAAGTGATCTGGGCAACCGACTTCGAGGAAGTCGTGGCGACCAGCGATGCCGGCGGCGGCGGCAAAGGCAGTGGCGGTGGAAGCGGCGCGACGCAGACGACCTACCACTACTATGCCAATTTCGCGGTGGCACTTGCGCAGGGCGAAATATCCAGTTTGGGCCGGGTATGGGCCGATGGCCGTGAGCTCGATCTCTCAACCGTCACGTATCGATTGTACGAAGGCACCGAAACTCAAGCGGCCGACAGCCTGATCGTCGCGCGCGAAGGAGCCGGCGCGCCAGCCTATCGTGGCGTTGCCTATATCGTGTTTGAGCGCTTGGCGCTTGCAGCGTTCGGCAACCGTGTGCCGCAGCTGTCATTCGAAGTATTTCGCGGTGGCGATGATTTTTCATCGCTCGTGAGAGGCGTCGTTTTGATCCCCGGTTCGGGTGAGTTTTTCGCGGCGACCCAACCCGTCACGCGCATTGGTGTTGCTGGCGAGCGGGTGCCGGAGAATGTGCATTCGTTGGCTGGCAGCACCGATGCGGTCGTCGCCGTTGACCAGTTGCAGGCGCAGTTGCCCAATGTTGGTTCGGTGTCGCTGGTGACGAGTTGGTTCGGTGGGGACTTGCGTTGCGGCCACTGCGAAATCCGTCCCTGTGTCGAGCGAGCGCAAAAAGATACCTCGCCGGTCGAGTGGTCGGTCGCCGGTTTGGTGCGAGGTTCGGCCCAAGTGGTTAGCCAGCGTCTCGGCGAGGCAGCGTACGGTGGCACTCCGTCGGACCAAACGATCGTAGATCAGATGCGAGCGCTCGATGCTCGCGGGCTGAAGGTCACGCTGAACCCTTTCATCCTGATGGATATAGCTGAGGGAAATGCGCTGCCAAATCCGCTCGATGGCACAGCATCGCAGCCAGCCTACCCCTGGCGTGGACGCATCACGTGTGACCCAACGCCTGGACGCGTCGGCACACCCGACAAGACGGCGGCAGTAACGACTCAGCTTGCGAGTTTTATCGGTGCGGCACAGCCAAACGATTTCTCGCTGAGCGGTGATACGGTGATCTATTCAGGCCCTGCTGAGTGGTCTTACCGTCGCTTCATCCTGCATTACGCGTGGCTCGCCAAGGCCGCCGGCAACGTCGATGCGTTCCTAATCGGCAGTGAACTGCGAGGTTTGACGACCCTGCGTTCGAGTGCCTCGAACTATCCGTTTGTGGCAGCCCTGCAGCAGCTTGCAGCTGACGTGAAAAGCATCCTCGGCGCCGCCGTGAAGGTCACATATTCAGCCGACTGGTCGGAATACTTCGGGCATCAACCCGGTGACGGCACCGGTGATGTTTTCTTCCATCTCGATCCGTTATGGGCATCGCCGAGCATCGACGCGATCGGCATTGATATGTATTGGCCGCTTGCCGGTTGGCGCGATGGTGCAACACATCTCGATCGTCTTGAAGGCGTTCGTTCAACTTACGACCTGGCCTATCTCAAGGGCAACTTGCAGGCGGGCGAAGGGTTCGATTGGTACTATGCGAACGATGCTGCACGGGCGTCTCAGATTCGCTCACCTATTACGGATGGGGCGGGCAAGCCCTGGGTATTCCGTTTCAAGGATTTGAAGGCGTGGTGGCTTAACACCCACAAGAACCGGCCCGGTGGGATCGAAGCCGCGGCTTCGACCTTGTGGGTGCCGCAATCAAAACCGGTTTGGTTCATGGAGACGGGGTGCGGTGCGGTCGATAAGGCTGCCAACCAGCCGAACGTTTTCGTCGATCCGAAAAGTGCCGAATCGACGTTGCCGCGGTTCTCATCGGGCCGGCGAGACGATTTCATGCAGCGTCGTTACCTGCAGGCGATCCTCGAAGCATACGATGCGTCGCACGCCGGCGCCGTGGCGGGAATGAATCCGGTCTCTACGATTTATGGCCAGCCGATGGTCGCGGTCGATCGCACGCACGTCTACGCTTGGGATTTGCGGCCTTATCCCGCGTACCCAAGCGACACAGTAACCTGGGGTGACGGTGACAACTGGCGCCTCGGGCATTGGCTCAATGGGCGCGTTGCCGCGATGCCGCTCGGTGAATTAGTCACCCAATTGATGACCGACTTCGACTTCCAGGCGTTCGATGCCACCGCTCTCGACGGGCTGGTGCCGGGCTACGTCGTCGATCGGATCATGGCGCCGCGCGATGCACTGCAACCGCTCGAACTCGCATACTTCTTCGACAGCCTCGAAAGTGGCGGCAAGATAAAACTTCGTCATCGCGGTGCCGAAGCCGCTGTTGCAACGATCACCGAAGATTTGGCGGTCGAGGCAAAGGCGGGGGTGCCGACTGTAACGCTGACGCGCGGACAAGAGACCGATCTGCCCGCGTCGGCAAAGATTTCCTTCGTGTCGAGTGATGGCGATTATCGTCAGGCGGTTAGCGAAGCCCGGCGCTTGACGGGGGCTAGTGGTCGCGTCGCGCAGGCTGACTTGCCAATCATCCTCGATCCCGATGCGGCTGGCGAGTTGGCTGAGAGCTGGCTTTATGAAACGTGGGCCGCGCGCGAGCGAGCGTCTTTTGTACTGCCGCCGAGCCGGTTGGCGATTGAGCCAGGCGACGCTATATGGCTGGATATTGGTGGGCGTCAACGGTTGGTTCGTGTGACCGAAGTTGGTGATCACGGTGCGCGCTCGATCGAAGCGCGAGGGCTCGATCCGGATGTTTACGCCAGAGCCGGCGCGCCAGAGCGGCCGGGCAAGATTTCTGCCGCCATGGCGAGCGGACAACCGGAGGTCATCTTCCTTGATCTGCCGTTGTTGACCGGTGATGAGCCGCTCAATTCGGGCTACGTTGCGGCGGCGCAATCGCCGTGGCCCGGGGCACTCGCCATCTATCGATCACCGGAGACGACCGGCTATCAGTTGAAGGGCTTCGTCAACGCTCCGAGCGCGATTGGGTTGACGCTGAACGCGTTGCTACCGGGTGCTGAAGGTCGCATCGATCGAGCCAACCGGTTGCAGGTCGTGCTGGCCAGTAGTGGCTCGACGCAGTCAGTCACTCGATTGAAAATGCTGGCCGGATCAAACGTTGCGGCCGTCCGCAGTCTCAGTGGTGAGTGGGAGGTCATTCAATTCGAGACCGCGACATTGATCGCCGCCAGCACTTACGAATTGTCGAACTTGCTGCGTGGTCAAGCGGGCACCGGCGTCGCTTTGGCTGCGAGCTCGATTGCGCCAGGCGCGACATTCGTCGTGCTCGATGCCGGCGTCACGCGCATCGATCTTGGTGCGGACGAGGTGGGCTTGCCGTACAATTGGCTTGTCGGACCGGCTTCACGCGACATCGGCTCCGAGAGCTACATCGGATCGACGTATGCGTTTCGAGGAATCGGTGCGCGACCGTTTAGCCCGGTACATGTACGAGGCGCGCGCAGTGGCAATGATCTCGCTATTTCGTGGATCAGGCGAACGCGGGCCGGCGGTGACGGCTGGACCGCAACCGAGGTACCACTATCGGAAAGTTCTGAAGCCTATGAGATCGATGTGCTGAACGGATCAACTGTCGTTCGCACGTTGAGTTCATCGGCGACTGAAGCCGGCTATTCGGCGGCACAGCAGATCGCCGACTTCGGCACAGTTCAGCCGGCGATCTCAGTGCGTGTCTATCAGCTCAGTGCGAGCTTCGGTCGAGGCAGCCCCCGCGCCGCCGTTCTCTAACGATCCACAACTCAATGGAGATGTAGCATGGCTCAACCGGCTTGGATCGAGCACGCGTGGGCCGAGTTCGGTCAGCGTGAGGTGGAGGGTAATGCCGATAACCCCCACATCATGGCATTCTACCGCGAACTCGGTCACGCGGAAGTGGCCCATGACGAGGTCGCGTGGTGCGCGGCTTTCGTTGGTGCCTCCCTTGAACGGGCCGGAGTTGCCAGCACGCAATCTTTACTTGCGCGCTCATATCTCAGCTGGGGTGATGCGATCGACGCCGGGCGACTGGGTGCGATCGCGGTATTCTCGCGGGGCAGTGACGATAGCTCTGGTCACGTTGCGTTTTATCTCGACGGCGACGGGAGCCGGGTATTTGTGCTTGGCGGCAATCAAGGCGATGCGGTCAGCGTCACCGCGATCGACCGCGAACGGCTGCTGGGTCTACGGTGGCCATCGACCGGGGTTTCGAAACCAATTGGCACATCAGCTGATGCGACAGTAACATCGATTTTCGATATAGCCCTCGCGCACGTCTTGCAAATGGAGGGTGGTTGGACCGAGGATCCTTACGATCCAGGTGGACCGACCAACTTCGGCATTACGCTCGCAACGCTTGCAGCGCATCGCGGGGCGATCGTCGACGCGGCCTCGTTTCCAGATCTAAAGCAAAGATTGCGTGAGATCTCGCCGGCGGAAGTCCACCAAATCTATATCGAGCGATATTGGCACCCCGCGTGCGCCGCGGCATTGGCGCCAAACATTGCGCTGATGCACTTCGATGCCGCGGTCAACCATGGCGTCGGCACCGCCGCTCGTATTCTTCAGGAGGCCGTGGGCGCAACGATCGACGGCGAGATCGGACCTGAAACTCTTGGCGCTTGTGCCGTTATGCCGGCCGCCCAACTACTCCAACGATATGCCGACATCCGGCGTGCTCGCTATCGTGCCCTCGGCCACTTTTGGCGGTTCGGGCGTGGTTGGCTCGCGCGCGTCGATCGTACGCTGGCGGCCGCCCAAAGCATCGCGAGCCGGCCCAAAATTTCCCCCACCCCAAAGGAGAACAAGCAGTGACAAACGTGGATAATTCGACAGTAAATATTCCTCCGGTAGCGGCCGTCAAATGGTGGGGCCAGTCACTCACTGTATGGGGCACGATCATAACGGCCGCTTCGACCGTGATCCCTGTTTTGGGTCCACTGATAGGCATCGATATTACAGGTGAAATGATCCGCCAACTGGGCACCCAGAGCGTGCAAGTGGTACAGGCGATTGGTGGTCTTGCCGGTACGATCATGACTGTCTACGGGCGCGTGCGCGCAACGACTCGCCTGGAATTGCGGGCTGTCACGCTTCAAGTGTGAGGCTTCCAGCGGTTTTTTGCATATTGCTGCGCTGCAGCATTCATCTGAGGTTCAGGCTGGCTGCGCTAATGCTAGTGGCCAATCTTGAGGGAAGCCGGGTTATGAAGTGTTTTTCCGCCACAGCACTGTTGGTTGCGGCTGTTGCAGTAACTGGCCCCGCTATGGCGGACGGCCCATCGAAGTGCTTCGCCTCGTGGTCGGAAGCCGCACCAATCGTAAAACGTGAGTCACTTGCGGCAGTCGAACAAGTGAGCGCGCTTGCTCGCCCCTCACTTAGTGGCGCCGAAATCGTCAAGACGACGCTTTGCGAATCGCAGGGCCGCTTCGTCTACCATCTCGTCGTGCGCGAGGCTAAAGGCCAGATTAAACTGGTCGAAGTCGATGCACGCCGTCCGTTCGGACAGTAGCGAGTTACGCCCGGACCTTTCCTCTCAGCGGATGGTACCTTATATCCCGTTGCATGACCAATCTCTTCGAAGCTGCCGGGATAGAAAAAAGCGCACCACGGCCGTTGGCCGATAGGCTGCGGCCAACCAAGCTCAGCGATGTTGCTGGGCAGGATCATCTGGTCGGACCCGAGGGAACACTGACCCGTATGCTGCGGTCGGGCCGTCTGCAAAGCATGATTTTGTGGGGCCCCCCCGGTTGCGGCAAAACCACCGTTGCCAGGCTTCTGGCGCACGAGACCGACCTAGAGTTCGAACAGCTATCGGCGATTTTCACCGGTGTCGCCGAGTTGCGCAAGGCATTCGACCGCGCCAAGATCCGTCGCGAAACCGGTCGTGGAACGTTGTTGTTCATCGATGAAATTCATCGGTTCAATCGCGCTCAGCAGGATAGTTTCCTGCCTTATATGGAAGATGGCACGATCACGCTCGTCGGTGCGACAACGGAAAATCCGAGTTTTGAGCTCAATGCGGCCGTGCTCTCCCGCGCTGCTGTCCTCGTCTTCAACCGTCACGACGACCTGGCCCTCGAAGAATTGCTTCAACGAGCCGAGCGCGAAGAAAAGCGCGACCTGCCAGTCGATGCCGATGCGCGCGCGGCAATCATCGGCATGGCCGATGGCGACGGCCGGAGCGCTATCAACTTGGCCGAAGAGATATTTGCAGCGATCCCCCCGAACTCGAAACCGATTGATCGTGCCTCGCTCGTAAAGCTCGTGCAGCGCCGCGCGCCGCTGTACGACAAGGGGCGGGATGGGCATTACAACCTTATAAGCGCTCTCCACAAATCCGTGCGTGGATCGGATCCGGATGCTGCACTCTATTGGTTGGCACGGATGCTGGATGGCGGAGAAGATCGTTTGTTCCTCGCGCGCCGCCTTGTACGCATGGCGGTTGAGGATATCGGACTGGCCGACCCGCAGGCTTTGGTGCAAGCGCTCGCCGCTAAAGACACATTCGATTTTTTAGGCAGTCCCGAAGGTGAGTTGGCGCTCGCGCAAGCAACGATTTATCTGGCGACCGCGCCGAAATCGAATGCGGCTTATATGGCCTATAAGGGCGCAATGAAGCTCGCCAAGACGCATGGCTCGCTATCACCACCAAAGGTCATTCTCAACGCGCCAACCAAATTGATGGAAGACGAAGGTTATGGTGAAGGCTATGCCTACGACCATGACGCTCCCGATGGATTTTCGGGCCAGAACTACTTCCCCGACGGCATGAAGCGGCCCACCTTGTACGATCCCCCCGAACGTGGCTTTGAACGTGAGATCAGGAAGCGGTTGGATTATTGGGCCGGATTGCGCAAGAAGCGCGGTGGCTAGGCACTACTCCCAGCAATTTCATCGATCCACATCTCGCAAATCCGGGCCGACGCACGATACAAGTTATCCACAGGCCGCTTGTTGTGAGCTATTCTCGCCTTCATGATTCGCAGCACGACATTTGCCGGACGCAACGTCGCGGTTTTTGGACTGGGGCTATCCGGGATGCCAACAGTGGCGTCTCTCCTGGCCGGCGGAGCCGTCGTTTCTGCCTGGGACGACAGTGAGAAAAGCCGCCAAGCAGCGCGCGCTGCGGGAATTCCCGTCGTCGATCTCAATGCAGCGGACTGGAGCCTTTTCGAAGCTCTGGTGCTAAGTCCCGGCGTTCCCTTAACCGATCCCGAGCCCCACTGGACCGTGCAGCGAGCGCAGTCCGCCGGGATCGATATTATCGGCGATATCGAGTTGTTTGCGCGCGAACGCTTATTGCTTGCGCCGGCGGCGCCTTTCATCGCGATTACCGGGACCAACGGAAAATCGACGACCACCGCACTTGTCGCACATTTGCTTCGAGAGCTTGGCCTGGATGTGCAGATGGGCGGCAACATCGGTGTGCCGGTTCTGTCGCTTGATCCACCGGCAGTGGACCGTTTTCACGTTATAGAGTTGTCGTCGTTTCAAATTGATCTAACGCGCATCATGCAGCCGACCGTTGGTGTGCTGTTGAATGTTACGCCCGATCACATCGATCGACACGGCTCGCTTGAGCGCTACGCCAGAATCAAGGAACGGGTGATCGAGGGCGCAGAGGCGATGGTCATCGGCATCGACGACGCGATTACACGCGATATCGCGGAGCGCATGGCCGAGTATGAGAGGCTTTATCCGTTCACCGTCGGCAAGGGCGCGGCGATTGTGCCGCGGCTCTACGCCATCGGGACCAGCCTGTTCGTGCACGAGACGCACGGCACTCACGCCTCCAGCACTGAGATCGCAAACCTCCAGTCAGTTCCAAATCTGCGTGGTCGCCACAACATTCAGAATGCGTTGGCCGCACTCACGGCAATCCGAGCCTTGCAAGATCGCTTGGAAGCGCTCGGATCGAAGATCCAGGTTTGGCGGCCGGCGCAACTGGCTGCTGGCCTGAAAACCTTTCCGGGCCTCGTGCATCGCATGGAGGACGTCGGCTCGATCAATCGCGTGCGCTTTATCAACGACAGTAAGGCGACGAATGCCGACTCGACCGACAAAGCACTGGCCGCATTCGAGCGCGATATATTCTGGATTGCCGGCGGCAAAGCAAAAGATGGTGGAATCCAAGCGCTGACCCCCTTCTTTGACGGCATCGTAAAGGCCTATCTGATCGGCGCTGCAACCGAAGACTTTGCGGCAACATTGGACGGCAAGGTCCCATTCGAACGTTGCGGTACCATCGAGGTCGCAGTTGCTCACGCGGCGCTTGATGCCGCCACCTTTGCTAACGCTCACCCCGCCGCTCATCCTGTCGTTCTGCTGTCGCCGGCTTGCGCTTCATACGATCAGTTCCGCTCATTCGAGCATCGCGGCGATGTGTTTCGCGATCTCGTCACGAAACTGCCCGGCCACATCCCCAAAGTTACGCCCGCATGATGCAGATCTCGCGCAACGATCGCAGTCTGCTGGCGACCTGGTGGTTTACCGTCGATCGCGGATTGCTGGTAGCGATTTTGCTGCTCGCAAGCCTGGGATTGCTGCTCTCGCTTGCGGCCAGTCCGGCGATCGCCGTCAAGAAAGGCTTTGAACCATTCTATTTTGTCGAACGCCATTTGGTGTTCTTGGGGGCCGGCCTGATCGTCATGCTCGCGGTATCGGCCTTGGAGCCGCGTACTTTGCGACGTCTGTCGCTGGCGCTATTCCTCAGCATGCTTGGCCTAATGGCCACAGTCTTGTTGATGGGCGATGAGGTCAATGGGGCCAAACGTTGGGTGCGTTTCGTAGGTTTCTCCTTGCAGCCTTCCGAGTTCGCCAAACCAGCGTTCGTCATTCTCGCGGCGTGGTGCTTGGCGGAGGCCCGGCGACGATCCGACATGCCGGGTTTGGTAATAGCAGTGGCGTGCTACCTGGTGTTTGCAGCTCTCCTCGTGCAGCAACCCGACGTTGGTCAAACGTTGCTCATAACGCTTGTCTGGGGAGTGATGCTGATCCTCGCCGGGCAGCCCTTGGCGATGGCGGCCGTCGTCGCTGGAGCCGGCGTGATTGGGACGTTAGTGGCTTATGCCACCTTGCCATACGTCCGTTGGCGCGTTGATCGCTTTCTCAACCCGACATCAGGCGACCATTCTCAAACCGACCGTGCGCTACAATCTTTCATCGAGGGTGGGTTCTTCGGCCGTGGCCCTGGCGAAGGCACGATCAAGACTGTGCTGCCTGATGCGCACACAGATTTTATTTTTGCTGTGGTGGCTGAGGAATACGGCGTGCTCGCCTGTCTTGGCCTCGTCGCCCTTTTTGGCTTTATCGTGTTGCGGGTTTTTGCCCGGAGCCTTGACGAGCCCGACGATTTCCGACGGTTGGCTGCGTCGGGATTGGTTCTCGTATTCGGGCTACAGGCATTGCTCAATATGGCGGTGAATGCGGGCTTGTTGCCACCCAAAGGTATAACGTTGCCATTGATATCGGCAGGCGGATCGTCCACGCTTGCGGTGGCCCTTGGGCTCGGCATGATGCTGTCCTTGACGCGCCGGCGCGCCGATGCAGCGCGCTACGCGTCGCCACCATTTCGTCCAATCACCGACGCTTATGCGTCGGCAACAGATACTAAAAGGTAGCCCACCTCGTGAGTAACCCGTTTGTGATGCTGGCCGCTGGCGGAACCGGTGGCCATCTATTTCCCGCCCAAGCGCTTGCCGAAGAGCTCGGCCGACGGGGCATCGCTGTCGAATTGGCGACCGATGAGCGCGGCGATCGCTATGGCATGGGTTTCCCAGCTCGTCGCGTCCACCAGATTGCATCGGCGACCCTCGCCGGCCGCTCTCCCGGAGCACTGGCCACCACCGGCATCAAATTGACACGCGGGGTTGCGGCGGCATTCAAACTCATGGGCCAGGCACGACCGGCGGCCGTGATCGGTTTTGGAGGCTACCCAAGCTTTCCGCCTTTGCTTGCGGCACGTATGCGCGGGATCCCCACGGCGCTGCACGAACAGAATGCAGTGCTCGGCCGTGCCAATCGGATGCTCGCAAAACGGGTGACGGCGATCGCAACATCCTTCGAAGTGTCGGCGATGTTGGAAACCGGTCTGGCCGCCAAGGCTCGCTTTACCGGCAATCCTGTGCGCGCGGCGGTAATCGACGCATCGGCTACTGCTTACGCTGCGCCGTTGCATGATGGACCGTTTCATCTTCTGGTTTTCGGCGGCAGTCAGGGTGCAAAATTCTTCTCCGACAGCGTGCCGCCGGCGTTGGCGCTGTTGTCGCCCGCGCTCAGGAAGCGGCTGATCGTGATCCAGCAAGCGCGCGCCGAGGACGTTGATCGCGTGACCGCCGCCTACGCGACCTCGGGAATTCGCGCCGAAATCGAACCGTTTTTCGCCGAGCTGCCGAGGCTGATGGCCGCAAGCCATCTTGTGATTGGGCGCGCCGGGGGATCGAGCGTTGCTGAGTTGGCTGTGATCGGACGGCCAAGCATTCTGGTGCCCCTGCCGCATGCACTCGATAACGATCAATTGCGAAATGCGCGCAGCATGAGTGCTGCGGGTGCCGCGTGGCTGATCGAGCAAAGCACGCTCACGCCCGAGCGATTGGCCGCAGAAATCGAGACGCTGGCGAATGCACCGCAGCTCCTCACTGCAGCTGCAGCCGCTGCCAAATCTGCCGGCCGGCCTGATGCCGTTCAGCGCCTAGCCGATCTCGTGCAGGAGCTGATGCGCGGCGGGGAAAAATCAACATGAGATTGCCCGCAGGGCTCGGCCCAATCCACATCATTGGTATTGGCGGCATCGGCATGAGCGCGATTGCCGAAGTGCTGCACGCGCGCGGCGTAAAAGTACAGGGCAG
The DNA here is from genome assembly GCA_031367505.1 of Hyphomicrobiaceae bacterium. Lineage (GTDB taxonomy): Bacteria > Pseudomonadota > Alphaproteobacteria > Rhizobiales > Hyphomicrobiaceae > JAKFWF01. Next base: position 10,227 of record JANLPY010000102.1, on the reverse strand, counting down.
CGACCAGTCGGCCGGCGCGAACGTCACACGGTTGCAGGCGCTTGGCATTCCGGTGGCAGTGGGGCATCGGGTGGAGAATTTGGGGGCTGCCCGCCATATCGTGATTTCGAGTGCAGTGAAGCCCGGCAATCCTGAATTGGACGCCGCACGCGCGCAAGGCTTGACCGTTATTTGTCGCGCCGAAATGCTGGCCGAAATCATGCGCGATCACGCGACGATTTCGGTCACTGGCACACATGGCAAGACAACGACAACGTCGATCTTGGCGCACCTGCTGACGGCGTGCGGGGCCGATCCAACCGTCATCACGGGCGGTGTCATTGTGGATTGGGGGACGAACGCGCGTCTCGGGAAATCACCTTGGATGGTGGTCGAGGCCGACGAGAGCGACGGTACGTTCGCAAGATTGCCGACCCAGATTGGCGTCGTCACCAACATCGATCCTGAGCACCTCGACTATTTCGGTTCGGTCGAGGCGATGCACAAGGAATTCGAAATCTTCTATCGTAATATTCCATTCTACGGATTGATCGTGACATGCCTTGACCATCCGGTGGTGGCGGACATGATCGGTCAACTCGATTTGCGTCGCGATGGCCGGCGGCTGCTAACTTACGGTGCGCATGTTGATTGCGATCTTCGGCTGCTGGGCGCCCAGATCGAAGGCCGAACGACTGTGTTCGACGCGCAGCTTTCAGATCGCGTGACCGGCGGGGCGCGCTCACTTCAAGGACTTCGCGTGCCGGTTCCCGGACGTCATAATGCGCTCAATGCTCTGGCGGCGTGGGGAGTGGCGAGCGAACTCGGCATTGACGACGAGCAGTTGCGTCACGCGCTCGCGAACTTCTCCGGTGTCGAGCGCCGCTTTCAATTGGCCGGAACGTGGAACGGCGTTGAGATTATCGACGACTATGCACACAATCCATCAAAGATTGCAGCGGCCCTGCATGCCGCGCGCGGTTGCACCAAGGGCCGTGTTATCGCAGTGTTCGAGCCACACCGGTTTACCCGCGTGCGCGACAGTTGGGATGATTTCTGCCGCAGCTTTGCCGATGCCGATCAGGTCATCGTGCTACCAATGTATACTGCGGGAGAAGCCTCGATCGAGGGCATATCGAGCGCGTCGCTTGCGGCTGGTATCGTCAAGGCCGGACATGCATCGGTGGCAGCGGTGGAGCAGGCAACCGACGTCGCTGGCCTCATCCGCAAATGGGCAAAGCCCAGCGATATGGTGATCTACTGCGGCGCGGGCCGCTCCTCTGGATGGGCGCATGCGTTGGCGAAGGAGCTGGCATCCTCATGAGTAACGATCTTGCTGCCACCCTTACGGGCTCAATGCCCAACTTGCGGGGACGCCTGACGCCGGGGGCGGTGCTCGCCGATATCACGTGGTTTCGCGTTGGCGGACCAGCCGACGTGCTGTTCGCGCCGGCTGACGAGGCCGACCTCGCCTACTTTCTGAAACATCTTTCAATCGATATCCCTGTCACCGTTGTTGGTCTCGGCTCGAACCTGTTGGTGCGCGATGGCGGAATTCGCGGTGTCGTCATTCGCCTCGGCCGTGGGTTTGCGGAAGTGAAAGCAGAAGTTGACCATAAGATTCGCGCCGGCACCGCCGTGCCTGATGTGAAGGTCGCGCGTGCGGCGGCTGATGCCGGCTTCGCGGGCTTAGCCTTCTATCGCGGTATTCCTGGATCGATCGGCGGCGCACTCCGCATGAACGCTGGCGCCCATGGGCGTGAGACCACCAACGTGCTGATCGAGGCGCGAGCTGTCGACCGGCAGGGCAATATTCATGTGCTGAACCACGCTGACATGGCCTTTTCGTATCGCCATTGCGGCGTCTCCCCCGATTGGATTTTCACCCAAGCGCTGTTTCAAGGCACGCCAGGCGTATCGGCCGACATCTTCAAGGAGATGGACGAAGTCGCGGCCTATCGCGAGGCTAACCAGCCGATCAAGGATCGCACCGGTGGCTCGACTTTTAAAAACCCGCCCGGCAACAGTTCATGGAAGCTGGTCGATGCTGCCGGTTGCCGTGGCATGAAGATCGGCGGCGCAAAAGTCTCGGAAATGCACTGCAACTTTCTGATCAATGAAGCAGGGGCAAAGGCCTCCGACATCGAGCGTCTCGGCGAGGCGGTGCGTGCCAAGGTAATGGCTCATTCGGGTGTTCAACTCGAATGGGAAATCATTCGTCTGGGTGAGCCAAACGCCGGAGAGCCGGTGGGTCCCACCTTGGCAGGAGTTGTCTGATGCGCAAATTCAATCATGTGGCTGTCTTGATGGGCGGCTGGTCGGCCGAGCGAGAAGTATCGTTGTGGTCGGGCGCGCCGTGCGCAGACGCACTCGAATCCGCTGGTTACAAAGTGACGCGTATCGATGCCAATCGCGACCTCGCAGCGCAGCTACGGGAGGTTGGTCCAGAGGTTTGCTTCAACGCGCTGCATGGGCGTTGGGGTGAGGATGGTTGCGTGCAAGGATTGCTGGAAGTCCTCGGTATTCCTTACACACATTCCGGGGTCTTGGCCTCGTCTCTTGCCATGAACAAGGTGCGAGCGAAGTCTATCATGGCCGCCGCCGGCGTGCCGGTTGCCACTGGCGTCACGATTGCACGCGAGGTCGCGCTTAAAGCGCATGGTCTGGAACCGCCTTACGTGGCAAAGCCAATTTCCGAGGGGTCATCGGTCGGTGTTGTTATCGTGCGTAACGGGGCCAATCGCCCGCCCGAGGCTATTGCTCAGATCCCCGATCTCGATGGCCACATCCTGCTAGAAGAGTTCATCGCGGGGCACGAGCTCACTTGCGCCGTCGTCGGCGACAAGGCCACAGAGATCATCGACATCGTGCCGGCGGCCGATCTGACGTTTTACGACTACAAGGCGAAGTACGCGGCCGGTGGCTCGAAGCACATTCTGCCGGCAGCCCTTCCAGCCGACGTCTACCGGGCGGTTCAGCGGCACGCGTTGTCAGCTCATCAGGCGATCGGCTGCCGCGGTGTGTCGCGCAGCGATTTTCGCTACGATCCGCAGAAGAACCATCTCGTTTGCCTGGAGATCAACACGCAACCCGGCATGACCGGCACGTCATTGGTACCGGAAATGGCTGCGGCCTGGGGCTGGTCCTACGCCGATCTGTGCGCTTGGATGGTCGAGGACGCATCGCTTAATCGATAAAGTGGTATTGCCGGGCCGACTTGAGGCAATGCAACTCGTGTTCGCCCTTCGTTCGCCGCAAATATCAGGGTATACAGGACCCGGCAACGGGTCGTGTTAATCCCTTGTTAGTCTCCTTCGCGTTAGGAGATTGTTTACTGTGATCCGGCCGTCGAGGCCGGGCGCAGCAGTCGTGTCTGTGGTCGTTGCGTCGTTAAGAGAGTTCGTAATCCCATGAGTAGCCCACGCCGTACGCGCAGCCCCTCAAAGGTTGACCTGGGAGCAGCGCGAGAGCCGTTGAAGGCTAATTGCATCTTGCGCGGTGACTGCCTGGCGGAACTGGCAAAGCTGCCCTCGGAAAGCATCGATCTCGTCTTCGCCGACCCGCCCTATAATCTGCAACTCGACGGCGATCTGCTGCGGCCGAATAATACGGTCGTCGATGGCGTGCACCAGGATTGGGACAAGTTCACGAGTTTCGCCACCTATGATGACTTCAGCCGCAAATGGCTTGCTGAATGCCGCCGGATTTTGAAACCCGACGGTGCGCTTTGGGTGATCGGTTCCTATCACAACATCTTTCGCATCGGCACCGCGTTGCAGGACCAGGGCTTCTGGCTGCTTAACGACGTGATTTGGCGCAAGACCAATCCGATGCCGAATTTTCGCGGCCGCCGCTTCACAAACGCACATGAAACGTTGATCTGGGCGAGCCGCGATCAATCATCAAAGTACACTTTCAATTATGAGTCTTTGAAGGCTCTCAACGACGATCTGCAGATGCGATCCGACTGGTTGTTCCCGATTTGCTCAGGCCCGGAGCGTCTGAAAGATGAAGGTGGCCGCAAAGCACATCCGACGCAAAAGCCGGAAGCTTTACTGCACCGTTTGCTGCTGGCCTCGACCAATCCAGGTGACGTCGTCCTCGATCCGTTTTTTGGTACCGGTACAACGGGTGCGGTAGCAAAGCGTCTCGGCCGCCGCTGGATCGGTATCGAGCGCGATCCCGACTACGCGGCGGCCGCTCAAGAGCGGATCGACAACGTGCAGCCGTGGGGACCATCCGCTCTAGAGGCACTGCGATCGAAGCGTGCTGAACCGCGCGTGCCGTTCGGTACCATCATCGAGTTGGGCATTCTAGCGCCAGGCGCCATGCTGTCTGACGAGCGCGGACGTTTCCATGCCGAAGTGAAGGCTGATGGTACGCTCGCGACCGGTGGTTGGCAGGGCTCGATCCATCGCTTGGGTGCGCAAGTGCAGGGTAAGGCCGCCTGCAATGGGTGGACGTTCTGGCATTTTCGCGATGGCAAAAGTCTCGCGCCGATCGACATGCTGCGCGATCAGGCGAAGCGTCAGTTGGGTCTCGACAAGCGTCAGCCTTTGGTTGCCGCCGAGTAGGGTTGCGTTGGCAAGACTTGCAAGCACGCGGGATCATGGCATGGTGCGTAAAAACGCATCCGGCCGGGAAACGCAGTCATGACCGATCTCACGTCCAAAGCCGCCAAGTCACGCTCTGGCGGACATATTTTGATCGACCAATTGGCGATCCACGGTGTCGATACTGCATTCGGTGTGCCCGGCGAAAGTTATCTGGAAGCTCTGGACGGTCTGTACGGCCACAAAATTCGCTTCATCACGTGCCGTCAGGAAGGCGGCGCCGCAATGATGGCCGACGCCTACGGCAAGCTGACGGGAAAACCCGGCATTTGCTTCGTCACGAGAGGTCCGGGCGCGACCAACGCATCGGCTGGCGTGCACATTGCTTTTCAGGACTCCACTCCGATGATCTTGCTCGTTGGCCAAGTGGGCCGCGACATGGTCGAGCGCGAGGCATTCCAAGAGCTCGATTATCGCCGCATGTTCGGCCAGATGGCGAAGTGGGTCGCCGAGATCGATGATGCCCGCCGCATCCCGGAGTTCCTTAGTCGCGCCTTTTATACCGCGACCTCGGGCCGTCCCGGGCCTGTCGTGTTAGCGCTTCCAGAAGATATGCTGACAGGCATCGTGCAGGTCGCTGACCCCGGCAGCTACAACCGTGTGGCCATCCAACCCGGTGCCGCGGACCTCACCAAGCTTGGCGTGCTACTTGCGAAGTCAGAACGGCCGCTGGCGATTGTCGGCGGTGGCGGGTGGAGTGAGCAGGCGCGGACTGATTTCGAAGCGTTCTGTGTCGCCCACGATTTGCCTGTCGCGGCTTCCTTCCGCTGCCAGGATTACATCGATAATGCCCACCCGAATTACGTTGGCCATGCCGGCGTCGGCATCAACCCGAAGCTTGCCGCCTACATCAAGGAGAGCGATCTGTTGTTGGTCGTTGGCGCGCGTCTCGGTGAGATGACGACGCAAGGCTATACGTTGATCGATATTCCACGCCCCAAACAAACGCTGGTGCACGTCTATCCTGATCCCAACGAACTCGGCCGCACCTACCAGCCTGATCTCGCGATCGTTGCCAGTTCTGACGCGTTTGCGGCGGCAGCAAAAGCCTTGCCCGCGCCGCGATCGAAACGCGGGGATCGGATTGCTGCTGGCCATGCTGAACTCGTCGCCTATTCAAAGCCACTCGCGTCTCCCGGTGCCGTGCAGATGTCGGAAATCGTGGCTTGGCTACGCAAGCGACTGCCAGCCGACGCGATCGTCACCAACGGTGCTGGCAACTATGCTACCTGGGTTCATCGCTTCTGGGCTTATGGAAAATTCCGCACGCAGCTGGCGCCAACTTCGGGCTCGATGGGCTATGGCGTACCGGCAGCGGTTGCGGCCAAGGCAGTGCATCCGAAGCGCACGGTGGTGGCATTCGCAGGGGATGGCTGCTTCATGATGACGGGGCAGGAGTTCATGACTGCCGTCCAGCACGATTTACCGATCATCGTGATCATCTCCAACAACGGCATGTATGGCACGATCCGCATGCACCAGGAGCGCGAGCATCCCGGCCGCATCTCCGGCACCGAACTCAAGAACCCGGATTTTGCAGCACTCGCTCGTGCTTGCGGCGGATACGGCGCTAAAGTTGCACGCACGGAGGACTTTGCCAAAGCATTCGAAGAGGCATTGGCGTCCGGCAAACCATCGATCATCGAATTGACGATCGATCCCGAGGCTCTGTCACCAAGTATGACCTTGTCGGCATTTCGTGCCCAGGGGCTCGCCAAGCACTGAGCGGTTTCGAGCGGCGGGATTGCGCCGCGTCAAAGTTGCGACCACATAGAATGTTAGGGTGACATCCGGTGGGTGGAGGACGCTTGCCATGAGCGATGATCAGTCGAAGACCAAAAAGGCGCAAGTTGGTGTTCCGGCTGCTGCTGCCGCCAGCACGCAAGTGCCGGCCGCATCGTCATCAGCCGACGTTGCAGCGTTCATCGAAAAGATGAAGACGCTTGCACCGGCCACCGGTGGTGGTCGTGGCCGCCTCGTCTTCGCGATGGATGCAACGATGAGCCGGCAACCAACATGGGATATGGCGCTAGGTCTGCAAGCCGAAATGTTCCAAGCCGTGAAAGCGATTGGCGGGCTGGATGTGCAGCTTGTCTATTTTCGCGGCGCTGGAGAGTGTCGCGCCTCGCGCTGGGTCGCTGATCCCGATCAATTAGCTCACCTGATGACCAGTGTGTCGTGTCAGGGTGGCTTTACCCAAATCGAAAAAGTATTGAGCCATACTCGCACCGAAACAGCTAAACGGCGCGTCAACGCGTTGGTTTATGTCGGCGACTGCATGGAAGAGGAAATCGATTTGCTATCGGGCCGTGCGGGCGAACTGGCATTGCTCGGTGTTCCGGTGTTCCTGTTCCAAGAGGGCGATAACCGGCAGGCATCGATCGCATTCGCGGAGTTGGCGCGCTTGACCAAGGGGGCCTTCTGTAAGTTCGATGCTGGCTCTGCCGCACAGTTGAAATCGCTGCTGAAGGCGGTTGCGGTGTATGCTGCTGGTGGGCGTCAGGCGCTTGAACGTTTGAGCAACGAGGCTCGCGACGGTGGCGGCGCCCGCAAGCTGCTCGGACAGATGCGTTGAAGGGTGCTAGAGTACGACGATGCAAGTACTGCTCTTTGGTTTCCTCGCCCTCGCTCTCGCATTGATGTTCATGCGTTCCTTCGCACGGGCAAATCCAGCAATGCTTGCTCGTCAAATGCGCAATTTCGGCGGTTATGCAGCGCTCGGCGGAGCCGCTATTCTGTTGGTGCGCGGCATGATTTCCTACGCCATGCCGTTGATGATGCTGGGCTCGTGGCTACTAACCGGCAGTCAGACCTTGAATTGGCGCCGGTGGCTTCCGAATGCCGGTGGTCCAAACAACCACAAAACAACGAGCATCAAAACCAACCACCTCGAAATGGAGCTCGATCACGACACCGGGGCGATGCGTGGCCACGTGACAAAGGGAGTGTTTCGAGATCGCGATATCGAATCAATGGCGCCAGCGGAAATTGCTCTGCTTTGGCAAGATTGCCGTTTCGCTGATCCACAATCCGCGCAGATTTTGGAAACCTATCTCGATCGTCTTCATCCAACGTGGCGCGAGGATATGGCGCGTGGTGAGGCTTCGCCTGGCGCTGGCGGTGTGATGACCAAGGACGAGGCGTTGGAGGTTCTTGGGCTCAAAACCGGTGCGAGCTCAGATGAAATTCGTGCGGCTCATCGCGATTTGATGATGCGAATGCACCCGGATCGCGGCGGCTCGACGTATCTGGCTGCCAAAATCAATCAGGCGAAAGATGTCTTGTTAGCCCACTAGTCGGCTTTCATGACAAAACAGTCAATTGCTATCCGGCGCAGGGCGATGCACGTGTCAGCCGCGCGGCGCGCGTCGAAGCCGGCAAAGCGGGCGCGGTACAACAAGCGGTTCTCTTTCTGGACCGGTGACGTCACCATCGCCGCTGATTTCAAAAGATCGTTTGATCGAGCTTGTGCCGATTTCAGCGCTTTCTCGGCTTCCGCAGCAGATGCGTAGGCTCCGACCTGAACATGAAAACCGCCCTTAGTCGCTGACGCCGCTTCCGGTCCGCGTAATCTCGACGGAGCTGGCAAGGTAGCATACGCGACTTGCATCGGAGCAGGTGGAGCTACAGCTGGTGACCTCGATAGGCCTTGCGCTTGCGCCTGTAGTGTCGAGGGTGGATTGCCTTTTTGGATGATTACCGGCGTTTGCAGCGGCGCTGCCTGAGGTGCCGAAACAGCGATCGGCGAAACGACAGGTGCTGGTGGCATGATAGGTGCCGCGGCCGCGGCCGGTGGAGCGATTGCTGGCTGTGCGAACGCGATGAGCTGCGAGGCCGGCCTGTCCGGCGCTTTGCCGATAGCTGCTGCTGCAGCCGACATGGCCGGCGTTGCTGTATCGGATCGCTCGTTAAGAGCGGGCGCTTCTTCCGGGCTTGGGCGCGCTGGGCGCGAACGCAATGCCACCATGACAGGACGCACCTTGGCGATTTGAATGGGTATTGCTGGTTCCGCCGCAGGCGTGGGGTCAACATCTGCAGCGGCGACTTCGGTATCTGGTTCGCCAGCTGCCGGAGCTGAATTCATGACTGTTTCGATCGTGGGTGTGTCGACCGGTACAGGAGCGACGGCAGCGATTGTTTTGGGCTGCGTAACGGGCGTTTTGGCGATAGGCACGGCGCTGGATTTGCCGGATTTTGATGCGACAACAGGTTGGATCGCGGCCGGTGGCGCTGCCGATGCCACCTTTTGCGGCCGCGCAAGCTTTGGGCGCGCAATGAGTACCGGTGCGAGCTTACGCGTCTTGTTTGTTGACGCCTTCAGCAGAGCACGCGTCAGCACGAGCCGCATTGTTGCATTGCGAGTGCCAGCCGTCGCCCCACCGAATACAGCCGCGACGATGTGCTTCTCGCCGCGACGCATTGAAGTGACAATGTTGAAGCCGGACATCCGGGTGTAGCCGGTCTTGATGCCGTCGATGCCCTCGAAGGTACCGAGTAACGTGTTGTGGTTCTTGTGGGTTGCGCCGTTGTACGAGAATGCGCCGGTCGCAAAAAGCGGATAGAGCTTCGGGAAATCGTCCTGCAAGCGCATCGCTAATGTCAGCATATCGCGCGCGGTCGTCACCTGTTGGTTATCGGGCAATCCGGAGGCGTTTCGGAACGTCGTATTGCGCATCCCGAGCAGACGCGCTTTTTGCGTCATCAACTCGGCGAATTTGATCTCGGTCCCCCCGATTGCTTCTGCTAGCACGATCGCCATGTCGTTGGCCGACTTGGTGATCAATGCCTTGATGGCGTCCATCACAGCAATCTGCTCACCAGATTCTAGATCGAGCTTGGTTGGGGCCGCAAGGGCTGCTTCTTGGGAAACCTTGAGCTTGGTTCCAGGCAACAACCGTCCTGCCTCGAGCTGCTCGAACGCCATATAGATCGTCATCATTTTGGTCAGCGATGCGGGATGACGCAGCTCGTCGGCGCTTTCGGCATGCAGCGTCTCGCCGGTGTTGGCGTCGATTGCCATCGCGGCATGGCGTGAGCCGGCGGTCCCTGGGGTGGCAGCGCAAATGGCAAGCATGAATGATGCGATCAAGGATGCGACAGGGCGCACCCACGGCAAATGCCAGCCGGCGATCGCACCCTGTTTCTCTGGCAGCCTCGTCAGCATCGCTCTCTCAGATACGCGTTGTCGCAGCCCATCCAGCCGCACCCGGTGTAGTGCCCTGCGCAAGCGACCGATTTGCGGCAGCATTGCGGTTAACTATGGCTTCATCGGCGACGACTTCGATTTCCAGTAAATGGTTATACCGGTGGCAGACTATAACGCGGTAAATATAGATGGTTAACCAAATATTAAAACCGATGATTTTTAGGGACGTAATTTAGATAACAAACATTGGCGTTACAACTAATTAAATTTTCTTGGCAAACGTGTATAATTTGCCTGCTCATTCGTGCAGAATTTAATCAATAATGGAGATCATCGCAGCAATCAAATGTGGCTCTGTTCCGCCATTAAGTTGAGGCATTCTGAGTGTGTGATTCGACACTCAGGAGGATGGCATGAACAGCCGGGGATTTCAGGCACTTGTATCGCAATTGGGTGATTTATCGGTCGTGCAGTGCGAGGCGTTGATCA
>JANLPY010000052.1:0-2901 GCA_031367505.1 Hyphomicrobiaceae bacterium | reverse complement strand
TCAAAGCTGCCGCCGACGGCCTGACCGACCTGATAAAGAAGGCCGGGAAGTAAGGCACTACATTCCCGCTGATGAGAGAGCACGACACTCTCCCCCGCCGCAGGTGGGGGAGAGTGAGCTACCCTTCCAGAGAGCACTCTCATGGACCGCAGCACGCGCACAGGCTGGTTTTTTGCAGCGCCAGGGCTTTTCACCCTGCTGCTGGTAATGGGCTTTCCGCTCGTCTACGGCGTGCTAATCGCCTTTTCCAGCTTCACGCTCCGGCACTTGAAGCTGGAGCCGTTCGTGGGTTTCGACAACTTCATCGTTGTTTTCAGCGACGAGTACTTCCGCAACTCGGTCTGGCTGACGCTGGAGTACTCCGTAGCCACCGTGACGGGCGAATTCCTGCTCGGCCTCGGCGTCGCTTTGATGCTGCAGTGTGTGACGCGCTTTAAGGCGATCTACTTCGCAATTCTCACCATACCCATGGCCATGTCGCCGGTCGCGGTCGGCCTCATCTGGCACATGCTGCTGCAGCCCAATCTCGGCATCGTCAACGAGGTGCTGAAAGGCTGGAGTCTGCCGCCTGTGGACTTCCTCGGCACGGGCCGGTCGGGTTTCTGGACGCTGGTCGCCATCGACATCTGGCAGCAGGTATCGTTCGTCATCCTCATCCTCGCCGCCGGTCTCGCCTCGCTTCCCAAGGAGCCATACGAAGCGGCGGAAGTGGATGGAGCAACCGCGTGGCAGCAGTTCTGGCACATCACGCTGCCGATGCTGCGTCCGGTGGCCGCGATCGCGATCATAATCCAATTGATCAACGAGTTCCGCACCTACGATCTGGTCTATGTGCTGACGCGTGGCGGCCCCGGCATCTCAACCGAGCTGCTGAGCTTCTTCGCCTACAAGCGTGCGTTTCTCGGACTGAGTACCAACGAGGGCGCCGCAGCCTCACTCGTTTTGCTAGCTATGGTTCTGGTCCTGACCTACGTCTTCTTTCGCAGTCTCGGCCGCGAAGTCGCCTGAAGCGGGGCCGGCGTGACGGAACTGTCGGCTTTCGGGTTACAACGGCCAATTCAATCTGAATTTCCGACGCGATGGGGCAGCCAGGGAAATCGCGGCCAGCTCTGGTCATGCTCGAACCTGCTCAATGAAGGGACATCTGCGTCAGAACGCCGCAGATGTCCGTAGCTCGTCTCATCAGTGTAGATTCGACCAGTGCTCCAATCGTCGTCATGGGCCAGAAGGAGACATCCAGATTGCTTCATCGCGTGCTAAGCCTTGGAAATGAATCGGCGTCAGCCGATGCTGTCGTCGCGTAATTAGAGGAGCTGAGATATATTGGCAGAGTCGATCTACGACGCCGCCGGTGGACGGCATGCTTTTATTGCCCTCGCGCGTGCGTGGCACGCTCGATGTCTGGCCGACCCAATCGTGAGCCACGCCTTCTCGCACGGCTATCATCCGCAGCACTCGGAGCGCTTGGCCGCCTACTGGGCAGAAGCGATCGGCGGACCGCCGGAATACATCGGGTCTATCGGTGACGAGTCGACGGTATTGCGTCTACATTCGGGAAACGGGGAACACGACGAGATGGACGAGCGCGCGCAGATATGCTTTGCGCTGGCGCTTGATGACGCTGGCCTCCCCGACGATATGCGTCTGCGGTCGACGCTCAAAGCATATTTTCGCTGGGCGACCAAACAGATGTCAGCCTATCCGAAGTCGGCAAACGATGTTCCCGCCGGTCTGGTTCTGGGGCGCTGGTCTTGGGACGGGCCCGTCTAAGCCAACTCCGCATTCCGTGATCGAATGACAACCGTTCGGTTGGGGTCAGCAGTCCAGTTAAGCCCGCAACTGGCGATGCTTGAAGAACCCCAATGAGCGTACGGACTGCGGCAGGCTGCCGTAACATGTCCGGACCTGCCCCGATCAGTGTAGATGGCAGGCTGGAGTCAACCGGCGTCTTGGGCCAATTGCTGAAGTTGCACACCTATGCCACCAAGGTGAAGCACGTCAGCAGTGACGAGGGACCGCGGCCTGATGCTGTCAGTGCAGTGTGACTACGGGGCGTGTGCTAGAATGGCATGGTGATGACAATGAACTCGAAACAGCTAATGGGGTGGTTCAGCCTGGTCTCCGCAATTCTTGTGATTGTCGGCGGCGTGTTTGCATTCTTTGGGCTATCGATATTGCCGGTTGATCGCGCGACGCTCTTGCCTTGGGAAAGTGCGATTTATGGAGCCATCATGATGGGGTGGGGCACAACGTTGCTTGGCGTTGGGCGTCTTGCCTTTCATCGGGGCGATTCCGAACTCATGAAGGTACTGTTCTGTGGGCTCGCGGTATGGCTTGTCGTTGAAGCAGCGTTTTCCGTCTATTTCAAAGTGTGGTTCAATGTCGGCGTTGATGTCGTCGTTCTCGTGCTTTTCGGCATTCCGTTGTTGATGGGAGTGCAGCGTTCAAAAATGGCGGGAGATAAGAAATCATAGGTAGGAAGATTGGCTGTCGCTCTTCCCTCTGGCGGTTCGAGAGAACTCGGACGGGAATCTCCTTTGGGCCATGAAGGACGGTCGGCTCAGGCGGCGGCCATCCTCGAAGTTACCCCGACAGCCGCCATTGGAAGAACGCCTAGCGAACGCTGCAGCGATAGCCTCAGCTCCGGACGAACTGCTATGGTGCGCCAATCGACGAGGAGGGCCAAGTGCAGACACTCGAGGCAATGTGATTGGCGACGCCGGCTCCAGCCGCTGAGGCCCAGCAGCGTGCGATCCAATAGCATTCGACCGCCAATCCAGCGCTAAGTTGAGGATGGCCTTCGAACAAAGTAGTATACCCATGTGCCTACCACACTTACTTGGGGTGGCGGTTTGCGAGAGACCCACGATACGGTGATTGTTGGCGGCGGCCAGGCGGGAC
>JANLPY010000050.1:0-3389 GCA_031367505.1 Hyphomicrobiaceae bacterium | reverse complement strand
AGCTTGCGGACGCTGCGGGGTGAAAGGATCTTCGCTTGCTTTCCAACCATGACATCTACTCCTACTGATCGACGCACGCAGGCTCTCAGGCGGGGCCGATCTGGCTCCGCGCATTCAAGTCCACATGTCGTCTGGGGGATTAGCGCCGGAACCGCTGCGGTCGGCCGACTGGGGCCGAGGGGCAGGGCTGACGCCGGGGTCAGGTTAGCAAGCCCGGCCCGGAAATGTCAAATTGCGTCTTTATTTCAATGGTTTGAGTCGACGTTGAGGGTGCGGACCGGGCTAGAAATCAGTTAAATGAACGATGATCATAACGCTATCAGGCCCGATAGGGCCTTACCCCGGTCGAGTGCCGCCCAATAGGGCTTTGCCGGGCCAAATTCGGCCGCTGGCGGGCGTTCAGTGGTGATGGCGACCATAAACCGCACCGCCGTCGACCGGCCGACACAGCCTTAGCCTGGGCAAGGTGAATAATAAGCCAACATACAATCAAAGGTGGCAAGCTAGTCGGGCCGAGCCCGTTTGTCAGATACGTCGGTCGGCGGGGTTTCAGGTGCCGTCGCGTGGTCGACTTTTCGTTGGCGGGCCAACAGCCCGACCTGCTTCTCGGCCCACCTGACGTCATCGAGCGCAGCCAAGGCAAGTTCGCGAAGCCGGTCCGGGTTGGAGAAGACTTCACGAGAAGCTGGCTTCGCACCCTGCAGGATCCGCGGCAGCAATGCCGGAAAGAGCCAAGCTGAAAGAACGAAGGCACGTCCCTCATCGAACTCGGCAAGACGCTCAAGAACGGTCTGGCTAGTTCGGGGTTGGATTCCGTCGTCTGTCAAGCGAACCTGCAGCTCGAACAATCGCAGGAAGTCGCTGATGAGTTTGAAATCGAACTCAAGTTGGCCGGGGTCCTCCATCGCCTCGCGCGCACGAGGGCTGGCCGCATTCATCAGCGCTGGACGGAGCTGGGGTAGCAGCGTCGCGGCCACCACGGCGGCTTCGTCGTCAGGCAGCTGAGCCAAGTATGCCGCACGGAACTGATGTTCTTCGGTCTCCAGGGCTACGAAGTCGTCCCCGGTGATGTGCTGGGTGAGATGCAGGCTCAGGTCCGTTGCGTCGACCGGCTTACCCGTCCGTTTCGACAGGGCACGGGCTGCAAGGTCGCGTGCGTGGTCTTCGAGCTGGTCGGGTTCGAGGTCTTCTGGGTGTGTAACCGCGTGTGCAACCAAGCCGGTCGAGCGGTCCGCCAGCCACGCAGTGACAACATCCACTTGCCAACCTACGCGATTTGGGGCGAGCTGAACCGGCTTCGGGAACTTGCCTTCTCGCACCATCCGCTCGAGAGTACTTTTGGATACTCCAAGCGCATCACAAACTTCAGCATAGCCCACGAGGCGAGGTAGGGGGTTCGAATTAGAATTTTTTCTGGGGGAGGCCATCCTGTCGAAGCTGCTGCACGATTCGGCGCTTCAACTCAATAGTGTCTCGCACACAATCGCGTGACCGGCGCGTGACTGGCAAGATTAACGAAGCCGCGGTTATAGCCTAAGTCCTTGATTTATATGGTGAGTCCGGTCGGGATCGAACCGACGACCACCTGATTAAAAGTTCCCATTCGCGTATTTCCACCACACCTCATAGTTCCTCGTGTGATCAACAAAAAACCCATAGTTTCAGTTCACTAACACCACACCGCACCCCATGTTGCATCTCTGCATCACTATGAATTCTGCTACCTATGTGCTACCTAGGAGATCAGCTAATTTCCATTCTGAGTTCATATTCCAGGGTTTCCAGGACCATCTGATCGATGCGCCAAGCCATCCTCACCGATGCCGCCGTTCGCTCTGAAGTTCCCCCAAAATCCGGCCAAGCCGAAATCTGGGATTCACGCATTCGCGGCTTCGGCGTGCGCATCTCATCTGGCGGTACCAAGTCATTCATACTGCTCTACCGCTACAACGGCCGCCCGCGCCGTATGACCCTCGGTCGTTATCCGACCCTCAGCCTGGCCGACGCCCGTAAACTCGCGAACGACGCGTTGTACAAACTTTCCCATGGCACCGACCCCGGCGCCGAAAAGGTGCGCGAGCGTCGAATGCCGGCCATCGAAAATTTCGATGCCTTCGTCGACCACTTCATCGAAACCTATGCGCGCCGCAAGAACCGCAGCGCCGACGAAACGGCTCGGCTGCTGCGACGCGAATTCGTCGCCGTGTGGCGCAGCCGCCCTCTCCGCGAGATCAGCAAACAAGATGTCGCGGCAGTTCTCGACCGGATTATGAACGCGGGAAAAGAAACCACAGCCAACCGTTCGCTCGCCGCCATCCGCAAGCTCTTCAACTGGGCTGTCGAGCGCGGTCATCTCGATCAATCGCCCTGCGCTGGATTGCGTGCGCCCGCAAAGAACGTCACCCGAGAGCGTGTGCTCACCGACGAAGAGCTTGTCCGCGTCTGGCGTGGTGCCGAAAGCATGGGCTATCCATATGGCCCGCTCGTGCAGGTGCTCATCCTCACAGCGCAGCGACTGAACGAAGTCGCAACGATGGAATGGACAGATATCAACGATCAGATCTGGACGATTCCGGCCGACCGCACCAAGTCGGCTCGGACGCATGCCATTCCGTTGTCACCGCTCCCACTGCGCATCATCGGCACTATTCCCCGTATCCATGAGGTGCTTGTCTTCCCGGCGCGCGACAGAGACCGGCCAGTATCCGGATTCGGCAAATGGAAACGCTCGCTTGACGAAATATGTGGCGTCTCCGAATGGCGTATCCACGATCTCCGCCGCACCGCCGCCACCAGCATGGCGAAACTCGGCACGCCGCCGCACGTGGTCGAGCGCATCCTCAATCACACGTCCGGCACCTTTGCCGGCGTTGCCGGAATCTACAACCGATTCGAATACCGGCCGGAAATGAACGCGGCGATGACGAAGCACGAGGAGTATCTCGCGCAGCTTCTCGCCGCCAATCCAGCTGTGGATATCTGATCGCGTCAGACGATCACAACCACCGCGAAACGAGCGACAGCAGCAACGCCACCAGCAAACTTTGCGCCGGATCGCGCATCACAACCGCCGTGACATTCGGCACGCTCACGCCGAAATACTTGGCGGCAATGACCACGACCGTGATCACGACGGCAAGCAGGTAGAGCAGGTGGCCCATAATCTTCATGGCTGAGTTCCTCGCGGTTGCTGAAGCGGTGACGGTAACACGTGACCATGCTGTTGCAGTAGAGCCATAGTCCTCAATGCGTTTTTACCCACCGGAGGCCCATACCGCCGCACGCATCTGCCTCAGGTTCACGACGATTGCCGAGAACGAGACGTAAGAGCCACTTGCAAAATAGCGGCTGTAAACGGGATTTTTCGTCCGGGAGGGTGTGAAGCGAGG
>JANLPY010000015.1:0-5089 GCA_031367505.1 Hyphomicrobiaceae bacterium | reverse complement strand
TGACACCTACTCTTTTTTGGTTTTCCGCTTTCACGTTTCGATGGCTTCAGCAAGGAGCGATCGGATCAATGAGCTTCTGTCAGGCCGATCAAGGCGACCCGCGAGCATGGCGTCGATCTCGGCCAAGAGCTCGTCAGGCAGTCTGATGGCGATCTGGTGCATTGGCTCATCCGTTACGCGGGGCCTCCCGCGTCCTCTCTTTGCTTCGTCCTTAGCCATATTTCGTATCCCAACGTCGATTTGTCCAATCACGATAATGTGATCTTGTGGGATACAATATCATGCTTGTATTTTGTATCCCATTGGTATATATTGGGATGACACAGTTGATCCAAGCCTCGCCGGTGGCGCAACAACCGAAGGAGACGGACATGCTTGAGATTTTCATCGTCGGCGCTTTCGTCGTCCTGTTCGGAGCCGCTGCAATCTTGGCAATGCTTGGGCTCTGCGCAGTGGTCTTCGCCCTCGCCCGCGTGATTTTCGCGATCGGGTTCTGACCAACGGCCGGGCTCGCAGGAGCCCCGCTTCCCGAGAGGCTTAGGTCAATCGACTTACGGTCACGTGGGGCTGGAAACCACGTCTGATGAGCGAACCAACGGAGTGAACACGATGCGTGACTTCCTGTCATTCACAGCAATCTTAGCAATTGCACTCGCGACTACATTTGCAGGCTTTATCTTGTGGGTGCCTCTCGTCGGCACCGTTGCGCTCTGCGCCACATCTCATGTGTGGTCGATGGCGCCACGGATCGCACGAGCCGGCCTCGCAGGTGAAGTCATCCCCCTCTATCTGCAATCGATCGCGAATGCAGCCATGGCCATCGGCGGCGCAACCGCCCTCGGCCTGGTCGCAAAGATGGTGTTCTTTTCGTAAACGCGAAACCGGCCGGGATTGGAACCCCCGGTCTGTCGTGCGGGCTTGGTCGCCCGTGCCTGACGAGCCTTCATCAGAACGCAACGAAGCCCATCGTTGGCCCCGATGTTTCCGCATCGGGCGATGGGCTTCCTGACCGCAGAAAGGTCAACTATGCAATACCACATTGCCTCGCGGCTGGCCATAGCCGTCGGGATCGCAGCGTCCGGCTGCGCTCTCGGAATTCTCCTACAGGACGCAATTCGCACAGGCATATTCACGCTTGAGCATGCGTTGATCCCGGGCATGGTCGGGATTGCTATTGCGGCGGGTCACCTCGTCGGAACTGCACTGAGGAGCCGCAAATACCTCTCTGCTTTGGGGTTCGCCGTGTCCTTCGCACTGGCAACCCTGCTGACGGTCTACACGTCCGTTAGCAAGCAGGCGGATCAATCCGAGACGGTAATCTCCGCCGTCTCGGTCACGAACACAGCGCGCAAAGGCAAAGAGGATGAACTTGCGCGCACACGCACTCGCTACGAGCAGGCCAACGTGATGGCCGAGCGGGAAATGACGGGGCAGAAATGTCTCGCCCGTTGCGCGGACTGGAAGACACGATCGGCTGAGGTTGCCGCTCGCGTCGAAAAGCTCGAAGGTGAGTTGAAAGACATGGCGCCACCTAAACCGGTGACGGTCGGGGCAGACAAGATGGCGAAGGTCATCACCATGTTTGTCGTTCAGGACGTGGAGCGCGTGAAGGCGATGCTCCTGCTTCTTGAGCCGTTCGCGAAGGCACTGCTCTTTGAGCTGACCGCCATCGTTGCGTTTGGGTTTGGCTTCGGCCACCGACGCGCGGTGAAGCTCAAGAAGCCAGCCAGAGTGAGCGCGCCTGATCCGAAACCGGCACCTCCCGGTTCCGAGGATCGCGTCGTCGACTGGGTTCGCGAGTTCCGCCGGCGGCACGGGCGGAACCCGCAGATCCCGGAAGTTCAAAGGGAGTTCGGCCTTCCCAAAACTTCCGCATGGCGCAAGATCAAGGCTGCCTAAACGGCGAAACTGACCGAGAACCCGGTTCCAGCAATTGGAGCCGGGTTTTTTCTTGCGCGGAACTCGGTTCCATCGTGGTTCCACGGCAGTTCCATCCAGGTTTCACACAGATCCATCCACAGCCCCGTGCCGAGACCACCGGTTCGAGGCGAGATCAGCGGTTTCGCCGATGCCGGACGGAGTTTGGCTGCTCAGCGCGGGTTCCGCATGCGTGGAACCGGGATGGAACCGAGTTCCGCGCTGGGTTCCACGCCGATCTTTCTCCCACAGCGCCGCACGCCGCCTGGAACTCAGGTCCAGAGCCGCTTCCCAGATCCCGGCCGCCGCACCCAGGCGCTTGCGTTTACGGAGGCGGGCACGCAAAGTGGGGACCTGAAACCGAGGGGGAACTACCATGGGGCTTGACCGCGATCAGATCGAGATCATTGGCATCATGGTCGCGCTGTTCATCACCTGTGGCGGCAAGGTCTGGTGGGACTATCGCTGGCAGCGAAACCTGATCGCTGATTTCCTGGCAGATCCGGAGCGCCAAAAGCGCCAGGTCGGGGACGATCATAAAACCTCATGACGCGTGCAAGGATCGGATTTTATTGACTGAACCTTTGCAATCCGGCCTCGTTCTCGCACCCCATGACGCGCGCAAAAAGAGCGAAACCTTCCCTGTATCTTGCCCAGCGATTGACCGGTCAGACCCGCTCGATCGCCTCGCGCTCTTGACGCCAGCGGTCCCAGCGCTTGCGAACGGCTGCCTCGAGGCGTGCCAGGCCTTCCGGCGTCTTCGGTCCCGTTGATCGGCCACCGTGCAGTTTGCAACGACCGCCAGCGCCGTTCCCTGGAGCGCCGCAGGGCTTTCCCGTCGTGCGAGCATGGGCACCGCAGGTTCCGCGCTCTCGTGGCAGACGGCGGATATCCTCGATAATCAGTTCGCCCTGCTGGATTTGCCGGCGCACGGATTCGACAGTCTGACGCGTGCCGAATGCTATCAGTTCGACAACGTCAGCGGCTTCGTCGAGATGGCCTTTCAGCCGGAAGCGTAAAGGGTGGCTTGTCATTGTCAGCGATCCATTATCGTGGGAGTTGTGTGTTCGAGCACGGCTGAAGAGGCTGGTGCGATTGCGAAGCTGCCATCCTTAAGTTCGACCGGCCCGTGGTGATGGGTCGCCTCGTGGTGCAGATGGCAAAGCGTCAGCGTTTCGAGCGGCCGGCTGTAATCAGAATGATGCCGCTCAAGGCGGGTTCGCCGGTCGCATCCAGACGCTTGGCACTCGATCAACGCAGGTATGGTCCCAGATCGGGCGGCTACAGTTGCAGCGTTTCGTGCCGCAATCCTTTCTGGATGCCGCGCCGCGTAGCGCGCTACTGCAGCTCGGTTGCGAGTGCGACCATCGGGTGTCTTGGCCCGTTCTCTGCTGCGTGACCGCTCGACCTCGATGTTCTTCAAGCGTCGTGCTCGACGTTGCGCTCGGCTCTTCTCGACGTCCCGACGCCATCTTGCTCGTTGCCGCTCTCGATGGCGTTCCGGATCTGACCAGTATCTAGAGCGAACGTTCTCTCGCTCGCACGGCTTGCAGCGCGGGCATGTCCATTTTGGGGATTGATAGAACTCGCTTAGAGGCTTCGTCTCCCCGCACGCTGCGCAGGTTTTCCCGCCTGATGCGGTTGCAGGCGGCGATGCAGGCGCCGGCGAACAGTCGGTGGGCGTTGTCGTGTGGTCTCGCGGGCGCGCGGAAGCGGCCCGTCCGGCGCTGGCCGGCGTGCGTTTCGTCATTGGGTGTTCCTGAAATGAAAAACCCGCCGAGGCGATTGCCAGGGCGGGTGGGGTTGGACGCTTTACGAAGGGGTTGAATTTCCGACCGGGCGAAGCCAAATCGGTGAACGGTCAGACGCGGAGGGACGAATGCCCCACTACACAGCCGAAGAACTTGAGGCCATCCAACAGTTCGAGGCCTGGGACGACGATCGCAAGGCGTTCAACGCTATGCCGAACGAGCAGAAATTCCGGCAGGATTTCGACGAGTCCGCGTTCGTCCCGCCGTTCCCGAAACCAGAACCGTTCATGTCCGCCGTCAAGAAGGGCTACGACCGTTTGCGAGGCACGCCGCCGCGCATGATGACTGGGCCGTACTCGGACGCGCCAGGTTGTCCGGAGAAAATCGACCATGCGGCGCGCGAAAAGGCCGCAAACGCCCAGCGCTTCGCCGAGATCATCGCCCGCCGGTCACCGGGTGTGCTGGCGCGAGGCCAGTCAATCATCGAAGACGTTTTGTGGCGCGGCCAAGCAAATCCGCTCGTCGATCGGTGGCGGCGGTCGCAGAACGATGCCGAGCGATCAGGGCTCGAGGTGCTTGCCGCATGGGGCGGGACCGAGTGGAGTCAGGCGCGCATTGATGGTTGGCGGTCGTGAGCCAATATCACCGATTTTGCCGGATCGGCGGCGCGCTGGCGACATGAAGCCCAACGGCCGGAGTTTGTCGAACTCAAACAGCTCGGCGGACCACCGCCTCGCCGTCAACCGTGGCCAGTTTGGGTTGAGGGCTCTCGATCCGATAAACGCGGACCTGCTGACCGTTGCGCCATTGATAATGCTTCGGTTGATCGAGCAACTTCCGCAGTTCCCGGCCGACACCATCCCATGAGACAGCCGCCCAGCGCAGTTCGGAGGCCATCTCTCGATGCATGTCTCTGAGTTCCGCAGCAGCCAGCCAACCTTGTCGCCCGCCGGGGCCATGCAGCCAGGACATCAGAGCCGACGCATGCTCTGCGGGAGTGTGCCATTCCGTGTCATACGCACTACGCGTCGGCTTGTCGCCGGTCCGTGTCGGTTCGCTGTTGGCTTGAGTCGGTTTGCCGATCTCTGCCACTTTGGTAGGTTCTGGCGATATCGGAGCGCGATCCGACATCGCGCCCGCGACACCACCATTCGCAGGTCTGGCAACCGGTGCCGGAATCGGCTTTTGCCGCTTGAAGATGCTTCCGAGCAAGCCCAATCCCCCCGATTGGTCAAACGCGTACACGATGGATCAGCCTTAACCGTTTGTTCGCCCACTTGGCAAGTTCGACCGGCGCTCATCGTCGAAGCGCTGGGTCGTCAACGCCATCAGCATGCGCGACCGGATCTCACGATCTACCCGTGCGGCGCCTTCGAGACTCCGCACCACTCCCCGAGGTGCGCGACGCAGAGGGCAGCGCC
>JANLPY010000745.1:0-1682 GCA_031367505.1 Hyphomicrobiaceae bacterium | reverse complement strand
CGCACGCTCTCGCGCAGCAGGATGGCAGGCGGCGAAGACCGGTTGGGGACGATGTCGATGTACATGAGCCATACATACGTGATTTGCACAGCATGAAACTGAGTCATTGCGTCGCATTACATGGGCACATTGGTGCTGATCTGCCCGCCCCGGCGGCACACATATGTCCAAGACATCGGGCTTTCTCACACACAACCCGCCTTTCAGGTCGGGGAACTTCGGATTAGCAGCCTGTCGGACTTCCTGTCGAATCAGGTAAGTGTCTGACATGGCACGATTCATCCAGGCTGACCGCAACCAACCCTTCCTCCTGCCGCCCGACCTGCGGGAGTGGGTGCCGGTGGACGATCTCGCGCACTTCGTGGTGGAGGCGGCAGAGCGCGTCGACTTGAGCACGTTCAAGATCAACCATCGAGGCAGCGGCAGCGAGCAATATCCGCCGAGAATGATGCTGGCACTGTTGGTTTATTGCTATGCCAATGGGATATTTTCGAGCCGTAAGATCGAGAGGGCGACCCACTTCGATGTGCGCGTGCGTTTTATTTCGGCGAATACGCATCCAGATCACGATACAATTGCCGCGTTCCGCCGGGAAAATGAAGCGGCATTCACAGCCGCGTTTTTGAAAGTTCTGGAGTTGGCAAAAGAGTTGAAGCTCCTGAAAGTGGGCATGATCAGCGTCGACGGGACGAAGATCAACGCCAACGCGAATATCCACAAGAGCATCCGCTATGATCGCGCTGTGGAATTGCGCAAGCAATTGAGGCTGGAAATATCCGAGTTGATGGCGAAGGCGAAGTCCGCCGATGCGGCGAGCCATCCAGAGGACCAGAAACTTCCAGCCGAGATCGCGCGCCGTCGGGACTTGCATGCGAAGCTCGACGCAGCATGCGTGCGTCTCGAAACTGCGGCTCGTGCTCGCGCCGAAGCGGAGCGCTCGGACTACGAAAAACGCAAGCAGGATCATGATGATAGAGGTGGCGCTGGACGCCCGCCCACAGCGCCGAGCGAGGTGCCGGCCCCGCAAGAGCAGACGAACATGACCGATCCGGAAAGCCGCATCATGCGCAAGAATAAGCGCTCGGAATATCGGCAGGCGTACAATGCACAGGCAGCCGTCGACGCCGATGGCAGTCAGTTGATATTGGCCAACGCGGTCACACAATGCGCCAGCGATGCCAACGAGCTGGTGCCGATGGTGAATATGGTCGAGACGAATGTCGGGAAACCGGAGTGCGTATTGGCGGATACGGGTTATGCGAATGGCAAGGCCGTCGCAGAACTGGAGCAGCGCAAGATAGACCCGCTCGTCGCGACGCGCGGATCGGGCAATCGGCGCACTCACGATTTCAGGCCGGTACCGGCGGAGAAACCGACCCCGAAGGAGAAATCCGAGTGGGTGGAGAAAATGCAGAAGAAAATGTCTGGGGTTATTGCCAAGGCGAAGTACGCGAAACGGAAATGCACCGTCGAGCCGGTTTTTGGTATCGTGAAACAGGCGATGGGCTTTCGTCAATTCCTGCTGCGTGGCATCGACAAGGTCCGCATCGAGTTCAACCTCGTCGCGCTGGCCTACAACTGCCGCCGCTTGCATACACTCGCTCTTTGACCGGACTCCGTCTCGTCCCTCAAAAGACGGGACCAGGACCGTGTTTGTCGACGGAAGCCCGACAGGCTGCTAA
>JANLPY010000718.1:0-18590 GCA_031367505.1 Hyphomicrobiaceae bacterium | reverse complement strand
GATCGCCCACTTCGAACGGGCCGATGAACGACCAACGCAGGCCGAGACCATGCGCGATCGTTTTATCCAAGTCTTCGGCCGACACATAACCATCCTCGACCAGCCGGAATGCTTCGGCCAGTAGCGCGCCTTGCAGCCGGTTGAGAATGAAACCTTCAACCTCGCGCGTCATGGTGATCGGCACCTGCCCGATCTCGTCGTAGATGCGACGTGCGGCAGCCATTGTCTCAGGCGATGTCCATGGCGATGGGCAAAGCTCGACGATCGGCACGAGATGCGGTGGGTTCACAGGATGGGCGACGAGGCAACGCGCGCGGCCGGCCAGTCCTTCAGTATATTTCGACGCGACGATCGCCGAGGAAGAGGATGCGAGAATGGCAATCGGCGGCGCTACCTGATCGAGCTCACGGAACAGGGCAATCTTGGCATCGACCGTCTCCGGCCCGCACTCCTGCACGAGATCCACACCAGCCGCTGCCTGCCCGAGCGTTGCCACAACCTTGATACGCGCGAGTGCTGCCGCAGCGTCCTGGACCAGCCCGTGGCGCGCCTGATCGGCCAACGCCTCTTTGATCAGCCCAAGCGCTGCAGCCCGAGCCCCTTCGCTGGTATCCGTGATGGCAACGTTCCACCCCGCCCGCGCGAACACCATCGCCCACGCCCGGCCGATCAATCCGGCCCCGATAACTGCACACGTCGGCATGAATTTAATCCTTTTGCATTGTCCCCGGCGACTCTGCTGTCGCAGAGCCGGCCGCCGGGGACGGTAAAAATAGAGCCGGCCGCCAGGGACGGTAAAAATAGAGCCGGTCACCGGGGAATGTTAACCCACATGCCGTTTGAGCGCGGCGACGAGCCGATCAGCATCGACTTCATCGTTGTAGGCGTGGGGCGCGATCCGCATGCGGCCGAGGCGCGGGGCAACATAGATTTCTTCCGCCGCCAGCGCCTTGATCAACCCTTCGGACACGCCCCCCTTGAAGCCGAGGCTGAGAATATGCGGTGCGCGGTTCTCGAGTTTGGGAACATCAATAGGTAGGGCGCGCACGCCTTCGGCAATGCGATTGGTCAGCATCGACAGCCGCGCGACGAGCGCTGGCGAACCCCACTTGGCCACCAACTCCATGCCGATCGAGGCCATTTCCATCGAGATAAAATGATCGCGCTCGCCCATGTCGAAGCGGCGCGCAGTATCGACATACCGCGTGTCTGCGAGATAAACATTGGCCTCAGCGTTGACGCCGCGTCGTCCGTACGAGGTTTGCTCCAGAGGCACCCCATCCTGGCAGCGCTTGGCGACGTACATGAAAGCACGGCCATAGGGGCCGAGCGTCCACTTATAGGTCGGGAACAGCACGATATCGGGATCAAGCGTTTTGACATCGAGTGCCATCACGCCAACGCCGTGGGTCGCGTCGATGAGAAATTTGGCACCAACTTTTCGAAGTGCCGTCGCGATCTTGGCAAGATCAATCACACCGCCATCGGACCAATGTATCCACGAGATGGATGCGAGCCCGATCGGTGCCGCACCCTTTCGATCAATAGCGGCCAGCACAGCCGCAGTCCAATCGCCGTCAGCGGGAACGGCAATCGTATCGACGGTAAACCCGCCAGTATCCGCACGCGTTTGCCACTCCAACACCGGCGACGAATGGTCGTCCTGCAGCACCAGCACGCGCGAGCCCTTCGGCACCGTTAGAATCTTCGCCGCAGCGGCAACGCCATAACCAATCGAGGAGATCAGCGCTACATCCTCTGGCTCTGCCCCGATGAGGCGGCTCGCAGCGGTGCGCGCCCGCTCATTTTGTTGGTTGCCAAAGTCGCGATCGAGTTTCCATGGTGTGCCTTTACGCCCGACCGCTGCACGCCCAGCTTCCTGCGTGGCGAGTGGCAATGGGCTCCAACCAGCCGCATTGAGATAACAAACGTCACGAGGGATATCGAAAAGGGAACGTTGGGAGCTGAGCATACCTATGATCCTTCCATCGGATATCACCTAGAATAGGCAGGTTGCAGGCGCCGCGCCAAGCATTGTCGCGCAACGGAGCTCGCCAGCTTTGGGGCTTGACGGGTAGTCCTGCCGCTTACGACACTGGCGGGCTCAAACACGGACGCCCCAATGATCATCGACGGCACGCAATACTGCAATTGGTCACGCGCAATCTTCGAAGAGATGCGAGCGGGTGGCGTGACGGCCGTGAACGTGACAATCGCTTACCACGAGGGTTTTCACGAGATCGTCCAAGTGATCGCCGAATGGAACCGGCGCTTCATCGAGCATGCCGATCTGATCGCCCATGCGCGCTCAACGACTGATATCGAAGTTGCGCAAAAAGCAGGGCGCACGGCCATCATCTTCGGCTCGCAGAACCCGTTGCCGATCGGGAGCGATCTTGGGCTCGTCGAGATCCTGCACACACTCGGACTTCGGTTCATGCAGCTGAGCTACAACAACCAGTCGTTGCTTTGCTCGGGCTGGCAGGAGCCGGCCGACAGTGGCGTCACGCGCTTCGGCCGCGAGGTGATCGGCGAGATGAACCGCCTTGGCATGGTGATCGACATGTCGCATTCCGGCGAACGCTCGACGCTGGAGGCAATCGATATCTCAGTGCGGCCGATCACGGTGAGCCACGCCAACCCGTCGTGGTGGCGCGACACCAAGCGCAACAAATCCGATGCCGTAATTCGCGCACTGGCAAAACGCGGCGGCCTGTTGGGTTTGTCGCTGTATCCACACCACCTGAAGGATGGCTCGGCATGCACGCTCGAACAATTTACCGGCATGGTGCGTGATGTGGCCGATCGCATTGGCGCCGAGCACATCGGCATAGGGTCCGACTTGTGCCAGGGGCAGCCAGATCAGATCGTACAGTGGATGCGGATTGGCCGCTGGACGTTTCCGCCGGTTGATAGCACCGACGCGAAAGCGACGTTTCCGTCCCAGCCCGACTGGTTTCGCGGCAACCGGGATTTCGGCAAAATCCGCGACGGGCTATTGAAAGCCGGGTTCAAAGATGGCGAGGTCGAGGGCATTCTTGGGCTCAACTGGTTTCGATTTATGCAATCCTTGTTCGAGCCGTTATCGTCCCCATCTGCGCGCAGGAGTTGAACATGGCCAACGCATCCACCGTGATGATGAGTGAAGCTGAGATCATCGAGTTTAGCACCCGCGCTTTGACCGCCCACGGTGCCAGCCCAATGCAAGCCGATGCCCTTGCGCATGGGATCGCTGCCGCCGAAGCCGATGGACTGCGCTCGCATGGCTTGATGTATCTCAGCATCTACTGCGGCCATCTCGACGTCGGCAAAGTGATCGGGTCGGCTGTGCCGGACGTAACGCGGCCAGCGCCGGGCGTCGTTCGCGTCGACGCTGGCAGCGGCTTCGCACACGCAGCGATTTTGGCCGGTCAAACTGCGCTTCTGGAAGCCGCGCGCTCACAAGGCATCGCGACATTGCACGTTCACAACTCGTACAATTGCGGCGTGCTCGGGTATCACACCGGCGCGATCGCCAGAGCCGGATTCGTCGCTCTTGGCTTTACCAACGCACCGGCCTCGATCGCGCCTTGGGGCGCTACGAAGCCGGTGCTTGGCACCAACCCGTGGTCGCTGGCGGTCCCCGATGGCAATGGTAACGCAGCCTTCGTGATCGATCAGAGCGCGAGCGTTGTCGCCAAGAGCGAAGTGATGAAACGGGCGAAAACCGGCGAAGCACTGCCGCCGGGTTGGGCACTTGATGCGGATGGCCGTCCCACCACAGATTCAGCGATGGCGCTCAAGGGCACGATGATGCCATCGGGCGGCTACAAGGGTGTCGGCACCGCAATACTCGTCGAAGTGTTGGCTGCCTGCTTGTCGGGCGCGACGCCCGGCATCGAGGCGTCGACCTTCGGCACGAACGCCGGTGGGCCGCCCAAGACCGGTCAATGCTTCATCGCGATCAACCCGGATGCGACATCGGGTGGCGCTTTTGCTGGACGACTGGCAACGGTTCTGCACGCTCTGACTAAGGAAGAGGGTGCCCGCCTGCCCGGCGCAAAAAAAGCCGCCGCACGTTTCGCGTCGAAGCGCGATGGCATTCAGGTTGCCAGAGATATGTACGATTCGGCCGTCGCGCTTGCCGGGGCGAAAAGATGACGCGTTTGGTTGATCCGCTGACCACAACAGTCGCTGCGCGAGCACCTGATGTGGTGATGCGGCTGGCTCGCATGGGGGCGGCTCATCCGACACGACTGAGTTTCTTGCGCACGATGCTGCGACGGGCTGTTGCGGAGAACTGGCGCATCACCCGCCCGGTTTGGAGCATCGATCAGGACGGTTTCGGCCATGCGGTCTATCGTGTCGGCACGCCCGACAGCACACTTTCACTGGTCGCCTTCTCGACCTACCTCGCGCCGGAGAACCGCACGGATCGCGTCATCGCCGAAGCCTGGGATACAAGTTACATACTCTACGATGGCATACCCGATGCAGCTGAGATAGAACGCTTGAGCAAGGCGGCTCCCCGTCAGGAAGCCGCGCGCTATACCGAGCGTGATCTGACACTTTCGCGCGCCAACAAAAGCGTTCGCCTGTTCGATCACGTGGTGGATGCGCTGAGCCGTGGGATCCAACCCGACGTCGAATTGGCCGACAAAGTCGGCTACCTGATGCGTACGACTGCGGTCTACGGCAACGGCAAATTCGGTATCGCCGACCGCGAGCAGGTTATCGCGCACCCGGCCTTGCGCGGTCCTTTCCAAGCCGAGATGCTCACCGTGTGGCTGATCCGCACTTTCACGATCGATTTGGCGGAGCATTGCGCGCGAGCAAAATCGCCAGCAACGGCCGTTACCCTGGATCGCGAAATTCGCCGCCGTCTCGGCGTCGGCAACGCAACCGGACTCGGCATGGCGCCGTTTCTCGTCAAGCACCCGACGTTGATTCATCAGTGGATAGCGGCACGCGAAACCGCGCTCGCGCGCGTGCGTAACATAGCGGTTGCCGGTCCAATCGAATGGACGGCATTTTGCGATGCACTGCGAGCGGCCCAGCAGCTCGTGTCGGTTTGGCAAACCGATGAGCCGACGCAGGCTTCGCGAATAACCGAACTCGCGAATGATCTCGTCAAACTAGAGGCGCAGGCCCACCACATTCAATCACGTTCGCTGACCCGGCTCTGGGATGCGATCTGGCTCTGGGCTTCGACCAACCTTTCGCTCGAAGGCCAGGAGATGTCGCTCGCGCTGCTGCTCGAGCCGCACGGCGCGCTTGTTGACGATCTCGCGAACACAATGTCGGCCGACGAGGATGCAGCATTTCGCATTGACGGCCGGATGACGGTTGCAAACCTGCGCCAAATGCTCGAAGGGCAATCACAGTGGTCGGCGCCGATCGATTTTTCGCAACTGAAAGCCAAGGCACGCTTCTGGTACGTGTCCGAGGAAAAACTCGAACCGCGGCTTGGCGAGCGTTTCGAGGAGCCCGGCGCTGATCTCGAAATGCCACTTGCCACGGCACGGGATCGGCAGGCGTTGCGCGCGGCACTCATCGCAGCACCTGTCGACATGCTTGTCGCAACTTTCCTGCTCGCCCAGCCCGAGCATCGCCACACCGTCCGCCGCCTTCAGCAGACGGCTGCCTGCCCTTACGGCGACATCCGCGACAACCTTATCGACGCCACCATGCGGCCGATCGATTTGCTGCGGCTGAAGCTCGCCTTCTTCGGTGCCGCCCGCTTCGATCCACGCTCCGATCGTTGGTTGCGGATCACACTCTTCCGGGATGCGCCGTTCCCGGACGAACTTGGGCTCAACACGCGATGATTGATGCCTCAATGAACGAGGTGGAGGCGATCGCAGCCAAAGCTGCGCGCGGCGCTGGTCTCAGTTGGGGTCTGTGCGAGGAAACCGGCAAGGCCGCACGATGGTTGGCGGCTCGCGGCATCGACTGGGCGCCAAGCCTGGTCGCGCTATTGACGGCATGCGACAAGCTCGCCGGTCCTTTTGATAGCTCAATCGAACGCCAAGTTTCACCGCTTCTCGCCGGCAGCTATTTTGCCGATCTTGGCACGTCCGAAATGAGAGTTTCGAACGTTGCTCATCCCGCATGGTTATTGCCATTCGCCGCCCGCGTCGCAGCCCTCTACGGCAGAGCCGTATGCGTTGGTTGGGCTGACGCATCCGTCACCGTATCGTCAATCGGATGCGAGTTGGCTGGGTCGACTAAGGATCTGATGGCGCCTCACGTGGAATTTGTGACCTGGTCGCCCCTTCCATTAGGTAGCGATGAAATGAGGGGGACTGTAGCGCTATCCAATCGAACCCGCAGCTCCATCACCGTTGCTGCCTGGCAAGCACTCGAAGTACTAGGCGCGCGCACTTACGTTCCGGCCAGCGACCAATCACGAACGATGGGCGCGGGCGCTGGTCTCACAGACAACGACTGAACGCCAGGTGCGCGGAATGACTTCAAAAGCCCGTCAGGGGTTGCACGAGGCGGGCAATCAATCCTTTGAACCGGGCTGGCTTTTCACTGGCGATCACGCAAATACATCCCAGTTGCGGATGAGCAATCGGGCGATGTTCGAATTCCTCGCTCAAATCGGCCAGATCGCCGGGTTCATATATACCGTACTCGTCGCGATACGATCCGCGCAGTATCAACGTCAATTCCGTGCCGCCGTGACCATGCTCGGGTAGCTCCATGCCGGGGCCAACGCGCAGCAATCGCAAGTCACCTTCGCCGGCAAGCGTCGTCTTGAGCGCGACGTTCCATATCCCCATGCCCAAACGCCGCCACCGGACTTCATCGAGCCGCGAGCCCAAGAGATGACGCAACGGTATCGGGATATCTCCCTCGGAATCGTGATCGTCACGTTTTGCGACCGCCACATCCGCTTCCATCGCGCGCAACGCCATATGCGGCACCGGACGAGACATCGGGGTGGGCGCAAGTGCGTTCATCATAACAACGCCAACGCGCTCCATCGCGCGCACTTCGTTGGCACAAAGCGGACACATGGCGAGGTGGGCGCACACGACAGCAGACAACGGCTCGGCCAAGTTGCCAGCGGCATACGACATCAACGTCGAATCGTCCGGGTGATGAGAAATCTTCATCTATTTCAAGTCCTCAACCGCCTCGCGGATTTTTTGATAAGCAAGGCGCATGCGGGATTTGACGGTGCCTAAGGGAACATTCAAACGATCTGCAATTTCGCTATGTGACAATCCTTCGAGATACGACAGTTGCACGACGGCGGATTGCTCGGATGGAAGGGCTGCAAGTACTGCTTGCACCCGGCCCTGACGCTCGCGCTCAACGACGGCTTCGTCGGGCAATGCGTCGTCTGATGCCTCTTCGTCACGACCCTCGGGCAATTCCTGCCAGGGTACCTCCCGCCGCAATTTGTCGATCCGCAAGTTGCGAGCAATCGTGAAAATCCAAGTGCTGGCGCTGCCTTTATCGCTCGAATACAGCTGCGCTTTGCGCCAAACCATCAACAAGGTTTCCTGCGCCAGCTCCTCAGCGGTGGTCGCATCGGCGCCTTGGCGCATCATGTAAGATTTGACGCGCGGCGCAAATGTTTGAAACAGCTCACGAAACGCCGCCGCATCTCCGCGGGAAGCGACGCGGTTAATAAGTTCAGCCATTCGCCCGCGATCCAGATTACCTAGGGCGATCAGACTTGACTGCCCTAACCGCGCACTGTCGATCATTATGGGCAGAATTTCAATCATGGAGCGTTTACGCCGCGCAGCGCACGTTAGATCAGTAACGATTGGCGATTGCCGTCCCTTGCGTCAGTATTGCACCGATCGACAAGGCGGGCGTGCCCGGTGAGGATGATTGGTGGCGCGCTTCCGGGAAACTCGTTACGAGGCTGCATGCAAATCTCTTTGTTCGAAATTGCCCTACTCCTGGCTGCGGCAGCAATCGCCGCGCCCATCGCCCAATGGCTCAAAGTCGGCAGCGTATTGGGATACCTGTTTGCTGGCGTCGTGCTTGGCCCGTTCGGAATCGGCAAGGTGTTCTCGGTCTACGAAGCCAAGGAAATCCTGCACATCGCCGAGTTTGGTGTGATCCTCCTGCTGTTCCTCATCGGTCTCGAGTTACGTCCGAAACGACTTTGGGCCATGCGATCGTCGATCTTCGGTCTCGGCGGCGCCCAGGTTGCCGTGACGGCCGCTCTGATCGCGCTGTGCGCAATTGTGTCGGGAACAGGCGCAGCACCGTCATTGTTTATCGGCTTGGCGCTATCTCTTTCATCCACGGCCTTTGCGCTGCAAGTACTCGAAGAGAAGGGCGAACTCACCGCACGTCACGGCCGATCCGCATTTGCCGTGCTTCTATTCCAGGATTTGGCTGCGATCCCACTTATCGCTCTGGCCTCGCTATTCGCCGTGACGCAGATTGCGACATCCACTCCGATGAACTTTGCGACCGCCGTACAAGCCATCGCGACGATCGCCGGCGTAATCGTCATCGGTCGATTTGCCCTCGACTACGTGTTCAAGTTTGTAGCCCTCGCCCAAGTCAAGGAAGCAATGACCGCGACCGCTTTGCTGGTCGTTGTGCTTGTGTCGGTTGCCATGCAGCAAGCCGGGTTACCGGCATCGTTGGGCGCGTTTCTGGCCGGCGCGTTGTTGGCTGAATCGTCGTACCGTCATCAGCTCGAAGCGGATTTGAAACCGTTCGAGGGCCTGCTGCTCGGTTTGTTTTTCACGGCGATCGGCATGTCGCTAAACCTCAATCTTCTTATCGAACGGCCGGCGATCATTATCGGTCTCGTCGCAGGGCTCATTGGGCTGAAGGCTGCCGTACTCTACGGTCTCGGGCTATGGCAAAAACTTGGTGCCTGGGGAGCGCGGCGGTTTGCAATTTCGATTAGCCAAGGTGGCGAATTTGCTTTCGTGCTGTTTGCCGTTGGCGCGACAGCCGGTGTGCTCATGCGCGAACAAACCGAACTTCTGGCTGTCGTCGTCACACTATCCATGGCCGCAACGCCGTTACTATTGTTGCTCGACGACTGGATCGGCAAGCCGGCTCCTACTGCCCTTGCCGCATTCGACACGCCGCCCGCCAACGACGGTCACGTGATCATCGCGGGCTTCGGCCGCTTCGGACAAATTACCGAGCGTATCTTGCGCGCGAAACGTCTGCCGTTCACCGCACTCGACATCAGTGCCGAGCAGGTCGATTTTGTGAAAAAATTCGGCTCAAAAGTGTTTTACGGCGACGCCAGCCGGTCCGATATCCTGGCAGCCGCTGGTGCCGACAAAGCACGGGCATTCGTACTGGCGATCGATGACGTGGAAGCATCCATACGCACAGCTGAATTAGTGAAACAACATTATCCGGAACTCCCGATCCACGCGCGAGCGCGCAACCGCACGCACGCGCATCAACTACTCGATCTTGGCGTGAAGACCGTGCATCGCGAAACCTTCGGCTCGGCCATCGAGATGGCGGGAGACGTTTTACGCGGCCTAGGCCAACCGGAGCGCGAGGTAAAAAGCGCGATGTCGATGTTCCGCGCGCACGACGAGCGCCGGCTGTTTGAGGATTATAAACACTATACCGATCAACAGAAGTTGCAGGATCGCGCACGGAGCGATACGCAGACGCTGGAACAGCTATTCGATGAGGACGCAGCGGATCAAGCGACGGCCGAGGGTCTTGCCTCACCTTTGCCAACTGCCCGGCCGACCATCCAGCCGCAGAAAGCTTCGACGAATAAAACGAACCCGTTGCTGAAGGAACCTGCACCATGAGCCGTATCATCTGCATCGGCCATGCGGCACTTGACCGGCTGTACCGCATTGAGGCATTCCCACCGGCGCCAACGAAAGTGCGCGCGCTTGAGCACATCGAGAGCGGCGGGGGAATGGCTGCCAACGCTTCCGCAACGATCGCGCGGCTGGGTGGCAAGGTCGAGCTCTGGAGCCGCATTGGCGAAGACGATGCCGGGGTTAAAATTCGCACAGGCTTGAAGGCGTACGGAGTGGACGCCCGCTACGTGCAGATGTTCGAAGAAGGTCGCTCATCGACCTCCGCAATCATTGTTGACGATGCTGGGGAACGCTTGATCGTCGGCAACCGCGATACAAACATGCCATCGGGAACAAGCTGGTTGCCGCTCGAACGTATTGCGAAGGCATCCGCCGTTTTGGCCGATGTGCGCTGGCTCGAAGGCTTACGCGCCGCATTCACCCAGGCGCGCGCCGACGGTGTTGCAACAATACTCGACGCGGATCTTGGCGCGCGCGAAGCACTCGGCGAAATTATCCTGCTCACCGATTACGCGATATTTTCTGAAGCCGCATTGCGAGATTTTGCACCGAACCAGAGTTCCGAAGAAGCACTCATCCGCGTGCGCGCAATGGGACCACGTCATGCCGGCGTTACGCTCGGCGCGCGCGGTTATCTGTGGGACGATGGCGCCGGTCCGAAACATATTCCAGGCTTCGAGGTCGATGTCGTCGATACCACGGGAGCCGGCGATGCCTTCCACGGCGCTTTCACGCTCGCGCTCGTGGAGGGGCATGAAACGTCGACCTGCGCGAGGTATGCTTGTGCTGCGGCGGCAATGAAATGCACACGCCTGGGCAGCCGGGCGGGATTGCCGAAGCGTCGTGAATTGGAAGCGTTCCTGGCGAGCCACCCTGCCCCCTCGAAATAGTCAGTTATTGCGCCGCGATCCTAAGCGAAGAACGCGCCCGTCAATAATAATCAGCGCGAGCATGATGACCGCTCCACCGGCGATCTCACGCGGCGCCAACCGTTCGCCGAGGTAGAGCGCACCGCCAATGATGGGCGTGATCGGCAAGAGCAAGGTGACGAGCATGGCATTCGTTGCACCAGCGACGGTGAAGAGGCGGAAATAGCTGATCGCTGCAAGCGCCGATCCGAAAATCCCGGTACACAGAACCGCCACCCAAGCTTGAACCGATGGCACGGGTAGGGTCCAAGGGCGATCGAAATACAAGGACAGAGGCAAACTCACGATTGCACCTGTCGTCATGATGCTCGTGGCAATCACCAGTGGTGGCATGCCGCTGAACCGTTTGGCATAGATACTGCCGATCGCGTACAGCAGGGACGCCCCCACCAGCGCACTCTTTGCGATGAACGATGCCGACGCCCCCGACCAAGCGTCGAAGCCGACTACGACCGCAACGCCAGCGATCCCGACCAACACACCCAAGAACTTGTTGGCCGACAGGCGTTCGTCATGAGTAAAAACATGCGCGAGCAATATTGTGAAGAGTGGCGTCGTGGCAGTCAGCACGGCTGCCAGCCCGCTGGTCGTGCCCATCTGCCCCCGCAGCACCAACAGGTAAGGGACTATGTTGCTCAACAGCGTCATCATGAAGAACGCGGCCCATGTCGACCAGCCCCGAGGCAGAGACAAGCCCGACAGCCGCAGCACGATTTCCAAAAAGACGGATGCGATGACGAGGCGCGCGAGCGTGATCGTGAGGTGCGGCAATTCCTTGATGGCAATTGCGTTGAATACATAAGCGCTGCCCCACAGCATCGCGCATAGGCAGAGCATCAACCACTCGTGCCATCCCATGCGCAGGGCGGCTGACTTCGGTGTGCTCAGCGCCATCTCAGCGCCTGACTTTGAAAACAGCATGGCGCACAAACGTGAAGACCGCCGCGATCCCGCCAATGACTTGATGCTGAGCGTACAGGATCAGCAGCATCGGAATGATATTGTTCACCACCCCCCAAGGCGAAAATGCGCCGCCAGAAGTTCCATTCAAATGGAATCCGATGGCGCGCGAAGAGACAGGCTGCAACAACGACCGCGCAGGCTGGGATCAGCCGGAACGCCTTGATTGTCAGCGACGGTATTCCGGGCACCGCAATGGCTGCAAAGAAATACGCGCTTCCCCAAAAAATGGAGTGGAGTACGATGAGGCTCCACTCGGTGGCACCCATGATGATTTTCGACGTGGGCTCTGTTGTCCGCGTCGAAGTATCTGTTACCAGTCGTTGCATCTGCCGGACTTAATTCACTAGCACTACAGACAGCAACCGAAACCGCGTTAAAACACGGCGCAACAGCCGTGCGTGATGCGCATGTCAACGATGGATCAAACCTTGAAAGTTGTTCCCATGCCGCAATTTGCGTCCGACAACAACGCGGGTATGTGCCCGGCGGCTCTTGAAGCGCTCATCGCCGCCAACGCCAGTGGGCATGCCTCGGGCTATGGTGACGACCCCCACACGGCGCGCGCTTGCGACAACATCCGCACGCTGTTTGAGGCCAAGCCGGAAGTTTTCTTCGTGTTCAATGGCACGGCGGCAAACGCGCTGGCACTTGCCCAGATCACGAAATCATTCAACTCAGTCATCACGCACGCGTTCTCGCACATCGAAATGGACGAGGCAGGCGCTCCTGAATTTTTCTCAGGGGGAGCCAAGCTCATGCTCGCCGGCACACCGCACGCCAAGCTGACGCCGGCAGCGGTCGAAGTGCTGGCCAAAAAGCACAGCGGCATTCATCACGTGAAGGCCGCCGCGATGTCGATCACACAGGCGACCGAGCTCGGCACCATATATACGATCGATGAAGTTCGCGCGCTGACGGCCGTTGCCCGCTCGCACGGCCTCAAAGTGCATATGGACGGCACGCGGCTTGCCAACGCGATCGCACGGCTCCAGTGCGCGCCCGCCGAGATCACATGGAAAGCGGGGGTCGATATCCTCTGCTTCGGTGGCGTCAAGAATGGCCTCGGCGCCGGCGAAGCAGTCGTATTCTTCGACACCGCGCTCGCGCACGAATTCGAGTGGCGGGTGAAGCAGGCAGGTCACCTCAATTCGAAGATGCGGCTCGTGACCGCGCCGTGGGCCGCGCTGTTGGAAAACAACGTGTGGCTCGACAACGCCCGTCATGCCAACGCAATGGCGGATCGGTTGGCCGCGCGCATCCAAGTTGTACCGGGTGTCAGGCTGATGGAAAAGGTCGAGGCCAACGCGGTGTTCGCCGATATCCCTCTGAAGCTGCAGACAGCAGTCCGAGCCAGGGGCTGGCGCTTCTATACGTTCCTCGGCGAAACCGGATGCCGCCTGATGTGTGCCTGGGATACGACGCCGGACGCCGTTGACCGGTTCGCTGGTGATTTGGCCTCAGCGGCCGCGCAAGGCTAGAAGCCGGCCGTCAATGATGACGAGTGCCGCGCCGATCACGGCAGCACCGGCGAGGTGGCGCAGCTCCAATGTTTCACCCAACACGACAGTGCCGAGTGCGATCGCACTCACCGGGATCAGCAGTGTAACCAGCATAGTGTTGGTCGGCCCCGCGCCGGCCAACAACTTGAAATAGACGACCGTCGCCAGCGCCGACGACAACGTCGCAAGGCCGATCAACGACCAAATCACCATCGGACTGAGCGGCGGCCAGGTCCACGGTTGATCGACCAGGGCGACGATCGGGATCAACACGATCGTGGAGCAGAGCAACTGCGCCGCTCCCGTTACCAAAGGCGGCACGTCATGAAATCGCCGCCCCCAATAGCTGCCCAGCGCGTACGAAACCGATGCCGCGAGCACGCAAACCATCGCCAGCAAGTGCGAACTGCGCCCGAAGATCGCCTCGGGCCCAACAAGTATCGCAACACCCGCGATGCCGATCAGAACGCCGGCGGCCTTGTTGGCGCGAAGAGGCTCGCCCGCCCCCGAGACATGTCCGATGAGCAGTGCAAAAATCGGCGTGGTCGCATTCAGCACTGCGGCCAGACCGCTCGCAATCTCCTTTTGTCCGAACACGATCAGCGTGAAAGGAAATAGGTTATTCAAGATCGAAACAATGATGAACGGGCGCCAAGCGGCAAGCGTTGTGGGCAGACGATACCCCATCGCGTAGAGCAGCGGCACCAAAATCCCGGCTGCGATCCCGACGCGTGCGAGCACGATCGACAACAGAGGCACTTCGCGCACAGCCAGTCCATTGAACAGATACGATGCTCCCCACAGAACGGAGAGAAACGCCAGCAGCAACCACTGTGGCAAGGTCATCTGTTGCGGTCGGAGTTGCGTTGTATCGGTCATTGGCCAAGTGATGTCACGGCGCTGTGGCGAACGCACGCGAACAATCGTTACCACAGTCGCATGTCAGACGTGCGCACGCCGTGGCAATATGCGCCCGTCGATCACGAGCAGCGACAGTGCGATGATCGCGGCGCCAAGAAAGTGCCGCAGTTGCAACGTCTCGGCCAACCGCCAGGCTCCCATCGGAATGGCAAACGCCGGGATCAGCAGCGTAACCAGCATCACATTGGTCGACCCCGACACCGCCATGATCCGAAAAAACACCACGTAAGCCAGCGAGGTTGAAAACGCTGCAAGTGCTGCGATCGCTACAACGGTTTCAGCTGAGGGCCGCGCCAATGCCCACGGCTGGTCCACCAACAATGCCAAGGGGATGAGCATTGCGGTCGAGCAGGTCAATTGAGCGGCGGCCGTAACGAGCGGTGGATACTCGCGCAGGCGGCGCCCCCACAGCCCCGACAGCCCATAGGAACAGGCCGCACCAAGCAGGCAAACCATGCCAATTACGTTCGACATACGCCCAAACATGGCTTCCGGTCCAACCAGCACTGCCACGCCGGCTATGCCTAGCAACACGCCTGCGAGCTTGTTGGTCTTCAATGGTTCTCCGGCTAAACCATAGGCAACGAGGAGCGCGAACACGGGTGTTGTCGCGTTGAGAACCGACGCAAGCCCGCTGGCAATTTCCTTCTGGCCGCTCACGATCAGCGTAAAGGGGATCACATTGTTCAAGATCGCCATGATGAAGAACTGCTGCCAACCCGCGATCGTCGACGGCAGGCGATGACCCAGCGCATAAACCACGGGGATCAACAGAATTGCTGCGAGCGCCACCCGGGCCAAGACGATCGTCAGCGGCGGCAACTCCTTGACGGCAATTCCGACAAACAGAAACGAGCCGCCCCAGAGAAGTGCAAGCAGCAGCAGTAACCCCCACTGCGAAAGCGACATATGTGTAGCGACAGGCTTCATGCGAGACGGCGCCTTCAGTTGCGAGAGCGGCATTGCTATCGAAACAGTCGGCAAGCCGCCACCCGAAAGGTGTCTGGTCTCGCATCCCAGCCTACCCGTTCACAAAATAAAACAGGCAGCTCTGCGGGAGCTGCCTGTTTGCACACACGATACTTGCATCGACCCCGCGTGATTACTCTTTCGAGATCAGCGTTTTCAGGTCAGTCGCGACGGCGGCAGCTTCGTTAAATTGACGCGCATCGCAATGGCTTTCCATTTTCGTGAGCAATTCTTCGACCTTGTCGAGCTGATCGTTCGGCAGGCTCTTATTTTCCGCTGCCTGGGCGATGTCGAATGCAACCTTCAGGCAATCCTCAGGACTGGCAGGTGTTTCTGCAAGCACAGCGTTCGTGGCTAACACCGCGAAGACAGTCGCGACGACGAGAGATTTGATCATGGCTCATATCCTTTTTAGCGATCGAGCTTGGGTACAGTACGCGTGACACATAGCTCCCACAAACTCGGTGACCTGTTCATCCAGTTGACGCTCGAATATGGCGCGACGACGACCTGCTCCCTTGCACCAAATCCGCGTCGCTGGGGAACGCTTACGAATTGCAATTTCAGTCGGGATCGTCGATTTATTTCACTCACACTTTCGTGATGACGGTGAGACGCTGGCGGGCATCCGGGCGACTATACGTTCCAGTGCTCGATCAAAATCCTGATAGTGTTCAATCACTTCCGTCGCGCCCAACTGTACCGCTGGAACATCAGTGTATCCGAACGTCACGGCAACCGATGGAATTCCGGCTGCCCGTGCCGTTGAGATATCAGTGTCGCTGTCGCCAACCATCAACGCCCGCAACGGGTCACCGCCGACCATGCTGATCGCACCGAGCAGGTGATCGGGATGCGGCTTGCAAACGTCAAAGGTATCACGACCGGCGATCCCCTCGAAGTACCCGCGAATATCGAGGGCGGCCAGCAATTGCTCAGACAAATACGTGCGCTTGTTGGTGCATACGACCAAGCGGGCACCGCGCGCGCGACAAGCCTCAAGCACATCGACGACATTGGGAAACGCGTGGCTGTGCACAGCAATGTTGGCCTCGTAGTGCCGCAAAAACCGGGCAAGCAATTCGTCGACCTGTTCGGCAGTTCGAACGGCTTTGTTGATCTCTAGGCCTCGGGAAATCATGGCACGTGCGCCGAAACTGATTTGATCCCTGATGAGATGCGCTTCAACCGGATCGAAGCCATCGCTGGTCAACACATGGTTAGCTGC
The DNA here is from genome assembly GCA_031367505.1 of Hyphomicrobiaceae bacterium. Taxonomy (GTDB): domain Bacteria; phylum Pseudomonadota; class Alphaproteobacteria; order Rhizobiales; family Hyphomicrobiaceae; genus JAKFWF01. The sequence continues at coordinate 2,305 of JANLPY010000718.1, read as the reverse complement.
CGCGATCAAGTCAGGCGCCGTTTCGACCAGCGTGCCGTCGAGATCAAAAGCAATCGTCAATCCATTCAACATCGACCGGCCTATCCGCGTTTCCGTTTCACCTTCGAGCCGTGCACGAGAACGGCAATGGCTTCGAGGTGGCTTGAATAAAGGAATTGGTCGATCGGCGTGACGCTTTGCAGTTCATACCCGCCGTCCAACAATATTGCGACGTCGCGGGCGAGCGTCACCGGATTGCACGATACAGCGACGACTTTGCCGACCTTGGACTTGGCGATCGTCTGCGATTGCGCCTCGGCTCCGGCTCGCGGCGGATCGAAAACGATCGCATCGACATCTTCGAGTTCCTTGCGCGACAACGGCTCGCGCATGAGATCGCGTTGCCGGGTTTCGATCGGCTTGAGCCCTTGGGTGTTGCGTGCAGCAGCGTTCAGCGCGGCGAGCGCCTTGGCGTCGTTGTCGATCGCAAGAATGCTGGCGGTGCGGCTCAGCGGTAGGGCAAAGGTACCAAGACCCGAGAACAAGTCGCAAACCCGCTTGGCTTTACCAACCGCTGAAACGACGCGCTCAATCATCAGCGTTTCGGCAGGCGCTGCGGCTTGCAAGAAAACACCCGGCGGCGGCACGACTTTAGCAGCGCCGATCGTAAGATAGGGTTCAGCGCGTGCAATCACCGGATTGCCATCAACCGACACCCGCAGAATGCGCGTGGTCGAAACCAGTTCGGCGAGCGCACTCCGATCGACTGCGCTGATCTCTTGTTTGGCGCCCTCGAAGCCGACATCGATACCGCTATCGGTACGCGTGACCACGACGCGGATTTGCTCGCGACGTGGCAACAAACGCGCAGCTAATTGCCGAAGTACCGGAAGCGCCTCCACGATGAGCGGATCGGCGACGGTGCACGTGCTGAGCGTCACCAAGCGATCACTACCGCGTTCATGGAAACCGAGCGCGACGCCCGAAGGCAACCACATCGCCGTCATCACCAAACGACGGCGTGACGCTGGAGCGATCGACTCCAAGGGATCGATAACCGCGTTGATATCGGCGCTCTGGAAGGCATCGACAAGGATCTGCCGCTTCCACTTGCGGTAGAGGTCGCCGGACATGTGCTGCGCGACACAACCACCGCACGTGCCGAAGTGTGGGCACGGGGCACCTTGACGGTCCGGGTTCGGATTGCCAGTCATTGCGAAGCCGCCAGCCGTGCGTACCCAGCGCTCGCCCGGCAACGCATAGGGCACATAGGCGCGGCCAGCAGGCCCGTCGCCTATACCGTCGCCCTGATGTCCAAGCACCGAGATGTCGAATACGTCGTTTTCAGCCACTGAAGGTCGCCCCGATCAAGAATTCTGCATTACCAGAGCCACCCAAAATGGGAGACGGCACTACGCCACTGACAGCCCAACCGCTGCGCGCCGCGATCCAGGTTTCGACGAGATTGACCACTTGCAGCTGGATGCTTGCATCACGCACGATGCCACCGCGTCCAACATGATCAGGCCCCGCCTCGAACTGCGGTTTAATAAGGGCCACGAGCCAAGCGCCAGGTGCCGCCAGGTGCAACGCCGCAGGTAGCGCCTTCGTCAGCGAAATGAAACTCACGTCCGCCGCGATGGCACCTACCGGGTCCGGTACGACACTCGCATCCAAGCTGCGCGCATCCATACCTTCGAGCCCCACGACCCGTGGATCTTCACAAAGGTTCGCCCGTAACTGCCCGTGACCAACATCTATCGCATAAACGCGGGAAGCGCCACGCTCCAGCAGAACTTCAGTAAAGCCACCGGTGGATGCCCCGATATCAAGCGCCACGCGACCAGCGGGCGAGAAGCCAAAATAATCGAGTGCTGCAATCAGTTTTTCCGCCCCACGCGACACGTAACCAGGCGAATTGTCCGCCAGATCAACCGCTTGGGATGGCGCCACCCCGGTACTTGCCTTCAGGCAAACCTGGCCATCGACTTTAACAAAACCGCGCTGGATGAGGTCACGCGCGCGCGAACGCGAAGGCGCCAGCCCACGTACCACGACCGCTTGGTCTAATCGGACTTTTGGTTGCACCTAGTTGGCTCGACATCGCTCAAAGTTTGATCCCGTCTGAAACAATACACCGGACGAGAACACGATTACGCACAGCAGAAGCCCAATCGGCGGCTGCCAATTGGGCTTTAAAGCAAGTTCGACGTCGCAGGTGAGTTACTGGCTCTGTTCGCGTTGGCTGTGGAGGGTCATGCCACGGCGGCAGTTAGATAAACCTCGGCGGTGAGCTCATCGGCTTGGGCCGCAATCATCCGGCGCC
>JANLPY010000676.1:0-34247 GCA_031367505.1 Hyphomicrobiaceae bacterium | reverse complement strand
GTAAATGTAAAGCTTGAGCAGCACCGCCGGGTGATAGCCGGGACGGCCCGTCGCCTGCGGCTGCACGCCATCAAAGTCAAGGGCGGCCAGATCGAGCGCATCGACGAACACGTCGACAGCGCGCACAGCTTTGTTCTCGCCGACCCAATCCTCCAGGCATTCCGGCAGCAGCGTCGCCTGTCGGCGATCCGTCCCCTCGACGCATCTGCACAATAGTGACCTAACCAATCTGGTCGGACGTTGCGCCGCACAAAGTTGCGTCATCCCAATTGCGGACGTCAACACCTCGTCGATCGACGCATCCGCGCGTGCCTATTGCCACGTCCGGTCCTCGACGAACAGCGTCAGTTGCAAATTGGGACATCAAGCTGTCGATTATAAAACACTTGCCGATTGTATCAATCGGCTCGAACACCGGGTCGCTGAGTGGGAGCGCTTCCCCGACCGGAAGCTTCCCCCAAGTGTGCTGATGCTCTTGGAGCGCTAGTACAACGAGGACGGCTCTCCGAAGCAGCGGAACGCTGTCGACGACGAAATATCAACTTTTTATCCGCCGAATCCGATCCTGAAGCGCAAGAGCCGTCGGGATGCGGTGCGTCACAAGCGCATCGGTGACTATTAGGATTGCCGAACGGAACTCAGCGTTGTCCGGGATCTTCTCTTGCAAGACCTGCTCGATAAGTTCCACGAGCGTCGAACCAATGCGATCCCGACGATTGAGATGACGTTCAGCGCCGGCAACCATCGCCTTGGGAATATGCTTGATTCCCTCGATGCGCAGCTCGGCAGCGATGGGCCTCAAAAGAAAATTCGCTTACGCCGTCACGTTGTCATCGTCGTATGCCAGATATCGCACGGCCCACGCCGCGTAGAGATCGCGCATGGATGCGACGATTTGCACGCTACCTTGCAACCGTGCGATCATCACCTCATTGCCAAAGCCCAACAAATGCCGAAGCATCTTCTCCCCGTCATACCAATGCCGTCCCGGTGTCAGCGCTTCGTCAGCGAGAACAAACTCAAGCATGCGACGCCACGTGATCGTGATTTGTGCTGCATCGGCGGATTCTGTGAAACGCGAAAAGAACGCGTTGCAAAAGTAATGGATCGCTACTTCCGCCTTGGCGCCACGGCTCAAGACCGGAAACCAGTATCGCTGCGCATCTTCTGATTTCTGTTGCGCTACCGCCCGTCCCAACGCTTCAAGAGCATTGTTGCCAAGCTGACATGGTAACCTGTCTCTGCGCTCGACTTCATCCCCATCAAAAATCCGCCACGACTCAAACTTCCATACGGCCAATGCGACACCGCAACTTGGCTGATCCAGCTTGGCGTCGTTCTCGCGTGACCAGTTCAGCGCCCAGCTGAATGCTTCCATTAGCACATGCGTATCCAGCCCCCATGACAAACGACGTGCCTCGACCGCCTCCCAACGCTCAGGGTAACTTGAGTTCGCCATCCGAAAGCGCAGTTGGTGAAGTCGTTCGACGCGCTTCGCCAACGCCGCCAGCTGCGGCTTGAATTCTTCGACGGGGCGCCTCACGTCAAGCCGCAGCAGCCGGGCATGCCAGAGGTTCCATAAGCGACTGTCCTGCTTGTCACCGTACCGTGCCTGCAGTGCCAGCAGCGCAGCCCACAGAGTTGCAATCTGAAGAAGCCGCTCCCATTGGGTGCCGATACGCTGACGATGGCGCAATGCCGTGTCGATGACCATACCGACAGCGCCTTCGTTCAGGCTCGTCATGAACCGGACGAGATTCCTGACGCGTTCTTTATTGTCGGGCGCACGAAGCCAGCGCGTCACGATTGCCGGCCCTGCAGATTCCAGTGCCGGATTTCCGCCCAAGCGCATCCGCCGACCGTGAACCGGCGCGCTATCCTCATCTTCCTAGGCTCTCTGGAGCAGAGCAACACAGCGCTCCAGGCAACCTGCATTGGCTTCAAGCCATGTCTCCGCCTTGACCACGAGCGCAGAAGCCAACGCAACGGCGTTGGTGCGCTTTTCCTCAGCTGTCAGCTCGTCGCTCGTCTCTATGGCAACAAGCATCTCGGACAATTGAACCGCATAATTGTCTGCCAGAACGCCGTTCTCCCGCAATATGTAATTCCCGAGTGCCTCCGCTGAGCGCAACTGATCCGCAGCGCTTGGCGCTTCCTGCGCTGGCTCTGCCGGATTGTCGGGGGCGTTGAACTGGAACGTGCCATCGGCCTTGCGCTCATAATTGGCGCTATCGAGCGCAGCCAAGAACTCCCGCACATCTCTATCGATTGCCGGGTTGTCCACGACCCAGCTTTGCAAAGCTGTATGAACCCGCGCGGCAAAGGCCTCATCGGCCCACTGTCGCTCCAGTGAGATGTCTCGCAGTACGCGACTGCGGAACGGCGCTTGGTGCCACTGCCGCGCAGCCTGAAAGAGCGCCTCGCCCGATCGCCACCACAAGTAATGCTGAAACCGGAACGGAAGCGCCTGCCGCTCCTGATTTTCCCAGAAGTGAACTTCTGGAATTGCCAGAAGCTGCCCCAGTCGACCCGAAAACAGGCCAGGGTGCGCCTTGCCGACGTTAATAAGAACGGGCACAAACGCGACCGAGCTGCATTGCTCAAACAATGCGTCCACCGTGTCGCCAATATCCTGACCTGCCTCACATCGCTCCCATAGCCAGCGTTCCAGCGCATGCAACGCTGCACGCAGCTGCCCCATGTGCATGTTGGGCTGGTAGGACCAGGCATAAACGTGTCCGTTGCCATAGAGTTTCTTGGTCGTTCCATCGGCAAGCGAGACAACAATTTGAGGATGCGGCCGATCTGTACGATGGCCCAAGCTTTCGCGCCAACGTTCGGAGCAGAAATCGATAAGCCGAACCAGTGTTCTAATCGCGATTGCCTGATTGATGCGCAGAAACGGGTAGAACGCGCTTTTCCAGAAAATAACCGGGTCGCTATCACCGTCATAGGCCAGCCCGTAGCTGCGGTCCAAGCCGTCCGACCGTTCCTCTGTCGGCGCGTCATCGATAATGACCGCCAAAAGCACTTCGGCAGCAACCTCGGGACGCACCTGCATCAAAGACGTAAGCACGCCGCGATGACAGCAGCTCCGCTGAAAGTCATTGGGTACGCGGCCCTTGGCGCCATCCCGCCAGGGCGGTAGTTTTCTTGGCTGGAGAAATGCAAGGCTTGGAGGTGACCTCTTCCGCGTTTGCTGCTCCCTGTAAGCGGCATCCGACTTCATGCGCTCCGCATGTTGAAGTGCTTTGTTTCGGTCATGTTGCTTCTTGCGAGCGAGGAGATCCTCACGAAGTGGTAGGCGCCGCGCCATTTCCAGTCCGGAGTGTCACGTTTCAGATTCTGCAGATTCTGCGCCTTTCATCTGACCGCCGGAAGATTGGCGGCACTGCGAGACTGACCAAGCCAAGGTCAGCCTCGCCATCGAGCGTAAACCCAGAACATACCTTTGGGTCTAGGCTCGCATTTCCACGAGCAAGATTTCCACGAGCAAGATTCAGGCATTGGCGACCGGTTGCGCATGTTCCGATCGCAAAGGCCTGTGCATGCATTATCAACCACATGCGTCTGCAATCCCGGTCGTTGACCACGAAACGTCGGGTGGTAACCTCGTCCGATTACCAACCGGTGCATTCGCACACCATGAGTGACGGCCCCTTTCGGGCTGGAGGGGAACATGGGATTCCGCGTGGGAGTGGACATAGGAGGTACGTTCGCAGATTTTTGCGCCTTCGACGAGTCGAGCGGTGAGCTGCACACTCTCAAGGTTCTGTCACGGCCCGATGCGCCTGGCGCAGAGGTATTGGACGGCATTCGGCAGCTAAAAATCCGCTTTGGCGTCGAGCCACGATCGATCAAATATTTCACCCACGGCACTACGGTCGGCGTCAATACCGTGATCCAGCGCAAGGGCGCGCCTTTGGCGCTGTTCACCACCGCGCGGTTCACGGACGTGCTGGAACTTGCACGCCTGAAGATGCCGGACCCTTACGACCTACTATCGACACGACCGGTCCCGCTGATCGCAAAGGACATGGTATTTGGTGTGAGCGAGCGCGTGCTGGCCGACGGCACCATCGATACGCCGATCGATGCGGTCAGCGTTTTGCAGGCGGCGGAGGCGGCTCATCTGCGTGGCGCCGAAACGATCGTCATCTCTTTCATCAATGCTTACCGCAATGGTGCGCACGAGCGCGCGGCGCGTGACATCATTCGTAAGGCGTGGCCCCTGATGCACGTTTATTGCTCAAGCGAAGTGTGGCCGATCGTGCGGGAGTATGAGCGTACAATAACTGCGTTGATCCATGGCTATGTGCAGCCGCGGGTCTCCCACTATCTGGGCTCGCTGCAGAAGGCACTGGCCGATGAGGGCGTGACGGCGGTGCCGCAGGTTACCAAGTCGAATGGCGGAGTGATGAGTGCGGAGCTGGGTAAGACACAGTGCGCTCAGATGATCATGTCTGGTACTGCGGCCGGCGTGATCGGGGCAAGCTACGTGGCGCGGCTGTCAGGGTTTCTCGATACCATGAGTCTCGATATCGGTGGTACGAGCGCCGATATTGCTATTATCCGTGATGGCGAGCCGCAGTATGGCGTCGGCGAGGTAATTGGCGAGTTTCCGATCTACCTGCCGACCGTTGCAGTGACGTCCATCGGTGCTGGCGGCGGTTCCATCGCATCGGTGGATGAATTGGGGATACTGCGGGTCGGCCCGGAGAGCGCAGGTTCTACACCTGGACCCGCCTGCTATGGCCGGGGTGGTCGCCGGGTAACCATCACAGACGCTTTCGCCGTGTTGGGCTATATTGGCCAAGCCAAACTCGGCTACAGCGCCGTAAACGTCGATCTTGATAAGGCGCGCGCTGCAGTGGATGAGATCGGCAGCGCCATCGGCCGCACCACGCAAGAGGCTGCCGAGGCCATCGTCAGGGTTGCCGTTTCAGGAATGTATCTTGAAGTTAGCAAGCTCATCTCGCGGGCCGGCATTGATCCACGGACGTTCGCGCTGCAGGCGTTCGGTGGCGCTGGTCCGATGATGGCATGTTTCCTGGCGGTGGAAATTGGGGTGTCTCAAGTTGTGATCCCAACCACACCCGGCGTGTTGTCGGCGCTCGGTGGCCTTATCGCCGACGTGAAGAGTGACTTCATCAAGACCGTCTATCTGGATATCGGGGCTTCTGCGGTCTCGACGATCCAATCCGCTTTCAAGGTTCTGGAGGCGGAAGCAGGGCACTGGTTGCGCGAGGAGCAGGGCTACCAGGGGAAGTCGCGGCTGATGTATTCGGCAGACATGCGTTACCGAGGCCAGTCCTACGAAATCGAGACGCCACTCTCAGCCGATGATATTGCCGCCGGCAAGGTCGAGGCAATGGCCGAGGCCTTTCACCAAGCACACGAAGCGATCTACGAGCATGCAGACCGGCGCGCGCCAGTGCAGATCATCAATCTAAGGCTGGTGGTCGTCGGCGACAGTCCAAAGCCGCAATTCAGACCGGGAACGCACGTCGGTGGAATAGCGGAGCCGGAACGGTTGATCGACATCTATCTCGACGGAATGCAGAAACGTGTGCCCCTGTTCATGCGCGCAGGGTTGAAGCCTGGGCAGACATTCGATGGTCCTGCCGTTATCGCTCAACCGGATACCACAACCTGCGTGCCGGCTGGGTTCGCGGGCGCGATTGACGCATATGGCCATATCATCCTGACACGCGTCCGGTCGTAACTTTCAAGCAGGAGACGATCATGGCGGTCGACAAAGTTACGCTGCAGATCCTCGCCAACCATTGCTCAGCGGCGGCCGAGAGCATGGCGAATACGCTGTTGCGGACGGCGCACTCCACTTTCGTCAAGGAGACCGAGGATTTTACCACCGGTCTTGCCGCTCCTGATGGCAAGACGTTCGCCTCGCCGTACGAACTCGGCGTGACCTGGTTCGTCGGCCTCGATTACGGCCGGGCCATCAAATACATCGAACACTACGATGAAGGCGACATCGTCATCACCAATGATCCCTATTCCGGCTTTGTGTGTACCCATTCGCCGGATACGCACCTTTGGAAGCCGGTTTTTCACAAAGGCGATTTGGTATGCTTCTCGGTCACTCATATCCACAACACCGATGTGGGTGGTGCCGTACCTGCGTCATTGTCGCGAACATTGACCGAGGTGCATCAGGAAGGCATCCGCCTGCCGCCGGTGAAGCTTTACAAGAAGGGCGAACTCAATACCGAAATTCGCGATATCATGCTGACCAACGTGCGCATGCCAGAGCAGAACTGGGGCGACATGAAGGCCCAAGTCGCCTGCCTCAACACGGGTGAGCGCAAGGTGCACGAAATGATTGCGCGCTTTGGCTTCGACACCTTCGTTCAGGGCCGGGATGCCCTATTCGATCACGCAGAGGCGCAAGCACGGCGCGTCATTCGCGAGATCCCGGACGGTGAGTATTTTTTTGCCGACTATACTGACGAGGATTCGGCCGGTGGTCAGCCATGCCGTGTCGCGCTCAACCTGATCGTCAAGGGCGAACGGTTGCTCTTCGACTTTTCCGAGTCCGATCCACAACTTAACTCGTCGCTCAACATCCCGACCGGCGGTAATGGCCGGCATGCCATCATCATGGTGTCGACCGTCTATGTGCTGGGTTTGCTCGACCGCTCGATCTTCCTGAATGCTGGTATGTTGCGGCCGATCGACTCCATACTGCCGCAGGGATCAATGGTGAACCCGGAATTTCCGGCCGCCGTCGGCATGCGCACGTTGACCACATTACGTCTGCAATCTGTGATCCTCGGCGCATTTGCGAAAGCCCTACCTGGACGGTTGCCGGCAGCCTGTGGTGACGGCGGTCCGCTGCTGAATGTTCGCACCACCGATAATCTGACCGGCCGCAAGCTGATGGCCAATCTTAACCCCATCTCTGGTGGCGGCGGGGGCACTTCATTTCGTGATGGTACTGAGGGTTCTGGGGCCAACTTTGGCTTTCTCAAGAACACCCCTGTGGAAATCAGCGAGGCTGAGGTCCCCGTCAAAATACTCGGTTACGGCCTTGCTTGCAATTCGGGTGGCGCTGGAAAATACCGTGGCGGCCTGGGCACTGAAATGGAATTCGAGGTTCATGCGCCTCATACGTTTGTCACCGCCCGCAATCGCGACCGGTCGAACTTTGCGCCTTGGGGGCTCGAAGGTGGCCAGGCAGGCAAGACGTCGGCGTTCCTGCTCAATCGGGGGACCGACCGGGAAGTCAATCTTGGTAACACCGATATCTTCAGCGCCGAGCCGGGCGATCGGATCTATCTGAAAAGTGCAGGCGCCGGGGGCTGGGGCAGTCCGTGGCAGCGCGACCCGGCGAAGGTGCATGACGATGTCGAGCGTGGCTTTGTCACAGCGGACGCAGCCGAAGCCGAATACGGCGTCGTGGTGCGCGATGGTCGCATCGACGCTGCGGCGACAGACCTGCGGCGCGCAGCGATGCGTGCGGCTGGCAATAACAGCTTCTACGGCTTCAACCAGTTCCGGATCGACTATGAAAAGATATGGACGCGCGAGGCCTATAGCGAACTTGTACGCATCTTGCGCACGCTGCCTGTACACTGGCGCTTCTTTGTGAAGCAAAAAGTCTTTGAGGCGATCAACCGCCTGCCAGCCAGAGATCGTCTTGGCAACGCGGCGCAAGTGCGCGACATCTTTGATCAGGTCGCGACCGAGTATCCTCAGTTGAAGCAGATTCATAATCAAGCTGCAGAGTGAAATGAAACAGCATTGGCGGCCAATTGCGCGAAGGCTTGATCTTACGGCCCATGTACTTTGGATCATCCCCGAATGCCGGGGTGTGATCGGTAGATGAGCGGTGGGCGAACTGGCAAGGAAAACCGGCTTTGGCTCAGCGTACTGGCGGCAACGGTATTGCTGCAGGCGGTGAGCGCTTTCCTGACCCGCGTCGCGCCGACCATCGCGCCTTACCTAATGGATGAGGTTGGTCTACCGGTTTCGGCAATCGGGCATCTCTCCGCGATCGGTACCGTGGGCTCGATTGTGTTCCTGCTGATCGACGCGCCGATGATACGCCGTTTTGGAAGCATGCGCATTCTGCAGATTGGCACGGCCGTGACGGCACTCGGCGCGCTGATGTTTCTGGTGCCTCATGCTGTTGCTGCCGTTCTTGCGGTTCTGCTGATCGGTCTCGGTTACGGTCCATCACCGGCAGCTGGCAGCGAAGTGCTGCAGCGCTATTCGCCGCCCGACCGCCGCAGCTTGATCTTTTCGGTCAAACAGGCGGGCGTGCCGGTGGGCGGCATGCTGGCGGGACTGATCTTGCCGCCGGCGGTGCTGGCTTTCGGCGTCGCCGGTGCTGTTGCTAGCTGTCTTGTCATCTCCGTTGTGGGTGTGGCTTTGGTTCAGCCACTGCGGGCTGAGGTTGATGCCGAACGGAGCAAGGGAGAGAGGATCGGCATCGGCAGCATATTCGCCGCAGGAAATTTGCTTGCCCCATTCCGGGCTGTGACCGCTTCACCGCACATCGCAGTGGTGGCGCTGGCGGGAACGTGTTTTGCAGCCGGTCAAGGGATCTGGTTCGCCTATCTGGTGACATTCATGGTGCTGAAGCTCGACTACAGTCTCGGTTTTGCCGGCACAGTGTTTGCTGTGATGCAGGCAACGAGCATCTTTGGCCGCATCGCGCTCGGTTGGCTCGCGGATCGCGTTGGTTCCGGCGCTGTAGTGTTGGCGGTCGCGGGGCTGGCGTCGGCGCTATGCTCGATTGGACTCGCAATGGCGCAGAAGTCGTGGCCTGTTGCTACGATGTTTGCACTGTCGGGTCTCGCCGGTGTCGCTGTGTCAAGTTGGAATGGTGTGCAGGTGGCCGAGGTGGTTCGTCTGTCGCCGCAAGCGCACATTCATACGACGGTGGCAGGTGCGACGATGGTGATCTTCCTCGGCTACGTCGCCGGGCCGATCCTGTTCGCCATCCTGATCGGTGCTAGCGGCCGGTACGATCTGGGTTTTCTTGCGGTCGCCGCCGTATGTACGGCCGGAGCAGTACTAGCCTTGAGCGCGCGACGCTCTCTCTAGTAACGCGCCATGCCGAGCGAGAAGCCGCCGTCGACAGTGAACAATCCGCCGGTCGTATAGGATGAGGCATCGGACAGCAGGAACACGGCCAGTTCGGCGATCTCTTCCGGCGTGCCGAGACGCTGCATCGGGATGCGCGCGACCTTGGCGTCCATTTCGGCGCGCGCCGCAATAGGCGTAAGGCCCTCGGTCACGCGTTTGGTGGCGATGACACCCGGCAGGATCGCGTTGACCCGGATGTTGCTGGGGGCGAGTTCCACGGCCAGGACGCGGGTCAATTGATTGAGACCGGCCTTGGACGCGCCGTAGTGGGCGATGCCGGGGCGCGCCAGCATGCTGGCGGTCGACGAGATGTTGTCGATTGCGCCGTGGATCCCATTGGCGATCATGCTGCGCGCCGCCGCCTGCGTGACCAGGAAGGGTGCCCGCAAGTTGATGGCGAGCACGCGATCCCATTCTTCTACCGGCAAGTCCAACAGCGGCATGACGGGGTAGATGCCGGCACAGTTGACCAGTCCATCAATCCGGCCGGCCGCGGTAACGACGTTCTGCACCTCCGCCGCATCAGTGAGATCGCCGGCGATGAGGTCTATGGTTCCGCCCGCCACTGCGATGTGCTCCCTGGCAGCCGACAACATGTCCATGTCGCGGTCGGTCATCACCAGCGCCCCGCCAGCCGCGATCAAGCGCTTTGCAATGGCAAGACCAATGCCCGAAGCGGCGCCGGTTACGAGCGTGCGGTCCAGTCCGTTCGTCGACATGTTACGTCCTCGCGAAATGACACGCAGCGGCATGACGGGCCTCGATCTCAGCCAGTCCCGGCTCTGCTTCTGTGCAGGCTGGCGCGGCCAGCGGGCAGCGGCTGCGGAAACGACAGCCCGACGGAAGACGGCCGGCATCGGGCGGTTCGCCTTCCAGCTCGAATGTCTCTGTGACGCGGCGGCCGCCGATGTGCGGGATCGCCGACAGCAGAGACTGCGTGTACGGATGCCGCGGGTTGTTGAACAGTACTTCCGTCGGTGCGATCTCGACGATCCGGCCAAGGTACATCACCGCCACCCGATCGCACATGATCCGCACCACCGACAGGTCGTGAGAGATGAACAGATAGGTGAGATCGAATGTCTTGCGCAGGGCATGGAATAGTTTCAGCACCGTCGCCTGCACCGATACGTCGAGGCCGGAGGTCGGCTCATCGAGGATGACGAGGCGGGGCTTCAAAGTCAGAATTCGCGCCAGTCCGACGCGCCGCTGCTGACCGCCGGACAGCTCGTGCGGATAGAGGTCGAGATGCGCCGCCGGCAACCCAACCGAGGTCAGTATCTCCGCGATCAGTGCGTCCCGTTCGGCGCGACCGAGCTTGGTGTGCGTAGACAACGGTTCATCGAGCGACCGGCGTATCGTCCAACGTGGATCGAGCGCGTTGCCAGGGTCCTGGTGCACGTACTGCAAACGTTGGGCGATCAAGCGCCGCTGCGGCCCAGTCAAAGCCGAGATCTCATTACCCTCGAACTGCATCCGCCCGGCGGTCGGCGCATGGATGCCCGCCAGTGTCTTCCCGAGCGTGGTCTTGCCGCAACCAGATTCACCGACCACACCGAGGGTTTCGCCGGGTTCGATATCGAACGAAACGTCGTCGAGGGCCTTGATCCAGCCCGTACGCAGGCCGAACGCATTGCGGATCGGAAAGTGGCGGGCGAGGCCCTGAACGGAGAGCATCTCGTTCGTCGCACTCACGACCGCACCTCGACGCGTTCCTGCAACGGATGAAAACAGCGCACGATGTGCGCCTGTCCGGCAATGCCTGGGCGCGATGCGCTGCATTCAGAGGTCGACCGTTCGCAGCGGGGATGGAAGCGGCAGCCACTCGGTGCCCTCAGCAGACTCGGGATCTCGCCGCCGATCTCGCGTATTTCGCCACCCGGCTTCGGCAGACTATCGAGCAGTCGTGCGGTGTAGGGATGGCGCGGCGATGCGAAGAAATCGGCCACCGGCGCGGTCTCGACTTCCTGGCCGGCATACATCACCGTGACGTCGTCGCAGATTTCGTATGCGGTGCCCATATCATGGGTGGTCAACAGCACCGAGACGCCGCGATCTTTGGCGAGGCGTTTGAGGAGTTTCAGGATCTGGGCCTGGATCGTCACGTCGAGTGCGGTGGTCGGTTCGTCGGCGATGATCAGGTCGGGCCTTGTCATCATGGCCATTGCGATCATCAGGCGCTGCCGCTGGCCGCCGGAAAATTCCTCTGGCAGTTTGTCGAAGGCGCGCTCCGGGTGCGGGATCTGGACTTCTCGCAGCATGGCGAGCGCGGCCTCCCTGTCAAGCTGACGGCGTGCGCGCGGATAGCGGGTGAGCAACGCTCCAATCGACTTGCCGCCGGTCTCTCGCGCCGGCGATTTCCACTTCATCAGCTCCATGATCTGGTCGCCGACCCGGAACAACGGATTGAACGAGCCGTAAGGGTCTTGCGGCACGAAGGCGATGCGCCGGCCTTTGATGTCACGATCGAACGCAGTGCGGTCCATGGTCAGGATATCCTGGCCGTCGAACCGTACCGTCCCGCCGCCGCTGCGGGCGTTCGAGGGCAGGATGCCCAGAATCGAGCGGGCAAGCGTTGTCTTGCCGCAGCCAGATTCGCCGACAAGGCCCATGATCGCGCCGCGGCGCATGGTAAGATTGACGCCGTCGAGCACGTGCGCGATGCCTTGCTCGGTCGAGAAGCTGATCCGCAGATCGCGAACCTCGAGCAGGTTTTCAGCGGTCATGGGAGCGCCGCATGCGAGGATCTAGAATGTCGCGCAGGCCGTCTCCAAGCAAATTGAAACCCATCACTACGATGAAGATCGCGACGCCTGGCGCCAGGGCGTACCACCAGGATTGCGGCAGGAACTCGCGCGACTCGGAGATCATGCGCCCCCACTCTGGCGCCGGCGGTGGCGCACCGAGTCCGAGGAAACCCAGAGAGGCGGCGGTCAGGATGGTAAACCCCATGCCGATCGACGCGCGAACGATGATAGGCGACGCCACGTTTGGCAGCACGTGCAGCAGCACGATGCGCCAGGGTGCCACGCCGAGCGCGATCGCGGCCTCAATGAAGGTTTCGTTCTTGAGCGCTTTGACCTCAGCGTAGACCAGCCGTGTGAACCATGGCCAATAGGTGACCGAAAGCGCCAGAATGACATTCTCGATCGATGGGCCCAGGGTTTGCGCAATTGCGATAGCGAGAACAATCTGAGGCACCGCGAGGAAGACATCCGAGACCCGCATCAGGCCTTCGCCGAGCCAGCTGCCGTTCCAACCTGCAATCAGCCCGATCGGCACGCCGACCAGCATCGATGCGCCCACGGCAACAATGGCGATCAGAAGCGTGATGCGTGCGCCGTAGATCACGCGGCTGAGGATATCAGCCCCCATGCGATCGGTGCCGAGCAGCCAAGTCGAACTTGGGGGCAGCAGCCGCTGTTTAGGGTTCATGTCCCACACTGCGTCGGGGTGAGGCGCAATCAGTGGCGCGAAGATCGCTGCCAACACCACGATGCCGACCAGGACCAGCCCAAGTAGGGCCGAGCGATCCTGGGCAATCTTGCGAAGGGCATAGGCGATCCCTCTCATGCCCGGCCCCCGCGCGGGTCGATCAACTCGTGCACGATGTCGACGATAAGGTTGACTAGCATGAATACGCCGCCGGCATAGACGGTGAAGCCCATCACGCCGGCATAGTCGGACTGCACGATCGACTCGAAGGCATAGGCGCCGATGCCTGGCCATTGGAAAACCGTCTCGATCACCACGGCACCGGCCAGCAGAATGCCGAACAGCAAGCCGATCTGGGTGATCGTCGAGGTGAGGGCATTGCGCAGGACATACTTCCAAACCACCACAGCGCGGGGAATTCCAATCGCAGTCTGATAGGTCACGAATGGCTTCTGTAGCGTATCGAGCACGCCGGCGCGGGTGAAGCGGACGACCGTCGCCAGCGCCGGGATCGCCAATGTGACCGCCGGAAGACATAGATGAGACATGGCACTGACCAGTCGATCTGGTCGCCCGGCCAGCAGCGCATCAACCAACATGAAACCGGTAACGGGCTTGGGCGGGAAGCCGGTAATGCGGCCCTGCAGCGGCAGCCAGCCGAGGTCCATGGCGAACACGAGCTGCAGAATGAGGGCGAGCCAGAAGCTCGCCATGGCCAACCCCGCCACCGTCATGATGCGCAAGGCATGGTCGAGTAATGTATTGCGGCGTAGGGCGGAGATCACGCCGAGGGGAATGCCGACAAGCGTGGCGATCAGCATGGCCACCATCGTCAACTCGATCGTGGCCGGCAGGCGCGCGAACAGATCGTCGGCAACGGGCCGTGTGGTGAACAAGCTGGTGCCGAGGTCGCCCTGAATCAGATTGCGATAGTAGTCGAACAGCTGAACGACGAGCGGCCGGTCGAGCCCGAGTTTGCTGCGCAGGGCTTCCACCTGGGCCTTGGTTGCAGTTTCGCCAGCCAGCAGCGCCACCGGGTCGGATGGAATGATGCGGGAAATGAAGAACACGATGGCGATCAGGCCTGCCGCCGTCGGCACGAACCACAGGAGGCGCTTCGCGATAAGGGAGACGATGCGCATAGGGCTCCGGTATCTGGACTATGAAGATGCATGCGCGCCATTGCCGATTGCCGTAACCTTCGGCTCAAATGCAGCGCGGGGACCACAACCTCGCGCACAGAGCCGTGGTCCGCCGCTGCTCATCACCTCGCGTCACTCGTAATAGGCGGTTCGCATCTCCTGGGCGCTGCCGATCGGGCAGAACTCGATGCCCTGCAGCTTCTTCGAATAGGGCCCGTACCATTTGGTATTGTAGATCCACAGGCCCGGCGCGTCGTCAACCACGATGCGGGTCGTCTCCTCGTAAAGCTTGGCGCGCTCCGCCTGATCCGTGGATAGCAGGGCCTTGTCGAGTAGCGCATCGACCTTCGGGTTCTTGTAGTGGTGCGCGTTCTTGAACGTGCCGGCACTGTTGGAATGGAACATCTCGCCGATCCAGTTGTGCGGATCGGCGTAGTAGGTCGAGATCCAGTAAACCACGATATCGGGTGCCGTGTCCGGTGTCTTCACCTTCTCGATCACGGTCGGCCACGGCGTGCCGATGACCTTCGACTGGATGCCGATCTTCTGCAGGCCATTCTGGTACAGCTGGGCAGCCTGCTCGCTCTGGGCAAATCCTGTCAGGTAGATGATGTCGAGCGGCCGGTCGACCTTCACTGCCGCCTTGGCGAGGTTTGCCTTGGCCGCCTCAAGGTCATAGCTGTAACCCTTCACGTCCTTCGGCACTCCCCACATGGTGTTAGGAATCGGCGTCGGGTTGCGCTCGACCAGGCCACCGAGAATGTCCTTGTTGAAGCCGTCGTAGTCGAACGCCTGGTTCAAGGCGCGACGGATGTTGACGTCGGTGAACGGCGCGCGCGTGGTGTTGAACTGCATCATCATCACCCGCATCGACTCTGCCTCGAGCACCTTGGCGGTGCCGGACGCCTCGAGCTTCTTCAATTGATCGGTCTGCAGGTAACCGCCGATGCCGTTGTAGTCGCCCTTGATCAGGCCGAGCACGCGGGTGTTGGTGTCCTTGACGCCACGGAACTCTATCTCATCGATGAACTTCGGTCCCCAGCCCTTGAAGTGGCCGGGGAAGCGCTCGGCGACGAAGCCGACCGCCGGATCGAACTGCGTGATCTTATAGGCGCCGCTGCCGGCACTGTTTTTCGACAGCCACGCTTCGCCGCGGTCGTTGTTGACCTCATTCTTCTTTACCAGCGCCGCGTTTACCACATGGATTTCTGGAACTGTCGAAAGGAAAATCGCCGACGGCTTTGTCAGGGTGAATTCCACGGTGTGGTCATCGAGTGCCTTGCTGTTGCCCGGTGCAATCATGGTCTTGAACAGGGCGGCGGCGCCCTTGCCGAGCGCCAGGATGCGCTCCATCGAATAGACCACGTCGGAGGCCTTGACCTCGCTGCCATCGTGGAACTTGACGCCTTTGCGCATCTTGAAGGTGTACTTCAGCCCGTCCGGTGAAATCGTGTGGCTCTCCGCCAGCCACGGCTCGAGCTTGGCAGGATTTTTCTGCCAACGCATCAGGCCGTCATAGATATTGAGGCGCACTGCAACGCGGCCGACGTCGAAGGCGGCGTGCGGGTCCATGGTGTCGTAGTCACTCTCGTTGGCAAACACGAAGCGAGAAGCGGCAGCTGCCGATTGCACGCTTGCATTAAGCCCGGCCGCCAAGCCAAGCATGGCCAGTGCGGCCAGTACGGTCCGTCGCGTCCGACGGCCTATCACGCGAGTGCTTGTGGAATACACGTATCCCTCCATTGCGGCCCAAACGTTCTGCTCGATGACCCAGACAACCTAACTTAGAACCTTCAGTCTCGCTGAAACGGCAAGGTCCAGCAAGCCCTGATAACGGATCAATCTGACCGGCTGCCCCTGGAATATGTGCCGCAACAAAATGCACACAGTGCATGGCGTCTGTGCAAATGCAGGCAATCCTCGTCCTTGCACAACACGTGCCCGCGGTTACTATTGCGCGGTGCGTCAGGCAGCGGGATCCGATGGGCGGAATGACATGGGGCGTTACTCCATCGGGTTGGATATTGGCGGTACCTTTACTGACGTCGTGATGGCCGACCGCCACACCGGCGCGCTTTGGACGGTCAAAACGCCTGCCACCCCATCGGACCCTTCGATCAGTTTCTTCGACGGCGTCGAACAGATCCTCGACCTGGCCCAGGCTAGGCCGGCCGAGGTCGCAGCCATCCTGCACGGTTCGACAATCGCCACCAATGCGGTGCTGGAGGGCAAGGGCGCGCGCACCGGCATGATCACTACAGCCGGCTTCAAGTATGTGCTCGAGATCGCCCGCCACGAAATCCCGCGTCAGGAAAACCTGTTCGGCTGGATCAAGCCGAAACGGCCGATCGCGCCACGCTTCATCATGGAGGTGGCGGAACGTATAAAGGTCGATGGCACGATTGAAACCAGACTGGATGACTTGGGTTGCCGAGTGGCAGCCAGGCGATTGAAGACGCTGGGGGTCGAAGCGATCGCCATTGTCTTTTTGCACTCCTACGCCAATCCGTCACACGAACAGCGCGCCGCCGAGATTGTCGCCGAGGAATTCCCTGAAGCCGAGCTCTCACTGTCGTCGACGGTACTGCCGGTGTTCCGGGAATACGAGCGCGCCATGGCCACCGCCCTCAATGCCTACGTCCAACGTCTCGTCGCGCGCTACGTCGGAAAGCTAGAGAACGGCTTGCGACAGCGCGAGGTCTCGTCGCCGCTGCTGATCATGCGTTCCAATGGCGGCGTATTCGGGCCGGTCGAGGCATCGCGGCGCGCGATCGACATGGCACTGTCGGGTCCAGCCGCAGGGGTCATTGGTGCCGGTCATGTGGCCGCGCTGGCGGGATTCGAAAATGCGATATGCATCGACATTGGCGGTACCAGTGCCGATGTAAGCGTGATCCGCGGGGGACGTGCGCAGGTAACGACCGAAGGCGAGATCGGTCCTTTCCCGCTCAGTCTGCCGATCATCGACATTCACACGGTCGGCGCCGGCGGCGGCTCGATCGCGCGCGTCACTGCGAGCGGTAGCCTAGTGGTCGGACCGGAAAGCGCGGGTGCCGATCCGGGCCCTGCCTGCTATGACCGTGGTGGCACATTGCCGACGGTGACCGATGCCAATCTGGTTCTTGGCCGGGTTCCAGCGCAATTGCTCGGCGGTCACATGGCGATCGACCCGCGCCGCGCCGAGGCGGCGATCCTGGAACACATTGCGCGTCCACTCGGCATGTCGCTGCATCAGGCCGCTGAAGGTATCATCCGCATCGTCAACGCTAATATGACCGGCGCGTTGAAGGTGGTTTCGGTTGAAAAAGGCTATAACCCGCGCGAGTTCACACTGGTCGCGTTCGGCGGCGCAGGTCCGTTGCACGCCGCCGCGCTGGCCGGGGAACTCGGCTGCAACACAGTGTTGATCCCGCGCCACCCGGGTCTTCTATGCGCACTCGGATTGCTCGTCAGCGATGTACAATATGACTATGCCCGCACCGCCCTGCAGCGCGCGCCCGGCTTCGATTTCAAAGCCATGGAAGCAACCTGGTTGGCGCTCGAGGCGCAGGCCGCCGCCGATCTCGCGCGCGAGGGAATCGCTGCCGATCGCCGCCGGTTCGTGCGGCAAGCCGATGTGCGCTATGCCAAGCAAGGATTCGAGTTGACGCTGGAGGTGCCGCCGGGCCCGGTCGATGCTGCCATCGTCAGCGCGGTCGTCGAAGGTTTCCATGCCATGCACCAACGGCTTTACACCTTCGCCGACCGCGTCTCGCCGGTCGAGATTGTCAATTTGCGGGTCCGGGCCGTGGGGGTGATGGACAAGGTCAGGCTTGCCGAGATTGAGATGGCCGGTGGCGCCACACCGGTGCTGGCGGCGAGCCGACAGGTGCACGTGGGCGGCACGCTGTACGAGAATGTTCCGGTCTATCGCCGCGAGCTGCTGAAGGCCGGCCACCGGCTCGCCGGTCCCGCCATTGTCGATCAGCTCGATACGACAACGCTGATCCCGCCGGGCTATGCCGGTGAAGTCGACACGTTCGGCAATATCGTGCTGCGACGGATGGACCGCCCATGAACACCAGCAAGCCCATCGACGCCATCACGCTGGAATTGATCAAGGGGGCGGTTCAGTCGGCCCGGCGCGAAATGGAGGCGCTGATCGACCGCACATCGATGAGCCCCTTCATCCGCGAGAAGAAGGACTACTTTACAGCGATCTTCGACAGGCAGGGCCAGCTGGTTGTTTCGACCGCGCTGACGCTGGCCGCCGGCAATCTGATCGACTGCGTGTTCGAGCGCTATCCGGTCGAAACGATGAAGCCGGGCGATCTCTATATCTACAATGACAGCTACGGATCGAAGGGCGCCGTCAGCCACAATAACGATATGGTGTTCATCCAGCCGATTTACGCAGAGGGCCGGCTGATCGGTTTCACCGAGGGCTGGGGCCACCTATGGGACATCGGCGGCATGGTGCCGGGCTCCATATCGCCAGCGGCGACCGACGTGTTTCAGGAAGGTATCGTCATTCCGCCCACGCGCGTGCTGCGAGACGGCATCTGGAACGAGGATCTAATTGCTGTATTCATGCGCAACACCCGCTTTCCTACGATGGTGAAGGGCGACTTTTCTGCGCTGACGGCGGCCGTGCAACTCGGCCGGCGCCGAATGGAAGAGATTGCCGTAGAGTTCGGTGCCGATGCGGTCGAGGCCGCCTTTTCCGCCATCATCGGCGAGACCGAGCGGGCGACCCGCGCCGCCATCGCCGCAAACGTTCCGGACGGCCGCTTTTCCTTCCGCGACTGGATCGACGGCGATTGCGTCACCGACAATAGCTACTCGGTGGCGATCACGCTCGAGAAGCAGGACGGCGAGCTGAGTTTCGATTTTACTGGCACCGACGACCAAGCCAAGGGTGCCATCAACTTCATCATGGACCCGGCCGTTCCGAAGGGCATTCTTGGTCTTTACCTGACTTCGCGCGAGTCCGGCATCCTGCCCAATGCCGGCTATCGCCGCGCCATGGCAAACGTCGCCATCCGCGACGGTTCGCTGCTGGCGCCGCGCGAGCCAGCACCGCTCGGCATGCGGTCGCATTCGGTGATGCGGGTCAACTCTTCGATCTTCGCGGCGCTAGCGAAGGCGACGGGTGGCAATGCGGCGGCCGCATCGGCAGTCTACGTGCTGTACTACCTGCGCAGCCTGCACAAGCAGACAGGCAAGCTCGATCTGTGCATCGAGGGACTAGCTGTCGGTTTCGGCGCACGCCCGTTCGGTGATGGCATCGACGCAGTGTACTACGTTGCGCAGAAGAACTATCCTATCGAGTTCGCCGAAATGGAGTTCGGTGTTCAGGTAGAGGGCTATGCGCTGCACTGCGATTCAGGCGGGCCCGGCCGCTGGCGCGGCGGCATGGGTATCGTGCGTGATC
Organism: Hyphomicrobiaceae bacterium; assembly: GCA_031367505.1. Lineage (GTDB taxonomy): Bacteria > Pseudomonadota > Alphaproteobacteria > Rhizobiales > Hyphomicrobiaceae > JAKFWF01. The sequence continues at coordinate 15,143 of JANLPY010000676.1, read as the reverse complement.
TCAGGGTCATTGCCGACGAGGCGATCATCGGCGTCCGCATGGACAACATCCGCTATCCAGCGTTCGGTGTCGCTAACGGCATGGCCGGCCGCGCGGGGCGCATCATCGTCAATCCGGGCCGGCCCGATGAGCGGCAACTTAAGCCCCTTTCGGACGGCAATGTCCTCAAGAAGGGTGACGTGGTCCGCATCATGACGTCCGGCGGCGGCGGCTGGGGATCGCCCATAGAGCGGCCCGTTGCGCAGGTGCGCGACGACGTGCTGGACGGATTCGTCTCAGCCGATAGCGCCCGCGACGACTACGGCGTCGTGCTTTCGCCGGATCTGCTCGGTATCGACGAGCCCGCCACCGGGGCGCTGCGCCAGGAACTCGGCCAGATGAAACGCGGGATGTTTCACCGGCACGGCTACTTCGACGATCATGAGACCCCTTTGCCAGCGAGGATCGGATGACGGTGGGCATTCGCGTCGGCGTCGATATCGGCGGCACCTTCACGGACGTAGTGGTGCGGCGGCCGGGCATGGCGGCGCAGATCCTGAAGATCCCGACCACCAAGGACGATCCGAGTGTCGCCGTGTTGCGGGCGATCGAACAGCTACGTCAGTCCTGGGATATCGAGGCGTCGGCGATCGAGCGCTTCCTGCATGGTACGACGGTGGCGACCAACGCCGTGCTTGAGCGCAAGGGCGCGCGCGTCGGGTTGCTGGCGACCGCCGGCTTTTCTGACGTGCTCGAGATTGGCCGGCAGATGCGGCACAAGATGTACGATCTGACGCTCGATCCAGAGACGCCGGTATTCCTGGCACCGGGTCGCTTCCGGCGCGAGGTGATGGAGCGGATCGGTTCTGAAGGCGAAGTCCTGACGGCGCTGAACGAAGCGAGTGTCGCGCGCGCAGCGGACGAGCTGGCGGCGGCCGGTTGCCAGGCAATCGCAATCGCCTTCCTGTTTTCGTTCCTCAACGATTCTCACGAGCGTCGAGCCCGCGCGATCGTGCTGGCTCGGCATCCGAAGTTGCTGGTGTCGATATCGAGCGAGGTCGATCCGGCATTTCGTGAATACGAGCGTACCGTCGTTACTGCGTTCGATGCCTACATCAAGCCGGTGGTAGATACCTACCTCGGCAATCTCGAAGCGGGCCTAGCCAAGGCCGGCGTCGCTGCGCCGCTGCAAATCATGCAATCACGCGGTGGTGTGGCTGGCGCTGGCACGGCACGCCTGCGGCCGGTGCGGTTGTTCCTGTCGGGGCCGGCTGCCGGCGTCATCGGTGGACGCATGGCGGCAGAGAATTCCGGCTTCGCCAATGTCATCACCGTCGATGTCGGCGGCACTTCGAGCGACATCGCGCTGATCGAGCGCGGCCGGCCGGCGCTGAAATCGGAAGGTACGATTGAAGGCTATCCGGTGCGCGTCGCCATGGTCGACGTCAATACCATCGGCGCGGGCGGCGGTTCGATCGCCTGGATCGACAAGGGTGGTGGCTTGCGGGTCGGACCGGAGTCGGCAGGGGCAGAGCCGGGACCGGCGTGCTATGGCCGCGGCGGTATGCGTGCCACCGTGACAGATGCCTCGGTTGTACTCGGCTATATCGATCCTGGATCGTTCGCCAGCGGTGCCATCAAGCTGTCGCGCGATGCAGCCTATCGCGCGATCGAACAAACGGTGGCAAAACCGCTGGGCTTGCCGGTCGAAGCGGCAGCGCTCGGCATCCATCGCGTCGTCAACGCCCAGATGGCGGAAGGCATCCGCTTGGTTTCGATACGGCAAGGACATGACCCGCGTAACTTCGCACTGCTACCGCTCGGTGGTGCCGGGCCGCTGCACGGCTGCCCGCTTGCCGAGGATCTAGGCATCAGCCGCATCATCGTCTCGCGGCACCCGGGAGTGTTGTCGGCGGCCGGATTGCTTGCTGCGCCCATTGAGCACGAAGCTTCGGCCGCTTTCCCGCAACCGTTGGCAAAAGCTGATGCGGCCGCGATTAATCGAGCGCTCGCCATCCTGGACGAACGTTGCGACGGACTGATGCGATTAGAGAACGCGGCGAATGGAACCCTCTCGATCCGTCACTTCGCTGACGTCTGCTATATCGGCCAAGCCTATAACCTAGAAGTCGAGATCCACATGTCACAGCGCGACGCGCTCGATCGCCTGCTTGCCGACTTCTATGCGGCGCACGATCGTGTCTACGGCTACGCGCCCAAGGTGCCGGTCAAGATCGTCAACTTGCGCGCCGTGCATTCGATCGAAGGACTGATCGGTCTCGATGACGCGGGTTGGCAGTCTTGCGGCGGATCGCCGGTCAAGCGGCAGGCGAAGATCCTTGTTGCGAGCGGCGATCCTGTTACCGCCACAGTCTATGACCGTGCAGCAATGCCAGCCGGTTTCGATTTCTCAGGTCCTGCCATCGTCGAACAGTCCGACACGACGACACTCGTAACGCCGGGCTGGCGCGGCCGCGTCGACGCCGCCGGCTCGCTGATTCTGGAGCGATAAGCCTGCCATGCCGCATGATAAATCAAGTGCGCTCGACCCCGTCACCGTCGAGGTGGTCCGCAACAAGCTCGATGGCATCGCCAACGAGATGGAGTTGACGCTGCTCAAGTCGTCGTTCTCGCCGATAGTCAAGGAAGGGCTCGACGCCTCCGCGTCACTGTTCACGATTGAGGGCGAGACGCTGGCGCAGGCGGTGGCGATCCCGATCCATTTGGCGACGCTCATACCGTGCGTTGCCAAGATCCTTGAGGAGTTCCCGCGTGACACCATGAGCGAGGGTGACATCTACACGATGAACGACCCTTACCTCGGCGGCACGCATTTGCCCGATTTCGCGGTGATCATGCCGATCTTCCACAACGGCCGGCCGATCGCGTTCAGCGCGACGATGACGCATCATCAGGACGTTGGCGGCATGACGCCGGGCTCGGTGCCGACCAATGCCACTGAGATCTTCCAGGAAGGCATCCGCATTCCGCCTCTGAAGTTGATGGATGCGGGTGAGCCCAATTCCACACTAATGAAGATCCTGCGCCGCAACGTGCGCATTCCCGATACCTTTGAAGGCGATCTCAATGCTCAGATCGCGGCCTGTACGGTGGGTGCGCGACGGCTGCAGGCGCTGGCAGCGAACTACGGTGGCAACCAGTTGACCGCTATCTTTGCCGATCTGCTTGATCGCTCGGAAGCAATGACGCGGGCGGCGCTACGCGCCATTCCGCCCGGCACCTATACATATGTCGACTATCTCGACAACGATGGCATCGACATCGACCAGACAATCCGCATCGAAGTGGCGGTAACGGTTGCCGATGGCGAGTTCACGGTCGACTTCACCGGCACCAGCCCGCAGGTGCGTGGGCCGTTTAACTGTGTGCCATCGGGCAGCAAGGCGGCCGCCTGCTTTGCCGTGCGCGCCATCACCGATCCCAGCATCCCGACTAACGGCGGCTGCTTCCGGCCGATAAAGCTGATCCTCCCCGAGGGCTCGATCGTCAACCCGCGCGAACCGGCGCCCGTCAACGCCCGCACTGCAACGATCAAGCGTATCACTGGCTCCATAATCGCAGCCTTCGGCAAGGCGCTGTCCGAGCGCGTGCCGGCGGACTCAGGCGGCGAGATGCTGCTGCTGGCATTCGGCGGTGCGAGGCCGGACGGTTCGCGTTATGTTACTGGCGAATTGATCGCATCAGGCAGCGGCGCCTGCCGCGACAAGGACGGCGTTGACGTCATCGAGACCGATGCAACGAACTGTATGAACCTGCCGGTTGAGGCGATGGAGATGGATGTGCCAATCCGCATCCACAGTACGCGGCTAAAAGCCGATACAGGCGGTGCTGGAATGCACCGAGGCGGTCTCGGCATCGAGCGCGAATATGAGATACTGTATGGCGAGGTGCGCTTCACCCATCGCGGCGAACGCCATTTCAATCCAGCGCACGGCCGCCAGGGCGGCCATGACGGCGCCGTCGCCTATTCGATCATTCGCCGTGCGGATGGCCGCGAGGAGATTATCCCGTCGAAAATGGTGACAACGCTGATGAAGGGTGATCGCGTCACTGTCAGTACTTCCGGCGGCGGTGGCTATGGCGATCCGGTAAGTCGCGATCGTTCATTGGTAGAACAGGACATCGCCGACGGAAAGGTTACAGGAGTTGGCGCCGCGGCCTATGGCGATCGTGGGGCATAGAGCGGGAGGGCGAAGCATGGTCACCAGCGGCAATCGGACGGGTGCAATCACTCGCGCGCAGACGTATTTTGATACGGAGTTTTTGGACGGTATCGCGCGCCGGGTAGCGATCAAGACCGAGAGCCAGAAATTTCCCGATACTGGAGCTATCGCCGAGTGCCATCGCTATCTGGAGGCCGAGATGCGGCCGGCGTTTGAAGCGATGGGCTTCACCTGCAAGGTTTATGAGAACCCGGTTGTGGGCCAAGGCCCGGTGCTGCTTGCGACACGCATCGAGGACCGCAAGCTGCCGACTGTACTTGGGTACGGCCACGGCGACGTCGTGCGCGGTCTCGAGGATCAGTGGACCAAGGGGCAGGGGCCGTGGATTACGGCACGTGACGGTGATCGACTCTATGGCCGGGGTACTGCCGACAACAAGGGACAGCATACGCTCAATATGGCGGCGCTTGCGGCGGTGATGGCCGAGCGTGGCGGCAATCTCGGTTTCAATGCCAAGTTCCTGATCGAGATGGGCGAGGAGGCGGGCTCCAAGGGCCTGCAGCAGCTCGTCCGCGCCAACAAGGCGAATTTCGCGGCCGACGTATTCATCGCGTCGGACGGCCCGCGGGTGAAGCAGGATCGGCCGACCATAGCACTCGGCTGTCGCGGCGCCGTCAACTTCGATCTGGTTGTGGACGTGCGCGAAGGTGGGCATCATTCTGGCAATTGGGGCGGCTTGATCGCCAATCCAGGCTTCGTCCTGGCCCATGCGCTCGCCTCGATCGTCGGCCCATCCGGCGAACTTCTGGTCGAGGAACTGAAAGCGCCGCCAATGACGCAGGCCGTGAAAGAGGCGCTTGCCGATGTCGAGATCGACGGTGGCGAAAAGGGGCCGCAGGTCGACGCGTGGTGAGGCGAGCCGGACCTGAAACCGGCCGAGCGGGTCTATGCCGCCAACTCGTTCAATATCCTTACCTACTGGTGCGGCACGCCCGGCCGGCCAGTCAATGCCATTCCGCCGAAGGCGGTGGCGAACTGCCAGCTGCGCTTCATCGCCGGCACCAAGGTCGAAAACGTGGTGCCGGCGCTGGAAAGGCATTTGAAGGCCAAGGGTCATACCCTGGTGAAGGTGATGCCGCCGCCCGCGGCCAATGACGGCGAGTTCCCGGCGACACGCACCGAGCCGGATAATCCCTGGGCGCTGTTCGTGGGCAATTCGCTGCAGCGTTCGTCGAACGCCAAGCCCGCGATCATTCCGTCGATGGGCGGTTCGATCTGTAACGACATCTTCACCGACGATCTGGGGCTACCGACGATCTGGATTCCGCACTCCTATGCGTCGTGCTCGCAGCACTGGCCGGACGAGCACATCCTGCTCGGCCTGTCGAGGAATGCGATCGAGCTGATGGCTGGTCTCTACTGGGACATCGGCAGCGGCACCGGTGTGCCAGTGAAATCTTAAGCACCGGTCTCGACAGCTGCGATAGCGGTGGCGAGTTTCTGGGAGGATCATACGGCTGAACCCGCGAAGGTCGCCGTGCGCACACCTTCGATCAATGCCTGACGCGCTTGCCAGCGAAGTTCGCCACTAGTTGAAGGATACTCGATGTTGCACGAAGCGGCATGTCGCGTACCAACCAGTCGCAGTTCGTTACGAAGTCATCGCTGCCCGTGTTCGGCTGAGGCTGTCGCGGAACCGGTAGTAGGCTCCGACACCGGGTAACGCCCAGTTGGGATTGCCGTTGTAAAGCGGGAAGTCCGGGAAATCGGCAAGTTCGAAGCCGCAGGTGGAATTCGACCCGCCGATGATGCGCCGCGCGGTCTGGTGGCCGAGGTAGGTCATCATGCCGACGCCGCTGCCGTTGCAGCCGAGCGCATAGTGCATGCCGTCGAGCTTACCGGTGTGCGGCAGTGCATCCCAGGTGAACGCGACATTGCCGGTCCAGGCGTGCGTGATCCTGGTTCCTTTGAGCTGCGGGAAACGTTCGGTCATGAAACGATGCAGGATCGGCGCGCTGACCTCGGGCGTCACTGGCGTGAAGCGTGCGCGGCCGCCGAAGATCATACGTTTGCCGTCCGGCGACATGCGGTAGTAGCACAGCACCCGTTTGGTGTCGGCGAGAGTACGCCCTTTGGGGATCAGCGAGCTGGCGAGATCGGCTGGCAATTCCTCGGTCGCGATGATGTGGCTAGCGATCGGGATCAGTCGTCTCTTGATTTCGGGCGTGGCGTCGCCGGTATAGCCGTTGGTGCAGATGACGATGTCCGCGGCCTCGGTCTCGCCGCGGGACGTGCGAATGGTCCAGCCGCTGCTATTGCGCTTGATCGACTCCACGCCCGCCTTGGCGCAGATCGTGATCTTGCGACGGCGGGCGGCGTCGAGCAGGCCCTTGTAGTAGAGCGCTGGATGCAACTTACCCGATCGCTCGACCACCATGCCGCCGTAGTAGTAATCGGACGCCATCTCCTCGCGCTGGCGTTCGCGCGGCACCATGTAGCAGCCGGAGTTGGCCGCGTCGTTGAGGCCCTGTACCCGCTTTTCCTGGATCTTGTAGTCGGTGGGTGTCCAGGCGCCTACGAAGCGGCCTCTCTTCTCCCAATAGCAGTCGATCTTCTCACGCGCGATCAGGGCCTCGATCAGGCTGAATGCGTCGGACGCCGAGGCCAGCAACACCTTGGCGACTTCGGGATCGGTGATCGACGACTTGCCGGTGAAGCTCTTGCCGATATTGACGCCGCCACTGACCGCGCCGCCGCTGCGGGTGCTGGCACCGAAGCCGAGTTCGGCAGCTTCCAGGACCACGGCGTCGAAGCCAGCGTCGGCGAGTTCGATTGCGCAGGATAGGCCAGCATAGCCGGCGCCGACGATCGCGACACGCGCCTTCTTCGGCACTTCTACGAGGTCGCCGACGACCGGCTTGTAGGCTTCCCACCAATAGGGCATCGCCTTGAAGTCGGGGTGATGGATTTCGCTGCGGCTCATTGGATCGGCTCCGTGAGGGGTACAAATGTTATCACACGATGGGTGTCGTGGCATTCCGGCGCACGCCAGCCGACAACAGCAGAAGGGCCGAGATCAATACGATCTGCAGCACCGAGACGGCGGCGACCGTCGGTTCGATCTCGGTCAGAATAGTATCGAACATTTTCTTCGGCAGCGTCATGTTGGCGCCGGCGAGGAACATGGCGACGATCAGTTCGTCGAACGACGTGATGAAGGCGAGGAACGCGGCCGAGGCGACGCTCGGCGCCAGGATCGGGAGTGTGACGGAGCATACCGCGGCAAAGCGGCCGGCGCCGAGACCACGAGCCGCCGTTTCGAGGTTGATGTCGAAGTCGCGCAGGCCAGCCACCAACACGATAACGACGAACGGCAACGCCAGGATCGTATGCGCGATGGCGATCCCATACCATTCGCCGATCAGGCCGAGTTTCGAGTAGAGGCCATAAATCGCAATTGACAACACGATGTGAGGCACGATCATCGGCGCCGAGATGCCGCTCTCGATCAGCTTTCGACCGCGAAACCGGCCGCGCACGAGGCCGAAGGCCAACGGAATGCCCAATGCCAGCGACAGGATCGTGCAGGCGATACCGATTTCGAGGCTGCGCCATGTCGCGTCGAGCCAGGCGGGATCGTCGAAGTAACGCGCGTACCATTTGAGCGAAAAGCCGGGTGGAGGAAAGCGCAGATAGGTGCCGGAGCTGAACGAGATCGGGAACAGCACCAGCAGCGGCAGCATCAGAAACGAGAATACGAAGCCGCAGAAGATGCGCAACACAATGCGGCCTGAACCGATGCCCCTTCGTCGCTGCCCCTGCATCATATCGATCCCACGAGCATGTTTCGCGCTCCTCAACCGACGATGCGCCGGCCGACGATCTGGTTCAGGAACCAGAATGCGGCGAGCGTCGACAGCAGCAGGACGACCGACAGCGCGCCGGCGAAGTTCCAGGCCAAGAATTCCCGCACCTGCTGTTCGATCACCATGGCGAACATAGTCACCTTGCCGCCACCGAGCAGGGCAGGTGTGATGTAGAAGCCGAGCGAGACCACGAACACCAGCGTCACGCCGGCAACGATGCCGCGCAGGGTCAGTGGCAGATAGATGGTGGTGAAGATGCGGAAGGGGGTAGCACCGAGACCGATCGCCGCCTTCGGCAAATCAGGATCGATGCGCGTCAACGCATTATAGATCGGCAGGATCATGAACGGCAGCATGACATGCACCATGCCGAGCAGCACGGCGAGTTGACTGTTGAGCAGCCGCAGCGGCTCGGTCAACAGCCCGAAGTCGATCAGAATGCGATTGATGATGCCGTTACGCCCGAGCAGCACCATCCAGGCATAGGTGCGCACCAGCACGCTGGTCCACAGCGGCAGCATCACGAAGGCGAAGCCGGCTGCCCGCCAGAACGGCGTCGTGGTTGCTAGCAGATAGGCAACCGGATACCCGATCAGCAGGCAGCAAGCGGTTACGATGGCGGCGATCTGGAAAGTATGGCCCAGAATTGTGAGATAGAGGCCGTCAGAAGTCATCGCCTTGCGATACCATTCGAGGTCGCTGCCTTCGAAGCTGAGCGCGAACAGCCGGGCAAGCGGGAGGGCGAACAGCAAGCCCAACAACAGCAGTGCTGGCCAGGTCAGCGCAAACGCACCCATTGATGAGGCCGCGCGCAGCTTGCGCGGCATGATCACGTTCGGGAGAGCTGTCGTTGGAGGCAAGACTGCCATGTAGCTAATGCACCTCGATGAGGCGCGCGTCGGCCGCTGCAAACCCGACCGTGATGGTCTCGCCCGCACGGTAGCGGCGCGCGTTCTGTCCGGCGGGCAGCCGGACGAGCAATTCGAGGCCGGTCTTGGTGCGCACACGATATTTGTCCGATACTCCGATATAGACGCTTTCGATGACCTCGCCTTCGAGCCGGTTCGGGATAGGGCTCGCTGCTCCTCCGTTTGCGTCGGTGAAACGTTCTGGACGGATCATGACAGTGGCGCGCTGGCCCGGTCGCAACGCAGCGGTCGCCATTCCAGCAATGTCGAGTATCTGCCCCTGTGCCAGCTTAATCCGGAAATCCGGTGCTGTACGCTCCACGAAACCGGAGAACACATTCGACTCGCCGATGAAGTCGGCGATGAAGGCACTCGCCGGGGCTTCATAGATTTCATGCGGCAGGCCGACCTGCTCGAGCCGGCCGGAATTCATCACCGCGATGCGGTCCGACATGACGAGGGCTTCTTCCTGGTCATGGGTAATGAATATGGTGGTCAGGCCGAGCTGGCGCTGCAGGCGGCGGACTTCGAGCTGCATCTGTTCGCGCAGCTTGCGGTCGAGCGCCCCGAACGGTTCGTCGAGCAGCAGCAACTGCGGGCGGAAGACGATGGCGCGGGCCAAAGCCACACGCTGCTGCTGGCCACCCGAGAGCTGCTTCGGCAGGCGTTCGGACAGGGCTTCGAGTTCGACCATCGCCAGGGCTTCGCGGACGCGCACCTCGATCTCGGTCTTGGCGATGCCGCGCATGGTCAGCGGATACGCGACATTTCGTGCCACCGTCATGTGCGGAAAGAGCGCATAGTTCTGGAACACCATGCCGATATTGCGCGATGCGGGATCGTGGTCGGTGATATCGATCCCGTCGGTCCTGATGTACCCGCGATCAGGCACCTCGAACCCTGCAATCACCTTGAGCAGCGTCGTCTTGCCGGAGCCGCTGGGGCCGAGGATGGTGACGAACTCGCCGGCCGCAACCGACAGATCGACGCCGGCGATTGCGTCGACCGCGCCGAACCGCTTGCCGATCTGCCTGATCTCGAGGCGCCCGGAACGCGACGGCCCCGTGCCACTAACCTCGCCGCTCATGGGCACCAGCTCCCGGCTTTGGAGTGGTGCGTATGGTCGGCGTCAATCATGGGAGTCTTCATCGTCAGCCCTTGGCGAGCATCCACTTGTTCCAGCGTTCGCCCATGGCGGCGCCATTGGTCGTCCACCACTCTTGGTCGAGCCAGATCTGCTTCTTGAGGTGCTCGGGATAGAGCGGCAGAAGCGGTCGGAATTTTTCGGCAACGAACTCGTTCGAGCCGACATGCATGCCCGAATAGCCGAGGATCTCTGCATTACCGGCCTGTTTCTTCGGGTCGGCCATCGTCGCCAGGAGCTTCATCGCCCAGTACTGGTCCTTGGCGCCCTTAGGCACGATCCAGCTGCCTTGCTTCAGGATGCCGCCATTCCACTCCATGGCGATCGGCGCATCCTTGCGGATCAAGTCGTAGAAGCGACCGTTCCATCCGGTGGCGAGGACCACTTCCTTATCGACGAGCAATTGTGCCGGCTGCTGGCCGGTAGTCCACCAGACATTGATATGCTTGTGGATCTCGTCGAGCTTCTTGAACGCGCGATCGACGTCGATCGGATAGATTTTTTCGGGCGCGACACCATCGGCCAGCAGAGCGGCTTCCAGGTTGTCGACCGGGTGATTGCGCAGGCTGCGTGGGCCAGGAAACTTCTTCACGTCCCAGAAATCGGCCCATGACTTCGGCGCGCCATTCGGAAACGCGTCCGGCCGGTAGGCAATGACGGTGGAGTAGGCGCTGGCCGAGAACACGTGGCTCATTTGCGCCTGTGGCAAGAACTTCGAGCGGTCGATGATCTTGCCGTCAATCGGTTCGGCCAACCCCATCTGGGTCACGCGGAAACCATCTTGACCGCCGATTTCGGTGATGTTCCACACGACGTTGCCGCTCTCAACCATGGCGCGCAGCTTGCCGAAGTCGACAGGGCTAGTGTCGACCACCTTGATGCCGGTTTCCTTTTCAAAATCGTTAATGTAGCTCTGGCGCAGCGAGGCGATCTGTGACCCGCCCGAAGCATTGATTACGAGCTGTTTTGGTTTGGGCGGCTCCGCTTGACCGAATGCCGTCGTCGGCCCCAGTGCCATTGCGGCCGTGCCGGCTAGTACCGCGCGCCTTGTCGCCATCTCTCGCTCCTCGATGTTTCCGTCAATCGGTGGTCGATGATCCAATCAGGCAAAAATGCCGACCGAGCCGAGCCGCCGCCCAATTACCGAGGGATTTGATCAGCAACTCGCCAGATACACAATGGCGTTTCGTGCAATTCAGTCGCCGCAACGGCAATCAGCCGGTATTCGCGGGTTCGTTAATGTTGTGTTAGGTGCCGGTCTTTGAGCGTGGTGAGGCCTGCTCAAACCAAGTTTGCTGACGCATCGCATACTTGTCGCGGCATTCTTGCTTAAATCATGTGAGGCGAAGTGGCATTCGATATCCAGGCCGACCTAGCTTTCGCGCAACCGACTAACACGCTTGTGAGGGGAACCGGTTCTCGATCTTTTCGCGCAGTCGCCGCTCGATTTCGAAGTCGAATGCGGTGACGAAATTTCGATCCGGCTTGAGCCCGGCATCAGGGCGCACCCGTCCTGCTGGTTCCAGCATCGCATGCGCGGCGTCGGCCAACTCACCGACAAACGCCAGCCACTCGTCGAGAGCACGTTCCGAGAATTTGCTTGTCACGCAGCAACCTGCCCCTTGGTTTAATCGCAAAGCTAACTGCGATTTTGGAAAAGGTCATTACTGTTGCGGCCCCAGGAGTGCTGCTATCCCATCAAAGCTTTAAGCAGTCTTTTGCCCGTTTGCCGCTCCGGCCATTTACCTGGCCCGCTGACTATGACCGGACGCGGGCCGCAGCCTAAGAATCAACCAACGCCTCCAGCCCTTGCTGGCTCGAAGATCGAGAGCACGGTTCGGTATCTCGGCATAGAGGTCGATTATGCGATCGAGATCGCGAAGATCGACATCGGAAAGCTCGACGCAGCCCCTCCAGAGCACAATTCCGGACGCGATCGGCGGCGCTTGTTGCCCCACCGATTGCGGTGATGCCAATGGCTGCTTTGGATTAGCGTCGGCGGCGATCCATGGACGCAGGGGTGGCAGACCACAGCGGATGAGTTTTCCCGCCGACAGATCAGCAGGTTGTCTTTCCGGGTGTAGCTCACCATCAAGTTGATGTGTTCCTGATCGACTTCGTGCAAGACGCTGCTTCTGCGACAGCATGAGAATTTCGTCTTCGCTGGTGCGGATCTCTCGCATCCTTGGCTCCTGAATCTCCTCCACGCGGACGCCGCATACGACGCCGGTGATCAAAGATCGTGATGCGTTCATCTTTGGTGCGTGCGCGAAGAAATCCTCGAAGCTCGTCTTGTTCTCAAGCTCGGCTTCGAGCGAGGTTTGGCTGTGGCCGGTGAGCCAGCGGAAGATCTCGTCGACCTCGGCCCGGGTGCGACCCTTCTTCTCCGCCTTGGCAGTGTAAGCCGGATAGACACTCGCGACGGGCATGGCATAGAGGCGGCGCCAGTTGGCGGTGACCCTGGCTGTTGCTTGCTTCATGGCGGCTCGTCCTCTGGCGGTCCCGTGACGACGGGCATGACTTCGATGCCGTCACCGGGGAAGATTGTGATGTGCGGGTGGTCCTGGAAGAGGCCGGCGGCCGCAGCGATGTCGGCGGCCTCGACGATCAGAAAGCCGGCGATCTGGTTCTGCGCATCGACGATGCCGGTTTTGGTTACGCGCCTGGTCTTGCCCACCATGACGTCGGTCGCGACGATGGCGGCAGCATTGCGTTTGCCCCACTCCTCCCACGCCTTCAGACCGGCCTTGTCGATCGCCTCCTGCTCGGACTTTGGGCGCGCGCGGAAGGCGGCGAAGTCTTCCTGCTTCATAGTGTAGACGGCGACGAAGCGGGCCATAAGCGTGCTCCGGAAATACTGGGAGGCTCATTATAATCGAGCGACGCCGTCAGCGCGAGTGATCTCGGAGATTGGCCCGTCACGCCGATCAGAACGATATCGGTTGCGGGGGTCAAGCTGGCTTGGTCCCCGAACAAGGTCGAGGGGCAACTTGTTGCAACGCACACAGTGATCGTGCCCGTGTCGGGCACATTTGCCACATGAGTGTTGAGCCTCGGCACGACGGATGCTGAAGTTCGTCGCCGGCTTCAGTTCGGGTAGTCCCTCTGGTAGCGGCGAACCAGGGCTGGCAGCGGCAGACGAAGGGGACGAGGGCGCGCCACTTGTCCACCATGGCCGGCAGTCCCGATAGATCTTGGCTGATTTCAACCGCTACTGCATCGACTCGTGCCGGGCGTGCGCTCCAGCATCGCACCGCGCGACCGAGCCGGCAGAAGCTTCCCGGGTAGGCCAAGCAATCGGACCGACACTGTGCAGAGAGCCTGTGTGAAAACACAGGTTTGTGGCGCGAAGCATGATATGATTCCCCATTGCCAATGGGGGTTCCCATGAAGCGCTTTATTGAAGGCCAGGATCGCAGCCAGACGACGCTTTTGCCGGAGTGCATCGACGACTACGTCGACGCCGACAATCGGGTGCGCGCCATTGATGCTTTCGTCGGCATGCTGGATTTGACTGCCCTCGGGTTCGACGTTGAGCCAGAGGCAACCGGGCGTCCCGGATATCACCCGTCAACGATGCTGAAGCTCTACCTCTACGGCTACTTCAATCAGGTTCAGTCTTCGCGTCGGCTGGAGCGGGAATGCGGGCGCAACCTCGAACTCATCTGGTTGCTGGGTCGCCTCAAGCCGGACTTCAAGACGATTGCCGATTTCCGCAAGGACAACGGCTCTGCTATCCGCCAGGTCTGCCGGCAGTTCGTCGCGCTGTGCCGCGACATCGATCTGCTGGACGCGAGCGTTGTTGCTATCGACGGCAGCAAGTTCAAAGCAGTCAACGCCAAGGCGAAGAGCTACACGCGGGAGAAGATCGAGCGACAGCTTGGCGAAGTCGACGCTGCCATCACGCGATATCTGGGCGAGCTGGATCGGGCCGACGAAGTGCACAGCAAGACCGGGATGTTGCCGCCGGATGCAAGGGTGGCCCGAGTTGTGAAGAAACTCGCGCATTTCCGAAAAGAGGAGCGCACGCTCAAGGCGATGGAGCAGCGCATGGACAGTACCGGCGAGACGCAGGTTTCGCTGACCGACCCGGATTGTCGCGCGATGGCGACCACCAGCAAGCAGCCGCGCGTGGTTGGCTACAACGTTCAGACCGTCGTGGAAACCAAGCATCACCTCATCGTCGCGCACGAGGTGACGAACCACGGCTATGATCGCGATGCGTTATCGATGATGGCGCACAAAGCGCAGGCCGTGATGGCCAGCGACGCCATCGAGGCGATCGCCGACAAGGGCTACTACAAAGGCGAGGAGATCGTTGCCTGCGAGCAAGATGGCATCGCCGTGGTCGTCTCAAAGCCGCACACGTCCAATGCTGCCGCCGTTGGCAGGTTCGACAAGGCAGACTTCATCTATCATGCCGACAAGGACGCCTACCTGTGCCCGGCAGGCGAGTGGCTGCCCTATCACTACACGAACGAGGAAGCCGGCAAGTCGCTGCGTAATTACTGGACGAACGCCTGTGGGCAGTGCCCGGTCAAAGCCAAATGCACGACCGGCAAGGAGCGCCGAGTGAAGCGGTGGGAGCACGAGGCCATCCTGGAGCGCGTCCAGAAGCGCCTCGATGATGACCCGACGAAGATCCCATTGCGGAGCAAGACCGTCGAGCATCCCTTCGGCACGATCAAGGCTTGGATGGGTGCGACCCACTTCAAGATGAAAACGATGAAGCACGTCGCAACCGAAATGGCGCTGCACGTGCTTGCCTACAACTTGATGCGTGTCATCGCGATCATGGGCGTCCCGCGCATGCTCGAAGCAATGAGGGGATGATGAGTGCGCTTTTGTGCGCGCGCTGGCCTTGAAAACGGCCTCTGGAAAGCGTTTTGGGTGCTCCAGGAGAGGCGGCGCGGCCGAAATTTAGAAAATGCCGTCTGCATCGCCAGTCACCGCGCCCTCTCCCAGATCGACCAAGGTTCTCACACAGCCTCCAGAGAAAGCGGAACTCGGCATCCGAGCCGATCTTGTGCCGAAGCGCAGGTTAAGCTGCGACCGCAGCGCC
>JANLPY010000623.1:0-30397 GCA_031367505.1 Hyphomicrobiaceae bacterium | reverse complement strand
GGATCGCCGCCCGCGCCATCGAGCAGCTGGTGGCGTCGGTGCCGAGAACGATGCGTCAGATCGTCGACAACACCGTGCCGTACCGCCGGCTCAGGCCTCTGTCCTGATCGTCAGCCGGAGATAAGGGGATAGGTATGAATTCAATTCTGCCGGTAAACGATGGCTTGTCCAGTATGCCGGATGACCTACGTGCGCGAGTATTTTGGCTCGCCGTTATTGCATGCTGTTCACTCATACTCGGCGTGCTGGCGGGACTGATGACGTTCGAAGCCGCGCGCGAGCGGCTTTTTGGGGCGAACGCTGCTTTGTACGTTGTGCTGGATACAAAGCGCGCCGGCATCGCGATGACTTAAGCCTCCTTGGCAAACTTCGAACTTCTTGAATTGAATTGCTGCAGTTGCGAAGCATTGGCGCACGCGAACTTTGCCAACTGAGGACATTCAAACACCTGACGATTGCGTCATCCGATGCGGCCCACTGATCTCGTTAACGAATCCATAGAGCGATGTTGTCACATATTTGTCACATTGTGCGCCGCGGAACGTGCTAATCTCGGTGTTGAACAAAATGGTGTAGCGACCGCTCTACTTTAACCATTCAGCGAATCGGTGCAATATTTTGCAGCGCGATATGTAATTTCTACAGTGGAACTACGATATGCTCAGTGAGTTGACTTGCTGCACTGCAAAAACCAGACCTGCCAAACGGTAGGTTCTAAAATTCTGGGTGGATACGAGACGCTGCTCACTAGAGAGGCTAATCGATGCTCTATCAATGGTTTGAATTTGGACACGCAGCATTCAAACCTGCGCGCGCTGCAGCTGATGCAGGCAAAATATTCTTCAACAACCCGTTCAATCCGCTAACGCATACTTCTGTCGGCCGGCATGCTGCGGCTGCGTGCGAAGTGTTCGAGCGCACCACCCGGCGCTACGAGAAACCAGCGTTCGGCATCCAATCGGTACAGGTGGACGGCGCTCCTGTCGAAGTATCCGAGGAGGTGGTTTGGCAACGGCCGTTCTGTCGCCTCGTGCATTTCAAGCGCAACATCGACGAAACACGATCTGCCAAAGATCCACGAATTCTACTCGTTGCTCCGATGTCTGGGCATTTCGCCACGCTGCTTCGCGGAACAGTAGAAGCTTTGCTACCCAATCATGAGGTGTACATCACCGACTGGATCGATGCGCGCAACGTGCCCGTCGCTGCCGGTGGTTTCGATCTCGACGATTATATCGTCTACATGCAGGACATATTCCGTCACTTCGGTGGTGACGTGCATGTCTTCGCCGTTTGCCAGCCGTCGGTTCCGGTGCTCGCAGCAGTTGCGCTGATGGAGCAGGAAAACGATCCGCACGTGCCAATCAGCATGGTGCTGGCCGGTGGTCCAATCGACACGCGTATCAATCCGACGGAAGTGAATAAGCTCGCCCAGACCAAGGGCACGGACTGGTTTCGCAGCAACGTAATCACCTCAGTGCCGTGGCCCAGTCTAGGTTTCGGACGGCCTGTCTACCCTGGGTTTTTGCAGTTGACCGGGTTCATGACGATGAACCTCGATCGTCACATGAACGCGCACAAGGATTTATTCTACCATCTCGTCCGCGGCGATGGTGACTCAGCCGAGAAGCATCGCGATTTCTACGACGAGTATCTGGCTGTCATGGATTTGACGTCGGAGTTCTACATCCAGACGATCGATCAAGTGTTTGTCCGGCACCTGTTTGCCAAGGGCGAAATGTATCATCGCGACCAGCGGATCGATCTCAGCATGATCCGTCGCGTTGCCCTGATGACCGTCGAAGGTGAAAAGGATGATATCACCGGCGTCGGCCAGTGCGCCGCAGCACTCGACTTGTGTTCGAATATTCCAGCCGAGTCGAAGCTCCATTATGAATGCCCCGGCGTCGGCCATTATGGCGTCTTCAACGGATCACGTTTCCGCAATGACATCGCGCCGCGGATCGCCAATTTCGTTCGCCACCATGATCCTCGCGCAAGCGATGTGGTGCACGCTGTTGTCGTCAAGGCAAGCATGCCCAAAGGTGAGCGCGAGACGGATGCGCGCGCCGTATACGACAACTCGGCGTTCGCTTTCTCAGGTTCCAGCGACGGCGCATAAAGGCGTGCCGTCTGTTTGATCGCGCGGTTGAACAAACCCGCGATCATGAAATTGATCAGACCAAATTCGCATCTGACGCGAGCGCTGATTGCTCAGTCATCTGATCTTAATTCTTTCCGATCGATTTCGAGTTTCAACTCGCCCCGCGTCAATGCGTGGGGCGAGACTGCCACACTGTCGCCGCATGGTGCAGGTGAATGAGCTTTCCAGTAGTGGTGTGGTCGGGGAATTTGCTACACGTGATTTGTCGGGGGCGCGTCAATTTTTCTACTCGCTGTTGCGAGCAACGACCGATGGGCGTACATCGCCATCCCTGAAGTTTTGGTCGTTGAAGGTCCTCAGTAGAGTTCCCCGCCGGCTTCCACAATTTGTCGAACTGTTTGGAACGAGGGCATTCATGAGGCCGCTTCGCGCTATGGCGCCGCCGTCGTCGCAACGTTTATCCGTCCAAGGCTTGACTGATCCTGTCGAGGTTCGCCGGCACCCGGCAGCGCGCCGCATGACGCTGCGTGTCAGCCGGACTACGCGATCGGTGATCGTAACGCTGCCCGTCTCGTGCGACCTGGCGCAAGCCGGAACATTTCTGTCGACACATCTCGATTGGGTGCGTGAGCGGCTGGGCAACTTGCCGGAGCATATTCCCTTTAGCGCCGGCTCGGTGATCCCGCTTCGTGGTGCGCCGCATGTCATTGTGGAGCGCGGTGTGTCGCGGCGTGCGGCTGTAGTCGAAACAACAACCACCGTTGATGGCAAGCGAGCCCTCTCGGTCTCTGGACAAGCCGAGCACGTGGCGCGGCGATTGCGCGATTGGCTGGCTCAGGAAGCGGCCTGCGACTTAGGCGAGCGCGTCGGCTGGCATGCCCAAAATCTCGGCCTGAAAGCGGGCCGCGTCACCGTGCGTGATCAAAAGAGCCGTTGGGGTTCTTGCTCAAGCACAGGCGCGCTATCGTTTTCGTGGCGGCTCATCATGGCACCCGATTTCGTCCTCGACTATGTGGCGGCACACGAGGTCGCCCATCTTGCCGAAATGAATCACGGCCCGCGGTTCTGGCGACTGGTGGCACAAACCATGCCGCGCACCGAAGAAGCGAAGCGCTGGTTGCAGATCTCCGGCGGCGATCTTCATCGGTACGGGTCGCAAACCTGAGAACGACAAGCGGCTTCAGCGCTGCTTGATGCCGAGCGACATGATCCCTTCGGGTGCAAAGCGTGGGGGTGCAAATCGTGGGAACGCCAGGTCACCTGGGATATCCGGTGTAAATTGAGGCGCGGCTGGCGCTGGGGCCGAGCGGGGCTCATCCAACAACATGCGTGCGATGAAATCGGCCTCGATACGTTCGCGAGGTTGCAAAGGCGCTTCGCGCACCATGCTTGCATTCTGTAACCGCGGCTGCTCCTGTAACTTTGGCGGCGCCATCGGCGGGATCGACTCGGTGGGAAATCGTGCCGCGATTGGCGGATCGCGTGGCGAATGCGGCGGTGTGCTGGCAGTGCCTGGCAGCGCCACGACCGATCGGCCATCGTGGGCCGCCGTCATGATCTCGCGCCAGATCGCTGCTGGAAGGCTGCCGCCTCGCACATTATTCATCGTTCGGCCGTGATCGTTGCCGACCCAAACGCCGCCGGCCAGGTGCGCGGTATAGCCGATGAACCACGCGTCGCGGAAATCCTGCGTGGTTCCAGTCTTACCAGCGGCTGGGTGCATGCTGAGCGCTGCCCGGCGCCCGGTGCCAGATATGAGAGCGGCGTTGAGCATGTCGTTGATCGCGCCGACGTGCGCGGGTGCGATGGCGACCTGGGTTGCCACTGGCGGTCGCATGTAGAGCACGCGCCCGGAGCTCATGCGAACACGCTTGATAATGTGTGGGTCGACGCGCCGGCCGCTGTTGGCGAACGCAGTGTATGCGCCGGTCATTTCCAGCAGGGTTACCTCCGACGTTCCGAGCGATAGCGACGGTCCTGGGCGCAACTCGGACTTGACCCCTAGGCGCTGGGCCACGGCGACCACTCGTTTGACGCCAACGTCATATTGCAAGCGGGCAGCAACCGTGTTGATCGATTGGGATAAGCCCTGCCGCAGTGTCACCGCCCCCCGGTAAAGGCCGTTATCATTGCGAGGGCTCCAGCCGCCGATGCTCACCGGCAGATCGTAGACCGTGCTCTCAGGCGTCATGCCGGTTTCGAGTGCCGCCAGATAAACAAACGGCTTGAACGACGAGCCGGGCTGGCGGCGCGATTTCACCGCACGATTGTACTGGCTCTCAAGATACGACTTGCCGCCGACCAGTGCTGCGATGCCACCCTCGGTATCGAGCACGACAACGCTGGCTTGGCTGGCTTGCGCTGCTTCACCCTCGCGCGCCAACACCCGCTCTACAGTCGCCTGAGCGCGTCGCTGAAGCTTGGTGTCGATTGTCGTCTCGACGATGACTTCGGCGTGTCCGTTGCCAAGTAATGGTGGCAAGCGTTCGAGTATGAAATCGACAGCATATTCGATGCCGTTCAAATCTTTCGTTGGCTTCACCGATGCGAACTTGACGATATCGCGATTGGCGATCGCTTCGGCCTCGGGCGTAACGAGCCCGGCGGCAAGCATCTTTTTTAAAACCACACGGGCACGCGTGCGGGCGGCTCCCGGATTACTCAGTGGCGAATATTTCGACGGAGCTTTGAGGAGACCGGCGATGACTGCTGCCTCGCCCAGTGTCAAACTTCGCGCGGACTTGTCAAAATAACGTTGCGCCGCAGCCTCTATCCCGTAGGCGCCGGCGCCGAAGTACACCCGGTTGAGGTATAGTTCCATGATGTCCGCTTTGCCGAGGCGCATTTCCAACCACAGCGCCAATGCCAATTCTTCGACTTTGCGGCTGAGCGTGCGCTCGGCATTCAAGAACAGGTTCTTCGCAAGCTGCTGCGTCAGCGTCGAGCCGCCTTGGGTATACCGGCCCGCCCGCACGTTGGCGAACATGGCTCGCACTAGCCCATACGGATCGAGACCGCTGTGCTCGTAGAACCGGCGATCCTCGGTCGCCACCACAGCATCCGTGATGTGCCTCGGCAGAAGATCGAGCGGCATGTAGTCGTGTGCGGCTCCGCGCTCGGCGAGGTTCGAACCGTCCGCCGCCAGAATGCGGATCACCGGCGCACGTTCCTTGTGCCGCAGCGATAACGGATCGGGAAACGTCATCGAGTAGTGGACGAATAGCAGTCCAGCTGCGGCCGTCGAAATGATCGCGGCGATGGTTGGGGCGACGATGAAGAGCTTGAACTTCGTCCGCCAGCTCATCGAATGCCGGCGCGGTTTTGCGGCCTCCGGAGCCAGTGATGCGAAGTCGAGCGGGCTGAAGCCGAGCTCGTTCCGCCTGTCGGCCCGCAAGAAATCCTGCGTTCTCTTGCGCCTAAACGGCCACATATTGCGTGCAACCCACCCCGGCCATGCCTCGTGCGAGAAGGCACAGGCTGAGCGAGACTAACGGCACAGGCCTAAAGGTTGAGTTAACCTGATCGAAGCGTTAGCGGGTGTCGCTCCGCCATAGCAAGCCGTGCAGCAGGTCGAAAACGGCTGAAATCACCATGCGGGTCGCGATCGTAAAGAATGCGAACAGCAGCTGGCGCTCTTCCAGCATGAGCTCGAGCCAAATGTTATATTTGGCAGATAGGCCGGTGCTCGTCAGATACGATTTGAGGCTGCGCGCCCAACCGAGCATCATCGAGAGCGTCTCTGGCGAGTAGATCCCAACCAAAGCCATCGCGATCGCGCCGAAAACAAGCGAGGAGATCACGCTGCCTGTAGAGAAAACGAACTTATACATGAAGGCTAGCCCCCCTTTGTAGATCCGGCGGCAATTGGCACCTCTGCGAATTTTCGCGCAAGCCGAGCCGCCGGTTTTGTTGGATACTACCCGGAAATGGTGGCATGTCTGCGATGTTTTGCAAAGCCGATCTAACCAACAACAAATGATCGAGGAAGCGTCATGACCGGTCCGAAACTAAAAGTCGTTACCACTGGATTGACGTTTCCGGAGGGGCCGGTGGCGATGGCGGACGGTTCGGTCATACTGGTCGAGATACGCTCGGCCAAGCTTACGCGGGTAGCACCCGACGGCACCAAAACCACGGTCGCGCAGATGACCGGCGGTCCCAATGGCGCAGCCCGTGGCCCCGACGGCAAGATCTACGTCTGCAATAACGGCGGTTTCAACTGGATGGACGATGCAACCCACGGCACGCGGCCGACGGGGCAAGCGACCGACTATTCTGGCGGCCGCATCGAACGTGTCGATGTTGCGACCGGCAGAATCGAAACGATGTATACCGAATGCAACGGCCATCCATTGCGCGGGCCAAACGATTTGGTGTTCGATGCGCACGGCGGGTTCTATTTCACCGATCTCGGCAAGACCCGCGCCCGCGACATGGATCGAGGCGGCGTTTACTATGCCAAGGCCGATGGCAGCTTGATAAAGGAAATCGCATTTCCCACGATCACGGCGAATGGCTGCTCGCTATCACCTGACGGCCGGATCCTCTATTTCGTCGAGACCGAATCCGCTCGCGTGTGGGCAATGGACATCGTCGCGCCTGGCGAAGTGCGTCGCGAAGCCTGGCCAAGCCCGCACGGCGGCCGTCTCGTCGCGCAAGTTGGCGGCGCGTTCCAACGGTTCGACTCGATGGCGGTCGACGCCGCCGGTAATATCTGCGTGGCAACGTTGATGAATGGCGGCATCACCGTCATCAGTCCGGATGGAAAAAATATCCGGCACATCCCGATGCCGGACCTCTACACGACGAATATCTGCTTCGGCGGCCTCGATCTGCGTACAGCTTATGTGACACTGTCCGGCCCCGGTCAGCTGGTATCGTTTCAGTGGGAGGGGCCAGGATTGCGCCTCAATTACCAGGAATAGGCGAATATCACTGATCACAACCGGCCAGCTGCGCGCCGCTGCTCGTATGCTTTGAGGTGAGCGTACGCGATCCGGTGCATGCTCGCATCGATGCCGTATTTCTCGGCTTGTTGCAGCATGTAGCCAACGATGTGATCGGCTTCGACGGGGCCTTTGCGTTCGATGTCCCGCAGCATCGACGCGGTATAGATGGCGCTCGTATCGGCGAACATCGTAGTAAAATTGTCCATGAAAGCCGGCGTCGGCGGATGGCCGGTCCGGGTCGCGATTGCAGCGTTCCGGTTCAGCATTTCCTGCATCAACGCACTGCCACCGGGGGCTCGCGCGATCTCGCCGACGTTGGCCCGCATCAGCGTGGTCATTGCCGCCAACGATGCCAAATGCACGAGTTTCTCCCACATCTGAAAAGTGATGTCGGGAACTGCCGCCGCCACCACAGACGTCTTATCGAAGGCGGTCTTAAGCGCCAGGGCACGCGGCGACACCGTTCCATCCTGCTCGCCGAAGGTAAAGAAGCGCCAGTCGTTCAAGTGTTTGATAAGACCGTCGGCCTGCAAGGTGATGCCAATCTTGGCGATGCCACCGAGCACGCGTTCGCGACCGAAAGCTGCGTTCAAAGTATCCATATGCGAGATGCCGTTGAGCAGCGGGATCACCACGGTGTTCGGGCCCACTGCCGGCCGGATCGAGGCAATAGCGCTATCGAGGTCGTAGGCTTTGCAAGTGAGCAATACATAGTCGAAGGGCGTGGTGATTTCGCCATCTGAGACCATCTGCACCGGAACGGCGAAGCTGCCATACTGACTTTCGACCCGAAGGCCATCACGATTGAGTTGTTGGCGGCGTCCGTCACGTACCAGGAAGGTCACGTCAGCCGCATTTGCTTCGACCAGCCGGCCGCCGAAATATCCGCCGATGGCGCCGGCGCCCAATACTAAAATCTTCATCGGATCATCCCTCGACGACAAAGGCCCTGACGGAGTTCGCCAGGGCCTCGTTTGCAAATGTATTTCGATGCGAGCGCGTCGATCAGATCGAAGCCTTGACCCAATCTTCGAGCTTCTTCTTCTGCACCAGCGCGCCGACGTTCTGAGCGGCAACCTTGCCGTCCTTGAAGATCATCAGAGTCGGCATCGCCTGGATGCGATACTTCATCGTGATCTCTGGATTCTGGTCGACGTCGACCTTCACGACTTTGAGCTTGCCCTTCATTTCGGCAGCAACCTGATCCAATGCGGGCGCCATCGCCTTGCACGGACCGCACCACTCCGCGAAAAAGTCGACGAGCACGGGCTCAACTGACTTCAGCACTTCGGCGTCGAACGTCTTATCAGAAACGGGATGGGCGGCGGACATTTGATCGCTCTCCTTATCGAGCTTCGGCGATGATCACAGGTGCGACCATCTGAATCGTCGATGTTAAGTAGGCTCGCGACCACTACCCGTCAAGGCGAGCCGCATCGAGAGTCCATAGCTGCGCTGCATGTGTATTCAATATATCGTCAGGCACCAGCATGAGCCGTGGACCGTCGGTCCAAAGAATTGCCGCGCGCACCGGCTTGTCCTTGAATATCTGCGACAGAACAAGGCGATAGGACGCCATTTGGTAGAGATACGCGGCCGGAATGCCGGCAACTTCCATTGGCGGCGGCCGGTTCGTTTTGTAGTCGACGATCAGGACTTCGTGATCAGTCTCGACCAGCCGGTCGATCTGCCCTGCTATGCGCAATGCGGGTCCTTTTCGGCGCGGATTTGCGATCTCGCCGACAATTGGAACCTCGGCGCGGCTGTTCGATCCGAAAACCGCAGAAAACTCCGGGTCGCGCAGTACAGCCAGCGTCTCGAGAGCAATGCTGTTCTGCGTCCGCGTACTCAATGTGCCGGCGCGCACCTTCAGGAATTCGGTCGCGGCCTGCTGCCACGTCGCAGTTGGTAGAGACGGCAGATGCTCAAGCAAGGCGTGCGTGAGTGTACCGCGCAAGAAGCGGTCGCCATTGGCCAAAATGAGGGGCGATGGCGAACCGATATCGGCAGCGCTCGGCGATTGCTTCGGTGTGTCATGCAACTCGACCGGTTCGCCCGCGTCGTCCGTTTCCAGCGGCGCTAGGCGGGACGGTGCCAGCGGCATGACAAGCGTCTGCTCGCGTGGCGCGGGACGATGCGCCCAATCGGGCAAAAATTGTTGACCAAGCTGTTCGATCGTGCCGTGTCGAGCTGTGTCGTGTGGCGCCGTTTGCTGTGCCTCGAAGCGCAGCACAGGTCCGCCGTCCGTGGCGATCGCTGGTTGCAACAAATCGCTCAGACCGTCGTTGATAATTGCGTACCAGCAATCGCTCGGGCGTTTCTGGCGGCCATCGAAGCTCGCAATATAAAGCCGGTCGCGCGCCCGGGTCAGCGCGACGTAGAGCAGCCGCCTATGCTCTTCTTCTTCAGCTCGTTTCGCGATGTCGTGGCCATCGGCGATCAGCGATAAGCTCGATGCGCCCTTGATCGTCCACGCGAACGGGGCGGTGGTTCCGGAAGGGAGTGATCCGCCGCCAAGTGCGACGAGTTTCGCGCGCTGCTTCTTCGCGCCCGGTGCACACGTGTCCGGCAAGAAAACGATTGGCGCTTCGAGACCTTTGGCGCCGTGTACCGTCATCACACGCACTTCGTTGCGCGTTTGCTCCATGTCGCGTTTGATCTCGTGAATGCCGCCGCGCAGCCACGTGAGAAAGCCCAGCATTGAAGGTGGCGCTTGCTCGTCATAGCCGATGGCGAGATTGAGAAACTCGTCGATCGGGTCGCTTGCATCTGGCCCCAATCGGCGGAGCAATTTTGCTCTTGCGCCATCGCTGTCGAGGATCTTGGCGAAGAATTCGAACGGCGGTGTGAAGTCGGCGTCTGCACGCCAGCGCTTCAGAGTTTCTGCGGCGGGCCTGAAGCGCAGGTCCGATTTCGCACGGTCGATCACGGCACTCCACAGCGTGCCTTTGCGGCCGGGGGCGACCTTCAGTAGATCGTCGTCATTCAGATCGAACAGCGGCGATTTCAATATCGTGGCGAGCGCGAGATCGTCTTCCGGCAGTGTGAGGAAATCGCCAAGGGCCATCAAATCTTGCACGGCGATCTGATCGGTGAGGCGCATACGATCGGCACCCGCCACGGCGATGCCGCGCGCCTTCAGGGCCGCCACCATCGATGGTGCGAACGGACGCCGGTTACGCACCAGTATGATGATATCGCGCGGCTGGATCGGTCGATTTTCTGAGCGCAGCAATTCGCCGGTCTTGAGCCACGTATCGATGGTCAATGCAATGCGCTGGGCAACGCGCGTGGCCGGTGCCTTCGCTATGCTGTCACCGAGTGGTGACCATGGATCCACGGCTTCGTCGTCGGCTGGTTGCTCCGGCGGCCATACCTCGATCAATCCGGCTTGGCCCTGGCGGAGTGCGACATGGCGCACCGTTGCGGCGTCGCTGGTCACGCCGCGCCCGCGAATAGGATCGGCAAAAACGCGATCGACGGCGTCGAGCAGTGGCTTCACCGAGCGGAACGAAAGTTGCAACGGCAGGCGTCGCCACTCCTGGCCAGCGGCCAGGGTGATCGCTTCGAACCGAACGCCGGTTGCAGCGAACATCTTTGGCGCCGCACCTTGGAAACTGTAAATCGATTGTTTTTCATCGCCGACGGCAAATATCGTCCGCAATCGATCGGCGCTGCGCGTTCCGGTATCGGCAAAGAATTCAGTCGCCAGTGCTTCGATGATCGACCACTGCACCGGGCTCGTGTCCTGCGCCTCGTCAACGAGGATATGGTCGAGGCCGCCGTCGAGTTTGAATAGTACCCAGGCGGTCGCTTCGCCGCCGGCCAGCAGGCGGGAGGTCTTCTGGATCAAGTCCTCGAAGTCGAGGGCGGCGCGCTGAGCTTTGGCGGCGTTGAAGCGCTGCAGCACGTCGCTGCCGAGGCGGATCAAAGCGATGGTCGCTGAGATCACAGTGAGCGCCTGGCGTTTGGTATCGCCTGCCAAGAATTGCGCGGCCCGGCGATCCATCATCTCGGCGAGGTCTGGGTTATCGGCCGAAAGTTTCTTCGTCATTTGGACGGCGCGCAATCCTCCATCACCCGTGAGAAAGAGCGATCGCAGTGCTGCAATACGCAGCTCAGGTGAGGGCGCACTAATAACCGCGGTGCAACGCGCCGCCGCCTTCAAATCATTTGCCGAGCCACCTTGCAGCACACCGCGCAAACGGATGAGATCGTCATCCGGCATCAGCTTTGCGAGATCGCGGCCAATGCTACTTTCGTCCTCGTTGGCCGCGATCGCGAAATGCGAACGGTACAGCGCTTCGGCTTCGGCCAGTTCCGGCGTCGAACCGCGAGCATCCAGGCGCAGCATCTGTTCGAGCCATTGCGGACGCCGGATCGCCTCGCCAAGGATCTCGTCGAAACTATCGCTGGAGGCGAACGTGATGGCTGTTCCCAGTGCTCGCCCCAGTGTCGATTGGCGATCGCGCGTGGCCGCAATCAGCATGCCATCGACCGCTTCGCGCATCAGTGTGCGCGCCATCTCATCATCGAGAATTTGAAATCCCGGCGGTACGCCCGCCTCAAGGGGAAAGCGCTGGAGGAGTTGCTCGCAAAACGCGTGGATGGTTTGAACCTTCAGTCCACCCGGCGTTTCTATTGCCGCAGCGAAGAGCCGTCGCGCGCGCTCACCTTCCTCTTTCGCGGCGGCGCGGCCAAGCAGCTTGGCGAGAGCAGTGGCCAGATCCGCTGCCGGCGCCGTCGCCCATTTGGATAGGTCGGCGAATACGCGCGACGCCATCTCTGCAGCGGCGGCTTTGGTATACGTCAAGCACATGATGCGCTGGGGTTCGGTGCCGGCGAGCAGCAGGCGGAGGACGCGCATTTTCAACACGTGGGTTTTGCCAGCCCCAGCGTTCGCCGAGACCCATGCCGATGCGACCGGATCTGACGCTAGACCCTGCGCGCGCTCGGTTTCCTGAAGCAGTAGTTTCGCGTTGCTCATGACTTAAGCTTCCTCGCCGTCGCCAAGAACGTCCGCGGACCATTCGGCTACCCGCGCCAGATGGGCAAAGTCGTCGTAGTCGTAGTCGAAACGAGGCCGGCGAACTGCTGCATACGGAGTGTCAGCGTCGTCGAATGCGGCGATCAAACGCTCAAGTCCGGCGCGCGCTTGGGCGGCGAGCGCCGTGACGTTGTCAGTCTTGATCGGGGTTACACTGCCGGCCGGCTCGCCGCCGCTGGCCGAAATGTAGCGCAACGCGGAAACCGGCATCGCACCGAGGTGCATGAAGCCGCCGCTGGCCGCGATTGCGGCTTCGAGTAATAGCTGTGGTGCTTCGCCTTTGCTGGCCTTCGAGGCGAGCGTTGCGAGGTAGGCTCCGGTTTTGTAGTCGGTAATGATCAGGCTGCCGCCGGCGACGTCGATTCTGTCGGCACGCGCTTTGAGCGTAAACGGACCGGCCGGGGCGTCGAAGACGATCGTGCCGGAAATTTCGGCAAGTGTTTTGTCCAGGCCCTCGCGACGCCCAGGTTCCGTAACGGCGAACCATCCGGCGAACCGTTCAAAGCGAGGGATCCAGAACGCGGCCACACGGGGGTCGGCCGCATAGCCGGCTAGCACACTGTTGGCGAGGCCCAACAGCTCGGCGCGCACATCTGCTGGTAGGCTCGTCGGATGTGCCGTCGCGAACCGCCCCAAAGCATCGTGAATGATGCTGCCGCGCAAACTCGCGTCCGGTGGCAGGCCGAGGCCGGGCATTGGGTCGAGCTTCAGAATGCGGGACGCAAAGATTGCATATGGATTGGCCATCAGCGTTTCCACATCGCTGACGCTCAACTGTCGCGGGCGGATCGCAACTGGTGGGCGCGGCGCCGGCGCCTCGATGCGTACCGGATCGATGATCGCATCGCGCGCTTGGGCCCATTGCCGCCACGGTTTGTCTGGCGTCAAAGTTTCACTCAGGCCCGCACCATCGAGCAGCGCGTTGAGCCGAAGCAGCCAGCGTGACGGCACGGTTGGCACGCCATCGAGTTTTTGCGCGCGCGTGATGTGCACGGTCGATGCGCCAAACAGCATCGATATATCGTGCGCGGCATAGCCGATTGCTTCTTCGGGACTGGGTAGACCCATCTGCTGGCGCATCGGCCGGTTGAGCCACGGACCAGGGTCTGCCGCTTGTGGCCACGTGCCCTCGTTGAGCGATCCGAGGATCAACACGTCGGGTTGCTGCAGGCGTGCTTCGAATGGTCCCCAAATCGACAGCCGGGGGTGCACCGGAATACGCGAACGAACGGTCTCGTTCGCCAGTAGACCGCGATAAAAATCGGCGTAGTCGTTGGCCGCGATTTCGGGTGCCGGCAAATCGTCGCTGAGCAGACTAGTAAAGAACATCGACGCGGCCTGTCCCGCTTCGCCGCGCCACAGTACCGGCTCGGGTGTTGTCTCGGGCAATTGCGATAACGCTTCGGCGACGGCCACATGGGCGCGAACGAGATTGCCGAGCGGTTGCGGGCCGTGCACATCGAATGCGGATTGCAGTGGCGCGAATGCGGCGCGCAAGCGCTGGATCAGGTCGCGCGCGGCGTTCCAATCCTCGGTCCACAGCCGCTTGACGGCTTTCTCACGACGGCGGCCGCTCTCGGCTTCTTGTGCGGCCCGTTCGAGCGCCGCATCGACGCCGTCGAGGTCGCGGCCGAAATAGAGTGTCCGGAATGCAGCGATCTCTAACGCGCGTGCGGCGCGGCGTGTATCGAATGCGGCCATGCCGAGCCGGGTCAGCGGATGCTTGAGAAGTGTCATCAATTTTGCCGGCTCGAAACGTGAGGCAGCGGCATCGATCACCAAGTCGAGGAATGTTCCTGGCACAGTTTTGGCGAACGGCCGGCCGGCAGAATCGTCGACGCGGATGCCCCACGATTCAAGGCGTGTCGCGACGCGGCGTGCGAGCAAGCGATCCGGCGACACGAGCGCTGCGGTGCGGCCTGGTGTTTCGGCTGCCTCGCGCAGGATGAGCGCGACGGCCTCCGCTTCTTCTTGTGCGTTGGCAAGTTCGATCACCGATACGCCCTTGAGGCCGGTAGCGAAAGACTTCGCGTCGGCGCTGGCGGTGAACGTGTGCCACTTGTCGGTGGTCGACGCTGGTCGCATGGTTTCGGTGATGATCGAGGCACGCAAGCGTCCCTCGGTCGTGGCGTCCGCACCGGGGAGGATCGCAACATCCGTGCGCTCGACGCCAAGCGCCGCAAGCAGTTTCGCCAATCCGAATTGCGGGTGCTCGGGATGATTGGGGACGGCGATCCAACCGTCCTCATCCAATGCCTGATCGAGACCGGGCAGCACAATCGCGCCCTGCGGAAGTCCAGCGACAACGCGCATCAATTCGGCCGATGCCGGGATGCTGCCGGTGACGCCCGCGACAATGATCGGGTGGTGTGGCGGATGGGCTGCGAGCCGCGCCGCTTCGGCACGGATCAACCGGTTGCGGCGGTCTGCGGGTGACAGGAGGCCGCGTTCGGTCAAATGGGCCGGCCACCACGCGCGCACGATTTCGAGGAACTGCAAGGTCTTCTGCCAATGCTCGGAAAACCCGTCCGGCACCAAGCCAACCATGGCGTCCATACTTGCGCCTTCGGTTTCGATGCCGTCCATCAGGCGCGCGAGCTCGGTCGCGAGCCGTGCGGCCTGCGCTGGCGTTGAGCCGCCGGGGCTCAGTTGATCGGCGTCCTCGGAGGCCGCTCGCAGTGCTTGCGACCAGCGCATCACGAGATTGGTCAGCACCAGACGGCGCTCGATCTCGCTGACCGCCGGGCCGGCTTCGGCGGCCCCCAGACTATCGAGGCTCGCCAAGCCAGTGAGCAGGGTCAGATCTTCGTCGCCCTCGGCAATCGGTTTGATCCGCGGCAAAAGCATTGCACGCGTGCCCGGCGTCCGCTTTGCCGATGCCCGCAGAAATGCGTCTTGAAACGCCCGGGCGGCGCGCCGGGTCGGCAGCAACAATGTCCAACCGGCGAGATCGAGCGGGCGGGGTTCAGATCCACCGGCGCGCGGAAGATCACCGTTGAGGATCGCCTCGGCGAGGCAATCGAGAAACGCGCGGCCCGGAGGCACTGTGAAGATTGCGTTAGTTGCCATTCGGCTCATCGATCCGGCGCTCGGCGGCCGTCACAGCTTCCGGCGTGCCGATATGCATCCAAGTGCCATCGAGGCGAACACCGAACAGGCGCTGCTGCACGATCGCACGATCCCAAAGCTTGTTGAGGGAGAAAGCGCCGGCCGGTGCATTTTTGAAGGCGCGCGGGTGGGCGATCGAAACGCCAGTGAATGCGAACGGGGCCATCATGCGTTCCTGGCGCCGCACAAGGAGACCGTCGGGACCCATGTTGAAATCGCCAAGTCCGTCATAGCCGACGCTCCATGAGGCCAGGGCCACGAGCAGCAGGAAATCCATCCGATCGTCATCCCAGGCATCGCATAGTCGGGCGATGTTGCTGCCGACACCTTCGAGCCAGGTGGAATCTGAATTGTGAATCAGGAACGCGCCGGTGCCGAGCTTGGGCAATGCGCGAACAACGCCGCCGCCGGTGTCGAGCAAGGCATCGCGCTCGTCTGACAGGATCACTTGCGGGACTTCGCGTGCGGCGACGTGATTGGCGATCTCGTCGGCCATATAATGGATGTTCACCACGGCGCGGCCAATGCCAGCTCGTCCGATCCGGTCGAGTGCATGGTCGATCAGTGCCCGCCCTTTTACACGCACAAGCGGCTTGGGCATTAAATCTGTCAGCGGCCGCATGCGTGTGCCGAGGCCGGCTGCCAGTACCATGGCCGATTGCGGTCGCCACGGCGTGGACGATTTTGACGATGGACTTTTTGCTCTCATGGCCACTTGAAATCCGCTTGATACGTCTCGACGGCACCATTTCTCACGGCATCATGGCACGGGTGCGAAGCTCGGCCGGGATATGACGATCGTACCAGTTTCTGAGCGCCAGCAGCGCCGGATGTTGCAGATTTCTCTCAAGATATCCCCAGTTGCGCTTGATATGGCGCAAATAATCTGGCTTGCCGTCGCGCCGGAGCAATCGCACGAACAGACCGAGCAAACGTGTGGCGCGCAAGGCACCGTAGACAGCGTAAGTGGTGCGGAACGCTGGTTCGTCGAAACCGGGCTGGCCGCTCATTTGTACGACATAGCGGGCAAGCAATGATGCCTCTAAGCCGGCTGACACGTCGACGCGGGCATCCTGCAATAGCGACATGACATCGTGCGCCCAGGGGCCGCCGATCGCGTCCTGGAAATCAATCACGCCGACCCGCGCGACGCCGTCCCGCTCTGGCAACCAAAGCAGATTGGGGGAATGAACATCGCGCAAGATCCAGCCTTTCGGTTGGGCCAGCAAAAGCTCGATCAGCGGTCGCCACAAGCTCTCGAAGTCCGCGCGCACGTCAGTTGGCATTTCGGCCTTGTAGATCTCGGGCCAGTACCAATCGGCCAGCAAAGCGACCTCGATGCCAAGGATCGTTGCATCCAAAGCCGGCAGCGTATGGGAGCCGGCAGACGGATCACCCGGCACCACGGGCATGGACATTGACAGGTTGGCCCGGCGGAATGTCGCAAGCATGTCGATGCCGGCGCTCCACAATTCGGCTTGGTGCGGACCATTGTCGGTTTCCCGGCCGAAGACGCGGTCACCCAGATCTTCGATCAGCAGCAAACCTGCGTCCAAGTCGTTGGCGGTGATCTCCGGTGCGGATAACCCTGCCGAGCGCAATGCATGATCAATCGCAACGAACGGCTTCACGTCCTCCGCCAAGTGCGCAATGCGGCTATAGGGTTTGCCATCGCGCACGATCGGGCCGTCGGCTTGGCGCGGCGAATCCATCAGGATTACTTTGTCGTGGCCCCGGGCGAGCCTGGCATAGCGCCGGGTCGAGGCGTCGCCTTGCAGATACGAGATTTTTGCGTTGGCCCAATCCGCGCGGATCATAAAATCGTACATTGTTCGTAGACGATCCAATCGGGCGATCATCGTGCCCGACGGCTGCAGATCGAGGGTTCGGTTTGCATCGGACTGCGTTTCCGAAAGCACGATATCGAGGCGATTGCCGCCGGTCGTTGTGCCCAACCGCTCCGGCCATTCGATAATCCTTATGACGTCGTCGCCGGCATCGCCAAGACCGGTCTCGTCAGCTTCTTCAGGGCTCTTCAGGCGATAAAGGTCGAAATGCTCGACACGTCCGCGCACGCCCTCATACGTTTGCAGCAGCGAAAACGTCGGACTGACGACCTCGGCCATCTCGTCGTTGAGGAAAGCGCGGATAAGCGCACGCGCGAACGTCGTCTTGCCGGCACCAAGATCGCCGTGCAAGGCGATGATGTCGCCGCTTCTCAGGCTGAGTGCGAGTAGCTGCGCGATACGCCGCATCGACGGTTCGTCGAGGGCGGCTAGGTGCCAGTGGGGCAATGGGGGGACCGTCTGTTGCATGCGAGCGTGACCGAACATGCCGTATGTGGCGGCGTCAAGCCCGCTTCACGATATCATCCACCGATGCGCGAACGGTGCCATGTTCCGGAAAGCGAACGGTGATGCGGGTGCCCCGTCCTGGCTCGCTATCCAATGTCATATCGCCGCCGTGCAGTTCGACCAGGCTTTTGACGACGGGCAGTCCAAGGCCTGCGCCCCGATGCTTCGAACCGTGGCTGTGACTTTCGAAGCGCTCGAACACGCGCTCTTGCTGTTCCTTCGGTATGCCGACGCCCTGATCCTCGATCATGAATGTCATCATTCGGCGTTCGCGCCAGCACGATAGATGCACGGTGTCGCCCGGTTTCGAAAATCCAACCGCGTTGGAAAGCAGATTGTACAGAACCTGCCGCGCGCGCGCTTCGTCGCCGATGAATGTCGTGGCATCGTCGGCAATGGCGATATCGAGCGTCAGCCTTGCGCGACCGGCGCGCTCTCGAACGCCCTCAATCGCCGCGTCGATGATTTCACGCACGTTGACCGGCCCAAGCTTGAGTTCGAGGCCGCCGGCATCGATGGTTGCCAGATCGAGAATATCGTCGATGATTGACAGCAGCGTTTTCGATGAACCGGAAATATCGCCGAGGTACTCGCGTTGCTTTTCGTTGAGCGGCCCGGTGCGTGGCGTGCTCAGTAGTTCGCCGAAGCCGATGATATTGGTGAGCGGAGTACGTAGCTCGTAGGAGACGTGGCTGATGAATTGGCTCTTTAAGCGGTCGGCGGCGATCAGTGCTTCGTTACGTTCAATCAGCGCACGTTCGTAACGTTTGGCATCGGTCACGTCGGCGAAGGTAACGAGCGTCGCGCCATCCGGCAGCGGCGTCACCGCAAAGTCGATGACGCTGTGATCGGGGCGCACCATCTGCCCTTCCAGGGGATCGCGCTCGTCCAGCAAGGCGGTCGCGGCGCCCGCAATACGTTGCCAGGTGCGGCTGTCCTCGTACAGAACCCGTGTCCGGCGGATGATCTCGTCGATGTGCGGCGCGTCTGCCAGCGACTGACGCGAAAGCTTCCAGATCTGCAAAAACGAAGAATTGAAAAGCTTGAGACGTCCATCGGTACCGAAAACGGCGACGCCCTCTTTCAGGCTATCGAGCGTTTCTCGTTGGACATCGATGAGCGCGTTGTAACGGCTCTCGAGTGCAAAGCGCTCTGTCGCGTCGTCGATGAGGTATGTGATGCCACCATCTGAGCGCGGTTCGATGACGACATGGAACGTGCGGCCATCGGGTAGATGCCACCAGTCTTCATGTTCTCCATCCTCCTTATAAACCGCGAGGAGTTTAGCCTTCCAAGGCCGGTAGTCGACGATGGCTGGCAGTGCCGATTGCTCGCGGAGCCGGTCCAGGATCTCGCCATTCGTCGGTCCGGTTTGCAGCCAGCCGGTGTCGAGCTGCCAAAGGCGACGATAGGAATCGTTGAAAAACGTGAGTTTTTGATCAGCATTGAATATCGCAACGCCGGTCGCGACCCGATCCAGTGTCTTGTCATTGGCCGATGACAACCTAGAGAGTTCGGCTTCGGCCAGGGTCAAATCGGACACGTCGAAGGCCGCGTTTGCAATCCGATTTTCCAGCGGCAGCACGGCGACGTCGTGTTGGCGTCGCTCGCCACTGATGATCAGTGGAAGACGCATCATGGTGGGGCCGGTTGATGACTTCGCGTTGAACCGAAACGCCTTGTCGAGCCCGGCCCGCTGCCGTGATTCCAGAAGTTCAATCTGGCGCGCGACAACTTCAGCGCCATCTTCGGCTTCAACCGCTTTGATATAAGCGCGATTGGACCATTCGATCCGGCCGGTCGCATCGCGCAACCATACTGGCAAAGGCAATGCATCAAGAAGTGCCCGGCTGGAGGCAATATTGCGGGATAGCTCGTGGTGGCGATCCAAGATCTTCATCAGGTCGCGCTTGTGACCGGCCAGATCGCGCAGCCGCACGATCGCCCGTGCGCCAGCTGTCCGGCCATCCGCCTCGATGTGGCCGCCGGCCTTCGTTCGCAGCAACAGATTGAAGGGTGTGGCGCTTCCGAAAAGGTCGTCGAGGCCGGCTTTCAGGCTGTCAGCGCCCGCCGGCTCCAACCATGCGCCGAACTGCATTAGCTCGGTGTGCGATTGTGGCAAGCCTGGAACCGACGTCAAAGTGGCGGCAACGATCGAAAGGCCCTGCCCTTGCTCCCAGTATATGAGTACCTGCGGTTCGGCTTTGATGATGGCTTCGTTCATCAATAGTGACCGGCGCAGCGTTTGCGCTTCTTCCCGGCTCCGGGCGAGGCTCGATCGTGCCGTCACCAAGCGATACCAGGCGACCCCTGCTGCGCCGCAGACAGCAGCGATCAGGAGTGTGGCCGCTAGAATATCACTGGCCGCAAAACCAGACCTGGAAAGTCCGGCACCTTCGACAAGTACGATCGTCAGCACGACAGCCACGGCAAGGCTCGCCAAAAGGATCAACGCGAGATCTCTCCGCATTGCTTCAGATCGGCCGTGGGTGCTTGCGAGCTGCATTCGTTCCGTGGGTTTCGTTAGAAGACCCAGTTTGGGATGGGGCAGGTCGAACCCGCCGGGAACGCAACGGCAACGGGTTGACGGGGGGAAGGCTTCACGATAGCCGCGGCAACCGGGAAACCGAATCACCAATAGTATGAAGGGCTTCGGGCATAACTGCCAGACGCAGAGTGGCATCGCGACAGTTAAAACGCATGCGACCCGCCGGATCTGTTCCAGCGGGTCGCATACTTGATGTCAAACTGCGCGTTGATCAATAACGATAGGTATCAGGCTTGAAGGGGCCAGCCGGCGGCACGCCGATGTAATCGGACTGCGCTTTGCTCAGCTTCGTCAGCTTGGCGCCGACCTTATCCAGATGCAGCATGGCAACCTTTTCATCGAGATGCTTCGGCAACACGTAGACCTTCTTTTCGTAGTGGCCAGGCTTCGTCCAAAGTTCGATCTGCGCCAGGGTCTGGTTCGTGAACGAGGCTGACATCACGAATGACGGATGACCCATCGCGTTGCCCAAGTTGACCAATCGGCCCTCTGACAGCAGCAAAATGCGCTTGCCATCCGGGAACTCGACCTCGTCGACCTGCGGCTTGACGTTGTGCCATGTGAAGTTTTTCAGCCCGGCAACTTGGATCTCGCTATCGAAATGTCCGATATTGCAGACGATCGCGCGGTCTTTCATCATCCGCATGTGATCGACGGTGATGACGTCGATGTTGCCGGTCGCGGTGACGAATATATCCGCGCGCGGGGCCGCATCTTCGATGGTGACGACTTCATAGCCCTCCATTGCGGCTTGTAGCGCACAAATCGGATCGACTTCGGAGACGAGAACACGGCAACCACCTTGGCGCAGCGAGGCCGCGGAACCCTTGCCGACGTCGCCATAGCCGGCCACGAACGCAACTTTACCGGCCATCATCACGTCCGTGCCACGACGGATCGCATCGACGAGGCTTTCGCGGCAGCCATACAGGTTGTCGAATTTCGACTTGGTTACGGCATCGTTGACGTTGATGGCTGGGAAGAGAAGCTTACCTTCCTTCTCCATCTGGTAAAGACGATGCACGCCGGTTGTCGTTTCCTCGGAAACGCCCTTGATGTTCTTTGCCAACTCGGCGAACCAGCCGGGCTTTTCCTTCAAGATCTTCTTAATCAACGCGAAGAATACTTCTTCTTCCTCATTCGATGCCTTGTCGAGGAAGGCCACGTCGCCCTTTTCGGCGCGCAAGCCATGATGCACGAGCATTGTTGCATCGCCACCGTCGTCGAGGATCATGTTTGGCGTGCCGCCGTCGCCCCATTCGAGGATCTTGCGGGTGTAGTTCCAATATTCTGTCAGGCTCTCGCCCTTCACGGCAAACACCGGAACGCCAGTGGCGGCGATCGCAGCAGCGGCATGGTCCTGGGTCGAATAGATATTGCACGAAGCCCAGCGGATATCGGCGCCGAGCGCCTTCAACGTCTCAATCAGCACGGCCGTCTGAATGGTCATATGCAATGAGCCGGCGATGCGTGCGCCCTTGAGCGGCTGCTGCTTGCCGTATTCCACGCGGGTGGCCATCAGGCCTGGCATCTCGATTTCGGCGATATTGAGTTCCTTGCGGCCCCATTCCGCCAAAGAGATGTCCTTCACGATGTAATCGTTGGCCTTGGCCATGGTTTTTCGTCCTTCCTGGATGAGCACGGATATCGAAGCGCTGCGAATGCAGAGCTGTGAAGAATTTTTTCAGGCGCGCAGTGAGGGAAGCCACGCTGCCTCGGTGTTGCTATAGCCGTCACACGGCACATGCGCAACAACATATAAACATGTCCTTATGTCTGGGGTGCGTTCGGCAAAACTCCCAAAACCGCCAGTCCGCATACGAATTCTCTGAATAAAATTTATCGATTTCGGAGTTAAATTACTTAATAATCTGTAAAAACGAAGTATACAATTTTAGTAAAAATCAATTCAAGCAAGCTTAAATGTAAGTATATCCCCAATATACGTATTTTATGACTTTAACTGTTGCTAAATTTATTTCAGGAAAAACTGATGTTGCATAAGAAAATCAGCCGGAGGTGTACTATGTCTATTGAAAGGGGATCAGCAGAAATATCTGCTGTACCAACGTGGCGGACTTCCTTCGCCAACATGAAATCGTTTTTCGGCAATGTTAGCCGCGACGAGTCGGGCAACGTGGCGATGCTTTTTGGCTTAACGTCGGTAATTGTCGTGACGCTTGTTGGCGGCGCGGTGGATTATGGTCGTTGGCTCAGTGCCCGCAATCAGACCCAAACGGCCATCGATTCAGCGCTGCTCGCAGCAGGCCGCACGGCGCAGACGACTTATGGCGATGCCACTAAGGCGGTGTTGTCGGCGACTTCGTACTACAACCAGATGAGGTCGAACATTACCGTCAACGATACGATCAACTTCGTGGCGGTCAACTCGGCGACGACATTCCAGGCACGCGGTACGGCGTTCATAAAGACGCCGTTCTTGACCCTCGTGGGCATTGCGCAGCTCCCCGTTCTTCAATTGGGAGATGTAAAGCAGGCGGAGTCGACGATTGCGGTTGGCGGTAATTCCGGCACCAACATCGAAGTTTCGATGATGCTCGACACCACGGGTTCCATGGCCGGTCAGAAATTGATCGACATGAAGACCGCGGCGAAGGATCTGATCGACATCGTCGTCTGGGCCGACCAGAGCCAGTACACGTCGAAGGTGGCACTTGCGCCGTTCTCGGCAGTGGTGAATGTTGGTGACTACTTCCAGCCCGTCACGAACCAGAATCCAACGCCTGCGTCGCACTATGTGTATCCGACGACCTGCTACAACAGCAACGGGACGCTCAAAAACACCTGCAAAAACCAATCGCAATACTTGATCATCGACAACATCGCCAAGGCCAAGTGCGTGACGGAGCGCCTGGGAGTGGACGAGCTCACTGATGCAAAGCCCGGCACCAATAGCTGGATCACTACCTACAACGACGCCTTGGCGTATAACTTCAGCCACACGACGCCACTCGTTTCTTCTGGTGTGACCAACAAGTCGAACTGGGATACACTTGCCGAAACTCAGACAACAACCTGTCCGGAGCGTTCAACGGTTACGCCGTTGACCAGTGATAAGACGGCGTTGAAAGCAGCAATCGACGGTTTCGTTGCTGAAAATACGACAGCCGGCGCCATTGGTCATGCTTGGGCCTGGTACTTGTTGTCGCCGGAATGGCAGAATATCTGGCCGTCGAACAGCCGCCCGTTGTCTTACTCGATGTTGAACGAAACGGGTGAGTACGGCCAGCCGAAGCTGCGCAAGATCGCAGTGCTCATGACGGACGGTGCGTACAACTCGACGAATGGTCAAGCGTTTAATGACAATTCGACTCCGACCGCCGCCATCCGCACCAGGGCATTGGGTCTTTGCACGGGCATGAAGGCAAAGGGCATTACCGTTTACACGATCGGCTTCCAGGTCGGCAACGACTCCAACGCGGTAAACATGCTCAGTTCCTGCGCGACGTCGACTTCGAACTTCTACAATGCTGCGAACGGCGACGCGCTCCGCGCTGCCTTCCGCGATATCGCTCTGCAGATCGCAAAGCTGCACATCACGCACTAAGGCGTGCAGCCTTTGCAGAACGACACCACCTTCCGCTGATTGTAACTTTGGGGCGTCCTCCGGGACGCTCCTTTTTTGTTGGTTGTCGCGTGACAGATCGGGGTCCCAGTCCCTCTGGGAAGCCGGCCGCCATGCGCGAACCGGTCGCTAGACCTCGTCCACGCATTCTTCGCCAAAGCCGTCCTGCACGAGCGCGATCAAAGATGCGAGTGCGGCATCGGCCTGCACGCCTTCCGCGCGGATATGGAGTTGGGAGCCTGGGCCCGCTGCGAGCATCATCAACCCCATAATTGATGTGCCGCCTACGGTCTGTCCCTCGCGCATGACCCAGATGGTGGCGTCGAATTCCTCGGCGCATTTCACGAACTTGGCAGACGCGCGCGCGTGCAGTCCTTTTCGATTGCGAATGACGACCATCGCCTCGGGCTTGTCCGCTTCAGGCATACGCCAACTTCCTAATATGAACCGCCCGCACCGATTTAGGTATCAGGATTCGCCGGCCAGGACCTGACTCGCGACGCTGATGTACTTTCGCCCAGCTTCCTTGGCGAGATCAACTGCTTTAACCAAATTGGTTTCTGAGCGGACGCTCGCGAGTTTGATCAGCATAGGTAAATTGACGCCCGCGATGACTTCCACGTTGGCATCGTCCATGATCGAAATCGACAGATTGGATGGCGTGCCACCGAACATGTCAGTGAGGAGGACGACGCCTGCCCCTTCATCGGCTCGCTTTACCGCTGCGAGAATATCGCTGCGACGAAGCTCCATATCGTCCTCGGGGCCGATAGACACCGTTTCCAGAAGCTTTTGCGGGCCGACCACATGTTCCAGTGCTGAGCGGAATTCTCCCGCCAAGCCGCCATGGGTGACGATGACAAGTCCGATCATCGGCTTCGAAATTTTCCTTGGCTATGTTCGGTTGTCGTATTTGACCCAATTGCAACCGCCATTGCATGGATGACAAGGGTTGCCAATCATCGCAAGAGAAATTCTGCAACTATGCGGTGATGAAATGCTCAATTTCTCATCTTTGACGCAAAACCGACTTTTTCAAGCCTAGCAAAATTTTCAACGGCGCCGAAGCTTCAAACGGTGCGACGAGTATACGCGGAACCGGCACACCATCGATATCGCACATTTGAGGGGCTGGCATCCGGTCGATCTGATCTGGCGCGACCAAATCGGCCACCAGGCATAAACGGGCTTGTTCGATCGTCTCGACGGTGACGATACCAACGCCACGAACCTCGATTTTTCCGCGGATTTGTTGCGGCGCTTTGACCAGCAAGCCCATCGCATCGTGCTCAAGTGCCAGCTGATCGTCGGCAACGAGCAAAACCCGATCGTTAACTAGCGGGCCGATCGGCAAATTTAGGCAACGCAGCGCCAAGTCGGATTTGCCCGATCCCGAGCGCCCCCTGATCAAAACAGCATTCGGGCCAACCGCGATTGCCGTGCCGTGGACCAGGACTGGTTGGGTCGTGGTCAAATGCGCCTGCTGCGATTGGCCGAGCCGCGCGCGCCTTGGGGCAATCCTTGAGTTGCTGGCAGTTCGACGACAAATCTTGCGCCGTGGCGTATGGTGTTGGAAGCGTCAGTATAGGCGTTCTCGGCCCAAACTGTTCCACCGTGAGCTCGGACGATCTCGCGCGATATCGAGAGGCCCAGACCTGAATTACTGCCGCGACTGCTGTCAGCTGTCGGTCGATAGGTGTAGAACCGGTCGAAAATCGTTTCGAACTTATCCTCTTCGATCCCCGGGCCTTGATCTTCAACATCGATACGGATCTTTGGGCCGTCCCGCCGGATCTTCACGCCGACGGCACCGCCTTCGGGAGAAAACGACAGCGCGTTGTCGATTAGATTTGTGATCACCTGGGCTAGGCGCCCCTCATGTCCTTCAACCACCAACTTTTGCCCGGCGAGCGAAGGGGTAACTAGAATGCTGATCGTTTTGGTCTTTTCACTCAGGATGTCGCGGAAAGTCGAAACGATCCCCGTGGTCAAGGCGGCTAGGTCAACCGGCTCCGTTTGCTGGCGCGCCAATTCAGCATCCAGACGAGAGGCGTTCGACACGTCCGTAATCAGCCGGTTCAAGCGTTTGATCTCAATTTGGATCTGCGCGACCAGTTGATTGCGGTGCTCGTCGCTTTTCGCGTAGGTCAAACTTTCGGCGGTCGATCGCGCGGCAGTCAAAGGGTTCTTGAGTTCGTGCGCGACGTCAGCTGCAAATTTCTCGCTGGCCTCGATGCGCCGGTACAAGGCTGCGGTCATCGAGCGGAAAGCCTCCGACATCTGGCCAATTTCGTCTGTCCGGCCTTTGAATTCGGGTAGCTCCTGGCGAGCTGTAATGTTGTGGCTGACGTGCTCAGCCGCCGCCGACAATCGGCGCATCGGGCCGGCCACGGTGCGGGTCAAAAGCATTGACG
Organism: Hyphomicrobiaceae bacterium; assembly: GCA_031367505.1. Classification (GTDB taxonomy): domain Bacteria; phylum Pseudomonadota; class Alphaproteobacteria; order Rhizobiales; family Hyphomicrobiaceae; genus JAKFWF01. The sequence continues at coordinate 4,287 of JANLPY010000623.1, read as the reverse complement.
CGAGAACGGTCGCAAGCAAAGCCAAGCCGGCGATTGCGAACAAGACCTTACGCTCGGAATCGAGAATGTCGTCGATCTCGCCCGGCTTGGTCGACAACAGCAACACGCCTTGGACCGCACCAGCACGCCGGATTGGCGCTGCGATCGACACGATCTGCTCGCCGTCTTTGGTCAAAAGCACCATCGGCGTGGTAATCCCGCTGCCGAGCGCCATTCGGACTTCAGGATAGGTCGTGCCGTTGGCGCTGCCGATCTCTTGATACACAGGTAGATCCGAGCCGTTGATTTTCTCCGCGAGCTTGGTCCAGAAGGTGCGGGCTTTCGGGCGATCGGCGAACGCTGGTTCGTTGCGGGCCATTTGCCCGCGTTGCAGGATTTGCGCGCTATCGATCATCAGCGCGCCATCGCGGGCGTAAATACGTGCCCTAACATTCTTCGTACGCTGCATGAGGCGACGCAAAACCGGGGTGACGACCTCGGGGCGAATCGAAAGATCGAGCGATGCAAAGCCGTCATTGCGGAACGGGACCAATCCACCTTCCATTTCCGGCAACTTGTCGGGATCGAGTACGACGCGATCGCCTTTTTCGATGGTTGCGTTGGATGCGATACCAGCCGCGATGATCTCGCCCTGCGCGATGAGGCTGTCGCGCTTTGCATCGATCAGCCAGCCGTTGTGCCGGCTCAATTGCAAGATGCCGACCATCAGCACGAAGAGGCCGGCGATGTTCGACACGAAGATGCGGCGCGCAAGGCTAGACCCGATAATGCGAGCCAGCCACGAACCGCCGCCACGTTTGACGCCGGTCGCCAGGAGATTCCACGCAGGCAAAAACAGCAGCCCGGCTCGACGAACGAGGTTGAGTGCCGTCTCCGCAAGTGCGACAGGCCTGACCGTCTGACCGGTTTCGATCGACATCTCCTCTTGCCCTCTCACGCCTCCTTGAAGCGGTAGCCAACGCCGTACAGCGTTTCGATCACGTCAAAGTCGTCGTCGGCCTGTTTGAATTTCTTGCGCAAGCGCTTGATGTGGCTATCGATTGTCCGATCGTCGACGTAAACTTGGTCGTCATAGGCGGCGTCCATCAATGCGTCGCGGGTCTTGACGACCCCTGGCCGCGTGGCCAACGCCTGCAGAATGAGAAATTCCGTTACGGTAAGCGTCACCGGGCGATTGTCCCAATGGCAGGTGTGCCGCTCGGGATCGAGTTTGAGTTTACCGCGCTCGAGAATTCGGGCGGCTTCCGTCTGCGCCGATTGCGGGTCCTTGGGCTGGAAGCGCCGCAGGATCGCCCGTACGCGCTCGATAACGAGGCGCTGGGAGAAGGGCTTGGCAATGTAATCGTCGGCGCCCATTTTGAGGCCGAACAACTCGTCGATTTCTTCGTCTTTCGACGTGAGAAAGATGACGGGCATATCGGACTGCTGGCGCACGCGCCGCAATAATTCCATCCCGTCCATGCGCGGCATCTTGATGTCGAAGATACCGAGGTCCGCAGGTTCTTCGGTAAGCGCTTCGAGAGCGGCCACACCGTCGTTGTAGGTTCTAACCTTGTATCCTTCGGCTTCGAGCGCCAGACGTAGTGACGTCAAGATGTTCCGCTCGTCATCGACTAAAACGATTGTGCTTTTTTCTTTCATGACCCTTTTGCCCCCGAGCGGCCATCAACCTGCCGCGCTCTATGGCTTCAACTTGTACGCAATGTGGCACTCGCAAGTGCTTTATGTGTGGGGGCCGCTGAATGGCGGCTGAATGCCACGTTTAGGCCACTGCATCTTAATCAGCAAGTCATCCGGAGAATCTATCCACGTGCCGGCTCCAGCAAATCCAGAAACTGCCGCAGAAGTGAGAGCTTTGATTGCGGCTGCGTCGAGCGCTTCCTTGGCAACTCTCGACCGGCAGTCGGGCGGGCCATATGTTTCGCTCGTAAGCGTCGCCACCGCGCCCGACAATGTGCCGATCCTTTTGCTTTCCGGATTGGCGCAACATACGAAAAACATTGCGGTAAATCCACGCGCCAGCCTGTTGCTCGCGGTTTCACAGAGCAATGCTGATCCCCTGACACTGGGCCGCGTGACATTGACCGGCCGCATCGAGCGCACGGGCGATCCGGCAATGCGTGCCGCGTTTCTCCAGAGGCATCCTGAGGCCTCTCAATATGCTCATTTCGAAGACTTCGCGTTTTACCGGTTACTGGTCGCGGAAGCACACTTCGTCGGCGGGTTCGGCCGGATCGTGAAATTGATGCCAGCCGACCTCTCCAGCCTCCAATGTTGAACTTATCAAGAGGGAACAGCAGGGATTCTGAAGTCAACGTATACGTAACGCTGGTTTCGGTTGTTTTTAGTGCTTGTTTAGCGGCGATTGCACTCAGATATCGCATTTAAACCTCTTGCGGGTATGAATGCGCTTTCTGATCGCTCGCCAGACCATTTGCAGGCAGCTGCGGTGGATATCAGACCCCTTGCCATACGGACCATCAAATGAAATCCGAGATGTTTCCCCTCAGCATCGCCAAGAAAATTCATCACAACAACAGCGAGGCGGAGCTTGTCGAATTTGCCGTCCGCCGTTCAGAGGGGCGGCTTGCGTCGACGGGGGCGTTCGTCGTCGAGACCGGTGTTCATACTGGCCGCTCGCCCAACGACAAATTCACGGTTCGCGACGCCACCACGGAAAACACGCTGTGGTGGGAAAACAACAAGGCGATGACGCCGGCGCAGTTCGAAGTGCTGTTTGAAGACTTCAAGGCGCACGCGGCCTCACGCGAGTTGTTCGTCCAGGACCTATATGCGGGCGCCGATCCGGCAAACAAGTTGAATGCCAGGATCTTCTGCGAACTCGCCTGGCACGGCGCATTTATCCGCAACATGTTGCGGCGGCCGGAGCGGTCGAGCCTTGCTGGCTTCGCACCTGAATTCACGGTTGTGAACCTGCCCAGTTTCCGCGCCGATCCAGCCCGTCATGGTGCCCGCACCGATACGATTATCGCTTGCGACTTCACGCGCCGCCTGGTGTTGATCGGTGGCACGTCCTACGCTGGCGAAACCAAGAAATCAGTTTTCTCATTCCTGAATTTCCTTTTGCCGTCGAAGGGCGTCATGCCGATGCACTGCTCGGCAAACGTGAGCACCGGTGGCGAAGCTGCTGTGTTCTTCGGCCTTTCGGGTACCGGCAAGACGACACTGTCAGCCGATCCCAAACGCATCCTGCTCGGCGACGACGAGCACGGTTGGTCCGACCACGGCATCTTTAATTTCGAGGGCGGTTGCTACGCCAAGACCATCCGGCTATCGGCCGAGGCTGAGCCTGAGATTTGGCAAGCCTCCAACCGCTTCGGCGCAGTGCTCGAGAATGTCGTCATCGACAAAGTTACCGGCAAGCCGGATTTCAACGATGGCCGCCTGACCGAGAATACCCGTTCGTGCTATCCGCTGGACTTCATCTCCAATGCGTCGGCAACCGGCGTCGCTGGCCACCCTAAGAATGTCGTGATGCTCACCGCCGATGCGTTCGGCGTAATGCCGCCGATCGCCCGGCTGACGCCCAGCCAAGCGATGTATCATTTTCTGTCAGGCTACACGGCGAAGGTCGCCGGCACCGAAAAGGGCATTGGAGCCGAGCCGCAGGCGACGTTCTCGACCTGCTTCGGCGCGCCTTTCATGCCCCGCCATCCGAGCGTTTACGGCAACATGCTGCGCCGCCTGATCGCTGATCACAATGTCGATTGCTGGCTCGTCAATACCGGTTGGACCGGCGGCAAGTACGGTACCGGCAGCCGCATGCCGATCAAAGCAACGCGTGCCCTGCTCGATGCGGCGTTGTCCGGCTCGTTGAAATCGCAGCCAATGCGTACCGATCCGATGTTCGGATTCCAGGTGCCGCTGTCGTTGGCGGGAGTGGACCCGGCAATTCTCAATCCACGCGAGACTTGGGCCGATAAGGCTGCGTACGACGCGCAAGCTCAAGCGCTCGTCGAGATGTTCAACAAGAATTTTGGCAAGTTCGAATCACATGTCGATGCCGATGTGAAAGCTGCGGCGCCTGCAGTGAAACTAGCCGCGGAGTAAGATCCAGCAACTTTACGGACACTAAAAAAGGGCGGCTGGGGAATGTCCCGAGCCGCCCTTTTCAGTTGTTACGATTGGCTCTGTTCGACTTTCAAGTTGCGGCGTGAAGCAGGGCTTGCATGAGGCATCGTTCGGCTGAAAAGTTTTCGCCTTCGCGTTCGATCAACCTGCGCCATCCGAGATAGCTCGGCAAATATTTCGTGGCGACGCCGCGGA
>JANLPY010000614.1:0-4429 GCA_031367505.1 Hyphomicrobiaceae bacterium | reverse complement strand
GCGCCTCGAGTAGCAGGTAGCGAGAGCAAACCTGAAGTGGTCGGCGGTATTCTGGAAAGCTGTACGGCACCGCGGCATGGGACCTGGTAACCAGAAGCAGGGGGTATTTCTGTTTAAATGAGCCGGGTTGCCTATCTCATCAGCGAGTATCCCGCCGCCTCGCACACATTCATACGGCGCGAGATCGCGGCTCTGCGTCGTCGGGGAATCGAAATTGTTCCCTTCAGTGTCAAGCGGCCCGCCTTACCGCCGGAGGACGATGGCATACGCATCGAGCATATTCTCGGAAGGCGGTTTGACACCTATCTTTGGGCTACATTGGCCGCATTGTTGAGGCGACCCTGCTGCTTCCTCTCGACTTGGCGTCTTTCGCTAGCCCATCGGCAGGCAGGCTTGCGTGGCTTGCTGTGGGCACAATTTCATTTTGTCGAGGCAATGCTATTCGCCCAGCTTCTCCGCCGGATCGGGGCTGGACGGGTCCACAACCACTTCGCCAACAGCGGTGCGACCGTGGGTATGCTTGCGGCGAATTATCTCAGTTTGCCGTGGAGTCTGACATTGCATGGCATTTCTGAAACCGATCATCCCGCCGGCGGATTGCTGCCGGGCAAGATCCTTCGCGCTGACTTTGTAGCCTGTGCCAGTTGGTTCATGCGGGCCCAGGCCATGCGGTTCGTCGACCAACAGCATTGGGCTAAGATTATGGTCGTGCGTTGCGGTATCGATTTTTCCGCTCTCCCTCCCTTTGAGCCGAACTGTCGTGCTGGAGAACAGGCAATCCAGTTCATTTGCATTGGCCGGCTTTCGGCAGAGAAGGGCTATTCCGGCTTGCTGCGTAGCTTCGCCGCACTCGTGGCCGAGGGGACGAAGGCAGAACTGACGATCGTCGGCGACGGCCCGCTTCGCAGACAAATCGAGGATGCGATATATGACTTGGCGCTCACGGAGCAGGTTCGGTTGCTGGGTGCGCTTTCCGAGCAGGCAACTCTGAACGAAATTTCGCGCGCCGATGCGCTTGTTTTGCCTAGCCTGATGGAAGGGCTACCGGTGGTCTTGATGGAAGCAATGGCGCTTGGAAAACCGGTCATTGCCAGCTGCGTCGCAGGGATACCAGAACTGGTGCATGATGGCGTCACTGGACTGCTCTTCCGCCCTTCCGACTGGGGGCACTTGGAGGAGCGGATGCGTATGCTGGCGGATGATCGATCGTTGCGGACCAGCCTGGCAGATGCCGGGAGCGTGGCAGTCGCCACTGAGTTCGCCATCGACAGTGCTGTTGAGCCGCTCGCACGTTTCTTCGCCGAGCGCAGGGGTGTGAACCGTGTTTGAACGGGTTCGGCCACAGCCCATCGTCGCTTTGCCGCATTGCAAGGTATTTGCGGATGGCGGTTCAACTGGCCTTTGACCTTGCCAGGAACACAATCCTGCGGTCCGTTCGAATTCTTGCTCGCAGCAAAGTGCTCTTGGGAAACCGTGACAGCTGGACGGGTTGATCATCGGGTTGCGGCGAGATACTCTTGGCCGACGTCGAGTTTATCCCGGATGGCACAAGTTCTACAATCTTGATCGCAGATTGGGCATGACTAAATGATTCTTGAGTGGGCAACCCTGTAGTTCCCGGGCCCGCCGATCCGCAATCGGCATCTCCGAGAAATCCGTTGCTGGATGGATGGAGAGCGACCAGCATTCTTGCAGTACTTGCAGGACATTGGCTGCCGCTCGGGCCGAAAAGCTGGCAAATGAACGCCGCCGTTGCCACAAGCGGCATGGCGATCTTTTTCACACTTTCGGGGTTCTTGATCGCAAATTTGCTGATCCAAGATGATCGGCCGGTTCCGTTTCTGATCCATCGCCTTTTCCGCATCCTACCTCTAGCTTGGGTAGCAATGGGTCTCCTGGCTCTTGCCAACCGTGTCGATGCCTGGACCGTTGCAGCCAATTTCTTCTTTTTCGCCAACCTGCGACCCGCACACCTCATGCATGGGGGCGAGCCATTGTGGAGCCTTTGTGTCGAGGTTCAATTTTATGCCGGAATTGCATTGATCGTTGCGCTATGGGGGCGGCGAGGCCTTAACATTGTTCCCTTTGCCGCCTTGACCGTAACCGCTTGGCGAATTATCGAGACAGTGCCAATAAGTATCGTGACATGGGAGCGTATTGACGAAATTCTGGCTGGTTCGACGCTCGCGTTGTTCATGTCATGGTTAAGTCGCCGGCAACGCCCGCTACGAATACCGAACTGGACCCCCGTAGTACTGGTGGCGCTGCTCTTGACCAGTGCACATCCATCGGTTCCCGCGCTGCCCTATCTCAGACCTTATTTCGCTGCAGCCGCTGTCGGCACATCGATGCTGGGCGCGCCGGGCTGGATAGCACGGATCCTTGGATCACGCCCGGCACGCTACATTGCCGAGATTTCCTATGCGCTCTATGTTTTTCACGGGATGCTTGCCGAGACGTGGCTAGGTGCAATCCACGAATCCAAGGTTCAGCGCCTTCTTCGGCTGCCGTTGCTCCTTGTAGCGACATTTGCCTTGGCTCACCTTTCCACGTTTTTTTACGAACGACGTTGGATCAGTCTTGGCAAACGTCTCGCTGCGCGTGAGATGAGATCTGGCGGCCGAATCCATTCGGATGAAAAGGCAGCAATTTGACACGTGTGACAATCGCGACGTTACCATGACGTGACCACCTGACTTCCGGACACGATCAATCGGAGCCCGGACCGGGCGAAGATTTGGATCGATCACGCGATCGTTGACGCCTTGCCAGCCCATTCCAAAGGTAGCCATCCGGTGACGTTGCGTAATTGAAGTAGCCATCCTCCTGCTTGATGCGGAGTCGCCGGTGGGGCGCACCAAAGCGAGAGGATGACCGATGACGATTTATGCAGGTTTGGATGTGAGTGACAAGACCACGCATGTGTGTGTGGTGACAGGCGAGGGCGCGATTGTGCGCCGCGATGTAGTCGCAAGCGATCCCGAGGTTCTGGCCAAGTGGTTGAAGAAGCACTGTTCCGGTCTGGTGCGCCTGCCGCGACAATCGCTCGGTTCTCTACACGCGGCTCCCGCGGTTGATCGACGATCTGTCGCTCGCCAAGGGCGACGGCCGCATTGCTGCGCGCATGAAGAGTCTTGCCCGCGTCGACCTGCTGATCCTTGACGACTGGGGGCTTGAACCGCTCGATGGTAATGCCCGCCATCACCCGCTCGAGATACTCGAAGACCGCTACGGCCGCCGTTCAACGCTTGTGACCAGCCAGCTCCCCGTGACCCGCTGGTTCGATCTGATCGAAGACCCGACTTACGCCGACGCGATCCTCGACCGCCTCGTTCACAACGCTCATCGCCTCGAGCTCTCCGGCGACTCCATGCGCCGAAACGCCATCGCACAACCCGCTTGACCCGACAAAAACCTGCATGCCATTACAACAACCCGATCTGGCTTCGCCCGACCGGCATCACTTTGGAATAGTGGCCGGGATCAGATCGGAATAGGCGGCCGGCATCATTGGAATCCGCAGCGCAGCTGGCCAGATCGGCCAAGCTGCTCGATGCTCGTGCGGCGGCTGATCCGGTTGCCATGCGCCTGATGAGCGTTCCAGGGGTTGGCCCGATCATCGCGCTCACGTTCAAGTCGAGCATCGAAGACTCCGGCAGGTTCAGCCGCAGCGTCGATGCGGGCGCTTACGCAGGGCTCGTCCCACGACGCAACCAGTCGGGCATGCGCGATCATAAGGGGCACATCACCAAAGCGGGCGATCCGATGCTGCGCTCGGCGCTCTACGAGGCGGCGAATTCGGTGCTCGTGCGCCTCAAGCGGCCCTGCGCGCTACAACGCTGGGGCCAGAAGCTGGCTGACACCAAGGGACCAAAACGCGCCAAGGTTGCGGTCGCGCGCAAGCTCGCCGCCCTGCTCCACAAGCTTTGGCAATCGGAAACCGAGTTCTGCTGGAACTGATCAGCAGCACGAAAACCGATAGCCAAAAACCGGGCGATCTCGTTGCAAGTGTCGCGGCACCAACCGCGTCGGTGACACAGAGACGCCCACTCACGACCGCCTGACCGCAATCATGAAGGCTCGGCACCAAAGGCTCACGCACCGTCCGCAGACCTCGAAGACAACCGTTGGTGATCGGGCAAATACTGAAGGAAAAGCAGCGCTATCAGGCTATCAATTAGACAACGCTTTCAATTACCCATAAATGTAGCGGAGGCGAGTTCTGCGCCGAACTGGATGTCCATCAGGCGTGACCAATCGCGCCACATGATCATGTTGCCTGGTGGTGGGTCATGACTTCGCGCGAGGTATCCGCCGAGGCGGGCGATTTCGCGGAGGTAGTCAGATAGCTTTGGGTTTTGCGTGGGGGTACGGCCAGCGCGCGCGGCGATTTGATCGATCACGCCGATTTCAGCGGGGGTCAACGCGC
>JANLPY010000610.1:0-4345 GCA_031367505.1 Hyphomicrobiaceae bacterium | reverse complement strand
GGCGCTGCTGCGTCTTGTTTCGGCCGTCCTGGTCGAGATCGATGAGACGTGGGCCGCTTCAACGCAACCCTATATCACCTGGAAACCCGACACCGTTTCAACCGCGTGATGCAAATTTCCACACTTCAGGTTGCGTAATCCGGATGGATCGCAGGTTAGGCGCTTTGGCGCTGTGTCGTGGGTCACATATGCGTGCGAAAAGGTTCTCTGGCGGGCCACAACCGATGATGATGAGCACTATGTCTACGCTATAGCCCTATAGTCGAAGCATGAGCATCTGGCCGGACCGGATAGGCCTGGGGTATCGTCGTATTGGATTGTCAAAACCCGACAAGGATGTCCGAGTCGCGCCGGTTCCCTTAGCCCTGGCTTGACGGAGACGAGTGGGCCGGGCCGATTTGTGCCCAGGACCCGGCTCTTCCGGGCGAATTGATGACGGGGGGAAGGGTGCGAGATGGCCGAAGCGAAAAGCAACCGATTTACGACATACTTTCCACTGCTGCTGGATGCCCTCCGTTCGGCGGATCCCAACCCAATGCGCCCTGCCGAAGCCATGGCTTGGATCCGATCCAGGGCGGAGGTTCCGGCTGACGACCTGACCCGGTTTGTCCAAAACGGCACGCAATCCATATTCGAAAACGATGTCCATTGGGCGCGCTTTTACCTCGTGAAAGCCGGCCTTCTTGGAAATGCACGGCGCGGATTGTGGAGCCTGACCCCTGAGGGGCGTGAAGCGAAGCTCTCACCGGAAGACACCTGGGACCTGTACGTTCGGATTCGCGACGCTAAGCCCGGAAGTCCCGTGACCGAGGAAGATGCGCTCGCCCCCGGTGCCGCAGCAGACAACGAGGAAGCGGGAAAGTCCTACTGGTTCGTTGGCTCAGTTTGGAATGGGAACGACGATCAGCTTCCTCGTTTTCTAGAACAAGGCGTCTGGGAGAACGGTTACGAAGATCAATTTTTGGACTTGGTTCGCCGGATAAGGCCCGGAGACCAGATCGCGATAAAGGCAAGCTTTGTCAAAAAGCGTGTGCCGTTTGAAGTCGGCGGCAAGGCCGTATCGGTCATGAGAATTAAGGCTACGGGCACGGTCCTCGATAATACCGGTGACGGGCGGACGGTGAAAGTCGCCTGGGACCCACCAGCGGAACCGCGTGACTGGTATTTTTACACCTACCGAACCACGATCGTTGAAGCCGACCCGGAGGCCGAAGGCGGTCGCCGATTGATCGATTTTACGTTCCGAGGTGCGCCACAGGACTACGCGTGGTTTCTGGCACAGCCTTATTGGCTGGAGAAATACGGCGCTAAACCGGAGATCATCCCGGATGATAAGCCAGGAAACCCGACAACGACCGAAGACGACGAAATTGTCGAGGAAGAATCCCCTTACACGATTGAAGATATTGTTGCCGATGGATGTTTTTTAACAAACGCAGAGCTATCGGAAATCCTCGACCGCTGGCGCTCCAAGATGAACCTGATTCTCCAGGGCCCACCCGGCACGGGGAAGACCTGGCTAGCGAAACGCCTCGGGTTTGCGCTGGCCGGCTCCAACGACCGCGAGACGGCTCGGTCGAGACTTCGCGTTGTGCAATTCCACCCGTCGCTTGCATACGAGGACTTTGTGCGCGGCTGGCGGCCTGCTGGCGACGGACGCCTCGAACTCGTCGATGGCATCTTGATGCAGGCGATCCAAGCCGCTGAGAGCGAACCAGATCGGCCATTTGTGCTGGTCATTGAAGAAATTAACCGCGGTAACCCGGCTCAGATTTTTGGCGAGATGCTCACGCTGTTGGAAGTTTCGAAGCGCCGACGGTCGGAAGCAATCGAGCTGGCCTACCGTAAGGAGCCGGGCGAGCGGGTCCATGTGCCAGCGAACTTATATGTCATTGGGACTATGAACGTCGCCGACCGCTCACTTGCAATTGTCGACCTGGCACTGCGGCGTCGCTTTGCCTTTATCGATCTCGAGCCCAGATTTGGGAACGCTTGGCGGGCATGGTGCGCACACCGGGGGATTGAAAGCGCGCTACTCACCGAAATTGAAAACCGAATTGGTGTACTCAATGCCGAGATTTCGGCGGCGATCTCGCTCGGTCCTCAGTTCCGAATCGGGCATTCTTACGTGACCCCGGACACAGACGCTCCGATCACCGACGGTCGCGCGTGGTTCCGAGCCAGGGTTGAGACAGAAATCGGCCCGCTGTTGGATGAGTATTGGTACGACGCGCCGGAGACGGCTAAGGCGGCGCGAGCGAAGCTGCTCACGGGGCTGAGTTGATATCGCCGTCAGACGTTAAGAGCTCATCGCCCGGTGATCGGCAGATCGGTCGTATTCCAGTTCGGAATCTTTGGCTGTTAATGCTCTATGCGTCGGACCTGACCCGCGTCAGGGGTGCATTCGATGCGACCGTTGAAGAAGACATCAAAGATATTCCAGAATTGATCGCGCGACTTCTGACTGACGCCGTTGAGCGTCGCCTACGTCGCAATTTTACCAGAGGCTATTGTCATCGTGAAAAAGCACTCACGCGCGTCCGAGGTCGAATAAATATTCTGACTACTGAGTCGCGACAGCTCATTTCCAAAGGAGAGGTCTTTTGTCGCTTTGAAGAACTCACTATTGACACGGCACGTAATAGACTTGTCCGGGCGGCGCTGGATTTAATGGCTCGGCTTGTTCGGGACAACGACATGATTCGCCAATGCCGCGCCCTGTCAGCGACACTCGGCCGGGCAGGTGTCGGGGGGACGCGTCCATCTCGCGCCGAACTTGCAGCCGACCAAATCGGAAGAAACGACGCTGCCGACCGATTCATGGTTGCCCTTGCTCGTTTGGCCTTCGATTTGGCCCTTCCCACTGAAGATGCGGGTGCAACGCCACTTGTCGCTCCTGATCGGGAAGAGGCATGGGTGCGTCGGTTGTTTGAGAAGGCGATCCTCGGCTTTGCCCGCGTCGATCTGGAACCGCGTGGGTGGTCCGTGCGTGGTAGCATTCCCCTCGAATGGCAGTTGTCATCCTCGTCACCGCAACTTGGCACAATCCTTCCGCGCATGGTGACCGACATCGTTATCGACGCGCCGGGCGCTGCCAGAAGGCTCGTAATCGACACCAAATTCACATCCATTTTGGGGGTCGGCCGCTTCGGGGATGCAAGTCTGAAGAGCGGATATCTATACCAGATGTACGCCTACCTTCGATCTCAGGAGGGCGGCGATCAGCGGTGGGACACCTCGGCAGGTTTATTCTTGCATCCAGCAGTCGGCTCGCAGCTTTACGAGCATGCCACAATCCAAGGACATTCAATTGCGTTTGCGACTGTAGACCTTGCTGGTTCTGCTGTGTCTATTCGGAGCGAACTGAGGCGCATAATTCAGGCCCAGCCATGGCTTTGAAAGCCATATCGGTATCACCGTCCACCGCATTTTGCCGGCGCGATTCACAGCCTTGGTAATTACTATGCGTTGCGCAGAGTTGGCACGATGAATCCCTGCCGCCGGTGGAAGAATTGCTCGATGCCTGCGTGATCACGCTTCTGTGGCTGCGGACCTTCTTATGGATTGGCCGAGAATTGGCGCTGCGGTGCCTCCGCTCGTGTTCTGCCAGGGGATGACTATCAGAACGCCGCGCGGGTGCATCTCACTGGACAGCGGCCTCCGCATTCGCGAGGTCTATCATCAGCCCAAAAGCGGTCTTCGCCCAGCGCGCTGACATGGTCGTCGTGGCCGAATCCCGAGGCGATCCAATGCGCCATTAAGGGCAGAATGGCTCTTTTCGCCAAGCTGTTTCGGTTGGGGCCGGGAGGGGAGTGGCGGGCGAATTTCGAGGGCGGTAGGGACGGTTTTCCACGGCAAGATAAAAGCGGCTCTCCGGTCGCCATCCAAGCCCTTGACAGGGCATGTCTTTCTCAGTGCCGTCCGGTCGGGGCGTGAGCCGCCCAGGGGAGATTGTTGAATAATTTCAAACCTCTTTTCGGCACTGTGCCTCGGGAAGAGGGTTTTGCCGGGAAGGGGAAGTAACCCTGTCCAATGAAAAGTGCTGGCCATTGGGCCGCGCTGATGGTAGGTTACATGTAACTCAATTGGAGAGTTCGCCATGGCGTCGGCATCAAGCCCCAAGTCATCCCGCGTGAAGGTCCGGGAACATCGCGAACGCCTGCGTGAGCAGGGTCTTCGTCCGATCCAGATATGGGTGCCCGACGTGCGATCCCCGGCCTTCCGCTCCGAAGCGCATCGCCAGTCGCTGGCGACCTCGACGAGCCCTCATGCGCATGACGATCAAGCGTTCATCGACGCGGTGTCTGACTGGGGCGATGAATGAAGCGCGGCGACATTTGGACAG
>JANLPY010000608.1:0-3383 GCA_031367505.1 Hyphomicrobiaceae bacterium | reverse complement strand
CAGCCCGGCGCTGCTGGCTGAGCTGGCCGACGTGATCGGGCGCGCGAAGTTCGACGCCATCCTGACCCGCACAAACACTTCACGCGAGCGTTCGTTGGCGGAGTTCCGGCGCCTGGCCGAGGTGATCGAGCCGCCACCGCTTCCACAGCCGGTGTGCCGCGATCCCGATGACGACAAAGTGCTCGCGTTGGCACTCGCGGCCCGGGTCGAATTCATCGTGTCGGGCGACAAGGATTTGCTCTCGCTCTCGAGCTTCGAGGGAGTCCTGATCTTCGCGCCGGCCGATGCAATCGCGCTCTTACAGGCAAGTCGCAAGACTTGATCCTTGCGTCGTGTGACCCTCGCGCTGTGTTATCGGCAACTACTACTCGATCGGGTCTCGGTCCAACGGCTGGACGCTAGATGACAAGGACACATCGGTCCAGGAGGGTTCCCGCGCCAATGCATACGCGACGCGTAGGCACTCGGATTTGCTCGCGGTCGGGTAAACGAGCTTAGTTGACTGCTGCGCTTTCAAGGTCAACTTGAAGGGAAGGTATTTCACCTTGGTCCCATCGCACGGGGTGCCGGGACCACCAGGCGCGGGATAGATCGACAGTCGCAAAAAGGTGACGACGTATCGCGGATGCTTGTTTTGAATGACGATACCGCGCTGCCCGGGACCCTCATCGGAGTACGCATCAGCCAGTGGAAGCATGTCCGTCTCGATGCTCTCTCCAAACTTCCTTTCGGACGCCTCGGTGGCATCGCTGCTCTTCTGGCGGCACGCGTTGCGGACGGCGGCTACTGCTGCATCGCCCGACACACCTTTCATGCCCTGCAGAATGCAGTCGTTGTAGTCGAACGCCAGGGCTGTAGTGGCCGACAGGGCAGTGATAACGCCAAACATGACAGCTCTAGTCATCCAACTTCCCCCGATGCCTTGAAATTCAAACGATGATGGGCGTTCTGGTACCGCTCATCGAAGGCGACCATAGCACTTGAAGTCACCAAGTGTCCCAGTGGTTTTTCGCGGCGCAGTTGTAGTCACATTGGCAACCTTCGTTCAGAGTATTTCGCCTAGTTCCTGGCCAGCACGCCAACCACTGGTCTGCAAGGTCGAAGCAACAGGCGCACGTGCCCCTAGTTCAAGTACTTCTTCGAGCACGCCTGATCCATACGAGACCGCGCTTCCTGGATCGTCTTGGTCTTCCCGTTCGATTTCATCGCGTCAACCAGGTCTTGCTCACTCAGGTGGTCTGCCATGTCCTCCGCGACGCAACGGCAGTAGCCTGTCACCTGTGCAGGTGCGATCGGTGTGCGGAGACGCTCTCTGCCAGGAGCACCGACACAGCTTCTCGTTGCCTCGTCCACGAAGCTTGAGCGCGACCTACCTTTCAGCACCTTCTCTTTGGACGCTTGCCCGTCTGCCTTCACCGCCCCTGCCAATCCGCCTTGAGCGGCCATCACCCGCTCTGTGCAGGTTGCCAGCACGTGCCTTCCGTCCGGTTCGGTCGTCATCGACGCCATCAGACGCGGCATCGCGTCCCGATCTTGCATGCTTACTGCCGTTACGAATTCGGGCGATCCCTTTGCCCTGCTTGTCACCTGCCGTGCCATGCAGTCGCACGCGTCCTCGACAACTTCGCGCTTCAGCGCCTGATTCGCGCTACTCGTCATCTGCATCTCCACGCAGCCCCTTCTCATCTTTGCCGCGAAGCCGTCCCAGAAGTTGTCCGGTACGCCCTGGCCGAACGCCACATTCAGTGCCGCCATTAGGCACAGGAGTGCCGACCACTTTTTCCATCGCATCGCCTGCATCCTTCCTACCAACCCTAGAGCCCGCGACTGTTGATGTGAGGGCCGATCGCAATCGGTCAGATGAATGAGGCCCGAAATCCAGTGGTCGTCACCGGAGTTCATCGACATGTCCGTGCCAGAGAATGATCAGTGACATCGCAAATGAGCGCCTCAAGCGCCGCCGCAGGTGCAATGTCGTGCCCGCCCAATACCTCTGACAAAACCCTTGCCATGTCTAGAACTAGGGGCCAATCTGTATCGGTTGCGCAGGATTTCACCTGTGGGGTAAGGCGGTAGTGGCGTGATTGTTTTGACTCGAGGCTATCAAAGACCTTTCGAAGTCGTTCCGATCGCTGCGGTGACGACAGCTTGCATAGTGCTGTGTAGGTGAGCGCTTGGGCAAGGAACTCATGTAGCTCCGTGGAAAACGTCGAGAACCACGACGTGCGGGTGTGGACGAATGTAGGCCAATCGGTAATCTTGAATTGTCCAAACCTCGATAGGTGATCATGAACGTCGTCGACGCGGCTGCCGAGGTGAATGACAGCGTGCGCAAGCTCGTGAATTCGAACAATCTCTTCCAACTCGTGCGGCTCCGCGCCGAAGCTATTTGCATGCTGCGCAATTTGATCGCGAAAGATCACAATGGAGCGGGCATTCGGGTCGTACTGACCATACAGAATGTCGATAGGTCGAAGATCGTCTTCATCAGATTTCGTTGGATGCCAGACCGGCATCTCCTGCGAAAAATACTCCGTCGCACCTCCGCAGAGAATGATGTTTTGTGAGATGCGCTGCACTAACAGCGTCGGCTCATCCACGGGTGATGGCCCTCGAATTCTCCGATCCATTGCATCACTAACTCGCATCGCCGTTGCCCAGTCATTGGCCGAGTTCATTGGGAGTCCAGTACGTCAGCGCTTCAACTTCGGATCCAACGCATCGCGCAACCCATCACCCAGCAGGTTGAACGCCAACACGGTGATCAGGATCATCAAGCCCGGAAAAGTCACCACCCACCACGCCCGCAGCACGAACTCGCGGGCGTCGGCGAGCATCGTGCCCCACTCGGCGGCCGGAGGTTGCGCGCCGAGGCCGAGGAAGCCGAGCGCGGCGGCGTCGAGGATGGCGGTGGAGATGCCCAGCGACGCTTGCACGATCAGCGGCGCCGCGCAGTTGGGCAGCACTTCCTGGAACATCAGGCGCAGCGGGCCGGCGCCGGCCACGCGGGCGGCGGTGACGTAGTCCTTCGACGATTCGCCGATCACCGCGGCGCGGGTGATGCGCACGTAATGCGGCAGCACGACGATGGCCACCGCGAGCATTGCGTTCATCAGGCCGGGGCCGAGGATGGCCACGATGACGATCGCCAGCAATAGGCTGGGCAGCGTCAGGATGATGTCCATCATGCGCATGATCGCGATGTCGGTGACGCCGCGGGCGAAGCCGGCGATCAGGCCCACGGCGATGCCGACGGCGATCGACAGTGCCACGACTGCGATGCCGATCACCAGCGACAGGCGTGCGCCGTGCATCAGGCGCGACACCAGGTCGCGGCCGATGGCGTCGGTGCCGAGCCAGTGCGCCGATGTGCCGCCCTCCTG
>JANLPY010000606.1:0-2012 GCA_031367505.1 Hyphomicrobiaceae bacterium | reverse complement strand
AACTCGTCCAGATACGCCGAGAAACGCTCGGCGCTCTCGTCCGACTGCCGCCTGTCCATCGCCGTCTCCCACCTGAGGAGTCCGACGCATCGCTGATTCTCGGCGGTCTGCGACGATGACAAAGTGACTCAGTGCAAATAGACTACATGCGGCAGCTGCCCGAGCCCGAAGCAATCGCAATTGTTACCGTCTTGCTTCCGCAACTCGTGCCCGTGCTCGACAAGGCTGCAGCTGGCGACAATCGCGCCGTGATCGCTGCCGACGACCGAGGCGCCATGC
Source organism: Hyphomicrobiaceae bacterium (assembly GCA_031367505.1). Taxonomy (GTDB): domain Bacteria; phylum Pseudomonadota; class Alphaproteobacteria; order Rhizobiales; family Hyphomicrobiaceae; genus JAKFWF01. The sequence continues at coordinate 1,733 of JANLPY010000606.1, read as the reverse complement.
TCTTTGATCAGGTGTGCAGCTTTCTCGCTTTGTTTGAACTTGCCACTGAGCTGTCAGGGAAGGGGCTACGCTTCGACGCAAGTCAAACTATCACTGAGCGGCTGGCGGGTTTCGACGTGGGCCGAGCCAGTGTGCTGGCCGCGTGGTTATTCCCGCCCCTCCGGCAACTCTATATCGACGGCGCCAGTGGTGCTGCAGACCGCGCGTTATTCAGCAAACGAAACCAGCTTGCAGACATCGCGATGGCGGCGCTCGACGATGCGAGGTGGTCAAGCCTTCAGGCTGAGGCTCTTAGCCCGACAGCGGGGCAACCCATAAATCTGACCGAGTGCGCTACACCGAATGTGCACTGAGGCAAGCGTCCGCCCTGATGCGGCCGCCGCCGCCGCCGATTGCATCGGCGATGCGTGCATTTCGGGAATTCGGAATGGTCCCGGCTGCGCCGATCACCAGTGGCAGCAGGTCAGCAGGTAGCTACCCCAGATCGTGATGCTATTGCGCTGCCGAGTGATGGCCGACGCTTCATCCCCGAAGCCGACATCACGCCTGGTGCCTTGGTGGGGCGTGAAGCGCGCCGCGGCTATGTCTGCTCGTCGGGGTATTGCGCCGGGACTGCGGGACCTCCCGAATACGGTCGAAATGGGGAGACCGGCTGGCCGACGCTCGTGAGCCCCCACAAAAGACGTGACTGTCGTCACGTTTGCCTACATCTTCGCACCAAGGTCAGCACCGACGACGCTTTCGCACTGGTGATGCCTGAGCGAACACCGACGCGATGTTCGCAACACATGGAAGCGTGGACGATCCGCCTGAACCGCGAACAAAAGCTCAGGCCTTTTTGGGCCTGAAAGCGCCAATTGGCGATCGACTCCAAATCGGCCCAGTCTCTCCCGCCTTTCTCCTGCGCAATACTTCGGTTAACTCGCCCGGAGCGACTGCGTTAACTGGCGTGGCCGACCGGGGTCTGCCCTTGCCATTAGTTACCGTCCGCCCGATTTTAGTTAATGGTTTCTCCGTTACCCGCTCTCTAGATAACGGTGAGTCCCGATTTTGCCCGGAATGAACGTCGAGATCGAACCTCGTCTCGGGGGACACTCCATTGCAGGGATATAACTCCAACTCAGTCTTGTTATACTGATCCACGCAAGCCCTCCAAGCCGAATTGAAATCGGCGACTGCGCGCAGTGAGTGACCTTCCGTTGTGCGGAATTTCCGCATGTCCTTCTGTAGTGCGACGGCATGACCACCATGTGATTCAGCAAAGTCCCGGCATTCGACCTTCACTCCTTTTCCGCGAATTCGCTTAATCAATGGACTTGACTCAAGCGGTGCATTGCCATGCTTGCACAGAACTATGCGAGTAGCCTTAAACCCGCGGGCTTCGATACATTTCCACGCTTGGTCGAAGAGCGTGTGTGCCGCTTCTTCATCCCGCTCAAGGTGAACGGTTGAAAACCGATATCCACTGAATGCATCAATGACCGCGGTCATATATAAGACGTAACCGCCCCCGACTGTGGCAAAGTAAAACGTAACAAGCACGAGAACATCGCCAGGTCCAGTCGGCAGAAGGCCTGAGTCTCTCAAGGCAGGATCGACGCGATTCATGAAGGCAGGCGCGCTCTAAACTGAACCGCAACACTCTCAACTCAGAGTGTATGCATGACGAATCATTACCAACAGCTCTCCAGCGCTGAGCGTGCGAGCATCATGATGCGCCTTGCCCAGGGCGT
>JANLPY010000602.1:0-4035 GCA_031367505.1 Hyphomicrobiaceae bacterium | reverse complement strand
TGGTACATCAGCACGATGGCGCCCGCAGGGTGGGTCACGGCTTCGTAGGCACGCCCTGCCCCCGTCCAATGAATGAGGCTGCCCGCCGCAGCATGGCGGCTGGACCAGAGTCGCTTCAAAAAGGCAGGCCACGATGGAATGGCGATAGGCTCATGAAACCATCAGCGAAGGCGGGTCACCAGAATCCGAACGCTTGACCACTGCGGAGCCTGCGATTGGCGAGCCAAAAGGTCGGAATATCTAGCAGCGTTCCCACGAGAACCAATGGCAAGCGACGCAACGCGCTATGCCATCCAACGCCACGCAATGATGCGAGTCGCTGAAACAAAGTGCCGCGCGGCAGGACGAACCAGCCGCGATTGCGAATTTGGTTCTCGATGGTGCGGCGGTACCAGGTTGGGTCGGCTGCGAGCTGGTCGCGGATCAGCGTGCCTGCACCTGGGCCGTTGGGATCGGTCGCGAACTTCAAGAAGTCCCACATGAAGTAGCAGTTGAGCGCAGTGCCGATCACCATGCGCAACTCATGATGAAAAATGCTTCGCAAGTCGCTGAGTCCCTCGTAGTAGTGCGAGGCATTTGCCGCACGAGCGACTCGGCGAGCATCTGGTTCGGCGCGAAAAAGATCGGTGACGATCATGCCCTTCAGAAACCCATCCTCGCCCGAAAGGCCTGCCGGCATCCACACTTGGCGCAGAGTTTCTGCTGAGGCGCAGTAGAAGGAACCTGCAATTCCAACGGTGCTGTCTAGCTGAATGCTTGAGTTGCGAGCTGAAATGCGTTCTATCCAAGTCAGCCTTTGCTTCTTGACAAAGTCTTTCAGCGGCAGATCGACAACGACCTTCGCATACTCGTTGCGCCGAAGCTCCGCCAAGCAATTGAGGATTGTGTCGGGATGACCGAATTCAATGTCGGTGTCCATCATTACGATTACGTCAGCGTCAGGGCGGGACATCTCATGGATGTATTGATTCCATGCGTTGCTTTTTCCGCCTTGCGCCAGAGCCCGGACAGCGTGGGTCACCGGCACGTTGACAAGAGCCGAGATTCCGACTTGGAATGCTTCGTCGGCAACTCGTGCAGTGTCGTCAGTACACCCGTTGGGTACGACGACGATCTCCCAGTAGCTCACACCGGCCGCTTCTGCACTGGCATGGAACACTGACTGCGCAAGCAGTGAAGCAATGGTGATTCCAATGCCGCCGGACTCGTTGTGAGCGAGCATTCCGATGGAGACAATCATGGGCTAACTCTGGAGGTCGACACTGGCTGTGCGGCAATCGCTGGTGGTGTGAAAGCGGGACTTACATTGGGCTTGGATCATAAGCGGCGTACTCATGAAAAAGCCTCCCGCAGGTGCGGGAGGCTTCACGATTTAGGACAACTCTAGCGTGCCCAGATCACGGCAGCGCCGCCACCCCGAAGCCGCCGCGAAAGTGGTTGACGATCGCCTTGCTGGTCCACTCGGGTTTCCATTGGCCACGGCGCATTTGCGTTGCGGCGTTGAAGTACTCTGGGAAGCCGTCGGACGATAAGACTGTCACCCCGTTGGACTGCAGGTGCGTCTTCAAAGTGCGGTTAGGCCCGGCCCAACCCAAGGCCGCGGCGGCGGCAGTGCGACTGCCGTATAGCTTGTTACCGGAGTAAACCGTGTCGTTGGCGGTTCCTATGGCCGCACCAACGGGTTCGTACGATGTTGCCTTACCGGAGGGACCGATCAGCAGATTATTGAAGGCAGTATTCGACTTAACGCCAGCGAATTGCCAGTGAGAACAGCCAGGTGTCGCCTCACCTGTTACACCGTCCGATACGGCAATCGGCGCCCCATCGGCAGGCGACTCGAAAATGTTGTCATGAATACGGTTGTTTCGAGTGGCGAAATTGAATGTGTGCGAGTAACAGAGCCAGCTCAGCGGCGACATGCCGAATGCTGCGCCTGTGCCGGCGTGTTGTGCGCCGGTGACAATGTTACGAGCCACTTCAACGCCGTAAGCTCCGCTCGTCAGACCGACGCCCCACCCTGGCTGTCCCAGATTGTTATCGGTTCCCGATCCGGCAAAGCGCTGAACGATGTTGTCTGTAAATGTTCCCGTGGCGCCGTCGGTGTCTGCATATCCACCGTAGGCACCTAAAGAGACGTATCCCTGATAGAAGAAATTACGTTCAACCTGAAGCCCAGCACGGAACTGATCCCCTGACGCCCCCACCATTGATACGCTGTCTACAAACGCAGAATTCATGTTGCTAGTCTGGCCGTCAATGTAGAGATTTCTATTGAAAACGTCCCAAGTCTGCTTGCCGGCAGGCGGCCAGGCCAGCTTTGGGTCGCCGTTCGAGAACCCGTTGCGAAGCAGAATCGAATCTTCGATTCGCAGCTTCCCATCGCGTGCGCCAGAGTAGTAGATGCCTTGGGTACGAGTGCCATCAGTTGAGTAGTTGTCGGTAATGAGCGAGCGGCGAAGCGTCACTTGGGCGCCGTTGCTTTGACTGATGTTTATCGTCGCAGCGTCGAACCACACGTCCTCAAACAGGATGTTCATGGCCGACGAGTTTTGGTAGAGCATCGTGAGACCGAGGTACGTTCCCGGTTGGCTGCGGTCGTGCCCGTCGAAGTGCAGCGACAGGTACGCGGCATTCTTAAATGTCGGAAAGCCTGCATTTTCATAGCGTGTCACGAAGCCGTCTTGCGGGTGAACGAAGCGCGGGCGCGCAGAACACACATCGCCGAATGCACCGATGATTTGCCTTTCGGTCGCTGAACGTCCGCCGGACAAGGAGAGACTTGAATTTACGGAATTGATTTTGGGATCGGCCTCGCGCGCGAATGACAACAGGTCTTGCGACAAGTCGAATGTCTCGCCGCGTTTGAACATCCACCAATCCGGAAAACCTCCGCGGGTTGCAACGAGCGCGGTTCCAACTGGGGTATGCGTGCCGATGTCCGACCCGTTCTGCCGCGGCCCAACATAAGCCCAGCGCTTGAACGCCTTCACCGCAGCGCTCGGGTTCATCGGATCGGTGCCGTAGGCTGCGCCGGCTGCATTGGCAGGCTTGCCGGCAGAGTCGACGATGCGGGCGCCATCCCAGAAATAGATGTCGCCGGTGGAGTCGGAGCCGGTCGCTGCGCTGATGTAGAAGAGCCGCGAGCCGGGCTGTTGCAGGCTGCGCAACGGAATGTTTGCGTCGAGCTTGCTGGGCGTGGGGACGGTCCAGTTGCCCACGTCAGCGACACCGCATGCTCCCGCGACGGGCGCTGGCGCGGGAGCAGGTGCCGGTCCAGGCGGCGGGGGCGCCGGCGGCGGCCTGACCGACCGCGTACTCCCGTCGATAGGCGGTGCGGTCTGCGATATCGGTGGCAGTGCTGAGGTCGACACAGGAGCCGGGGGCAGTGTCCCCGCGACCAGGATCGCCTCGTCCACGATCACCACCGGGCCTGGGGCGGGCGTAGGCCTGACGCTGGTCGCGTCGATGCCGGTGCGGGCGCGCAAGGCCGTCGCGAGCTGGGCGTCGGAGCCGACCACGCCGGCGTCTGCGGCCGAGCCGCTGGCCTCATCGGTCAAGGCACTGGAGGCAATGGTCGTCGACGGGTTGTTAAGCGATGCACTGAGTGCGGCGGGCTCGGTGCCGGCAGCACCGCCGGCACCGCCGCCGCAAGCGGCCAGCACGACGGAGGCGATCAGGGAAAGACTCATGGAAAGCGGTAGCGGGAAAGCTGAATTTTGCGACATGTTCAATCCTCAAGAGATGCGAATCTGCAAGTGCCAACCCAAAGGGTCGGCAGCGTTGCAGGTCGGGATGCGATTGAACCGACAGGGCCGGTGTGACGCCAAGGGCGTGGGAGTCGCAGAAACGTTTTTTGCCGGTGCCACCCGAATCTGAATCGGAGCACCAGCGAGCTGACGGGGTAGTTGTGTTTTCGACCGGCGCGGGGCGCGCTTGAACGGGAATGGGGGAATCGAGCGAAGCGGGTTGTAACTCTGTGTGAGTCGGTGGGGGTGAGCGAAGGCATGCGCTGGGAACAAGGTAAGCGGCAAAGAA
>JANLPY010000591.1:0-20109 GCA_031367505.1 Hyphomicrobiaceae bacterium | reverse complement strand
GTGCTTGGTATGCGAGCGAGAAAACTCTCTCGATCCACACGATCTTCACGACCAAACGTGAACTGTTCTACTGGGCAGCAATCCTGTTCACCTTCGCATTAGGGACCGCAGCTGGTGATCTCCTCGCGGAAGGCTTGGCGTTAGGATACGCGCGCTCGGCTCTGTTGTTTGGTGGCCTGATCGGGGCAGTGACTCTTGGCTACTTCGTCTTCAAGGTGAACGCCGTACTTGCCTTCTGGATTGCCTATATTCTCACGCGGCCGCTTGGAGCTTCGTTGGGTGATTTGCTCGCGCAGCCACTCGACAAAGGTGGGATTGGCCTCGGCACCACGGTGACCAGCGCCATCTTTCTGACGACGATCCTGGCCCTGGTCGCCTACTTCACGGTGACCAAATCCGACACGGCGAAACCGGTGCCTGTCAGCGCATAGCTGGCGAGTTCCGAAATGGCGGGCTTCGACCACACTGGTCGTTGCCGCCCCGTGGTTCATGTCGGAAGGACGCAGATCGTCTGCTAGCTGGCATGTGGTGCACCCGCCGATAGTTCTCTGGAGACCATGGCATGTCCGCATCTTCCTCGCCACGGCCGCACTCAATCGCAATCCGATTTATGCATACTTCGATTCTCTTGATCGTGCTGCACCAGCTCTTGGGTAGCTCCCTGATGGAGGGGCCGCGGCAAGGACGGCCGGGCGATTGGCTTTACGGCTTACATGAGTGGGGCGGTTTGATCGGGCTCGGCGTCCTCGGAGTGTTTTGGGTTTGGATCGCATTTAGGCGAAACGAAACCGCGATTGCTGCACTCGTGCCCTGGTTTTCGAGGCCGCGGCTTCGCGCATTGCGCGATGATGTTTTCGTCCACGTTACCGCGGTTCGCACTCGGCGCTGGCCACACTCTGACAGCCAGGCATTGGCCGCAGCGACGCATGGCCTGGGCCTGCTGACGGCTCTCGTCATGGCGGTAACGGGCGACTCAACACTGGTCTGGGAAGCAGGTTCAGGACTGCATGGAGTCCTGATCGGAACCCACAAATCTTTTGCCAATCTGATGTGGGCCTATCTGGTGGCACACGCGTCGATCGCTTTGCTGCATCACCTCGTCGGAGATGCTACGCTGAGGGAAATGTTCACGTTCAAAAAGAGCACCGTCAAGCCAGCAAAAAGAAGGCACGCTTCATGAAGGTTCTGGTAATCGAGGATGACAGCGAAACGGGGGGCTACATCAAGAAGGGCCTAGAAGAGGCAGGTCATGTCGTCGATCTGGCTGCAACCGGCCGAGACGGTCTGTTCCTGGCGGCCGGCGAAACGTACGACATCATCATTGCGGATCGGCGGTTGCCGGGACTTGATGGGCTCTCGATCGTCAAGACAATTCGAGGTGCCGGAGTAAAAACGCCTGTGTTGTTCTTGACGACCATGACAGGGGTTGGTGACAGGGTCGAAGGGCTCGAGGCCGGCGCCGACGACTATCTAGTCAAGCCTTTCGCCTTCGCCGAATTGATCGCTCGCATCAATGCATTGATACGCCGTCCGCCGATGGCGGCGGTAGAGACGGTGCTTCGTGTCGCCGACCTCGAGATGGACCTTATCGCGCGCAAAGTCATGCGGGCGGGTCAACAGATCGACCTACAGCCGCGAGAGTTCTGCCTCCTCGAGTACCTGATGCGCCATGCCGGCAAGACGGTGACGCGAACGATGCTGCTGGAAAGTGTCTGGGATTTCCACTTCGACCCGAAGACCAACATCGTCGAAACACACATCAGCAGATTGCGTTCGAAGGTCGATCGGGGTTTCGACCATGAGTTGATCGAGACCGTACGCGGCGCGGGGTATTGCATCCGTGCGCCTCATTAAGTTCACCCGCGGCATAAGTTTCCGCGTCGCGGCATTGACTACGGCACTCTTACTTGTGTCGATGGCTACACTTGGTGTTTTTGTTTATTCCTTCGTTGACAGCGCGCTGCAAGCGCGTGTGCGATTGCGGATCGAAGAGGAAGTGGCGCGCCTGCTGGCCAGCACCAACTCGACCGGTGGCGATCGCCTGATCGCTGAAATCACGCGTAGGACACGTGCAGACACTGCACGCCGCTATGCCTATCGCATTACGACAAGCGACGGTACGCATGTTGCCGGCGATGTCTGGATCAAAGCGACGCCACCGGGCTGGACCCAGCAAGAGGCGCCAGATGAGATCGAGCCGAATATCAGTGGTGGCCACGTCCTGGTGCTGACGGTTCCGGTCCAATCCGATCTCGTCTTGTCCATCGCCCGCGATATTCATTGGGTTGCGGATGTGGAAGATGAGCTTGTCGAAATCCTCTTATGGGCGCTGCTAGGCAGCGTCGCTCTGGCCGCAATGTCGTCCTTCATTGCGCATCGGGTCATGGCCCGACGCGTCGAAATCGTCACAGGATCGGCACTTGCCATTATGGATGGCAATCTGAAACACCGTGTTCCCCTTACGGGCGCCGGAGATGATTTCGACCGATTGTCGCAAACCTTGAATGGCATGCTGGACCGCATTCAAGGGCTCATGGAGAATCTCGAGCAAGTGACAAACGACATCGCGCACGATTTGCGCACACCGCTGGGCCGCCTGCGGCAGGGTCTCGATGAGGCCCGCCGGAAAGCAACATCCACGGAAGGCTACCAGCGTGCGGTCGAGCACGCCATCACGGAAGCCGATGGCTTGCTTTCCACGTTCACCGCCCTCCTCAGAATTGCGCAAGTCGAGGCCGGAGCGCGTCGGTCGGCGTTCCGTGCTGTCGATCTGTCCGAGGTGATACGATCGGTCTTCGACGCCTACGAGCTCAGTGCGGAGGAGGCTGGATACCTCTTGAGGTGCGATGTGACGGACGGCATCGAGGTCTCCGGCGACCGCGATCTGCTGGTCCAGATGTTCTCCAATTTGATCGAGAATGCTCTAACGCACACACCGCCTGGTACAGTCGTCACGTTGTCATTGGCAAAAACTGGGTCCGGTTATGCGGCAGCCGTCGCCGATAATGGACCCGGCGTTCCGGACGTCGACCGCGAGGTGATTTTCCGCCGCTTCTATAGGGGCGAGAGTAGCCGCACGACGCCGGGAACCGGGTTGGGGTTGAGCCTCGTCGCTGCAGTGTCAAAGCTTCATGGCGCCATTCTTGAAGCAGGTGACAATCGCCCTGGCTTGCGGATCAGCATCACGTTTCCAACCCGCGAGCTGCCATGACCGCCTTCTTTGACCAATACGTGCAGCCCGTCGCCGATTTTGTGGCACATCATCCGCTGTTGGGTAGTGTGATCGTATTTCTGTTGGCGCTCTCTGAATCGCTTCCCGTCATTGGTGCGGTATCACCGGGGACTGCAACGATTCTGGCAATCTCGGCCCTGGCCGGCCTCGGCTACATGCCAGTTTGGGCGGTGCTCGCCGCAGCGCTTCTCGGCGCGATCGCCGGTGACGGACTCGCGTATTGGTTCGGTCACCGCTACAAGGCGCATGCTCTCGAAATGTGGCCGTTGTCGCGCCACCCAAAGATGATCGAGGGCTCGCGGGCGTTCTTTGACCGTCATGGTGGCAAGTCAATTCTGATTGCACGGTTCACCCCGGTGGTGCGGGCCTTCGTCCCCTTGATCGCCGGGATCTCGGGCATGAGCCCTGCGCGCTTCTACGCGGCGAATATCGGCTCGGCGGTCGCGTGGTCATTCTCGCATATCATCCCCGCAGCGGCGGCCGGCGCGTCGCTTGCGGTTCTGCACCAGATCAGCGGCCGGCTCGTTGCACTGGTAATTGCGATGTTGGGGTTTGCGATCGTGATGAGTGTCGTCATGCGTCGCGGTCTGCATTGGGGCAGCGCTGCGTTCGTGGCTACGCAACGCAGGGCCCATGCGGCACTCGAAGGGCGTCACGGGCGACTGGTCGAATTCTTGCGCGGGTTGACAAAACCCGAGGACGGGGCAGCGCGCGAGGTTGCCTTTCTTGGTGCTATCCTCGCACTGGCTCTCGTACTGCTCTTCAATCTGATCGAGGATGTGCTGGCGCGTGGCGAGTTAATGCGGGCCGATCATGCGATCTCCGCGCTCGTCGGCAGCTGGCGTACCGCCTGGGGTGATAGCCTGATGGTCGCGATCACCGCGCTCGGCGATACGCCCGTAACGGCGTTCGTCGCGCTCCTTGCGGCCGGTTGGATCTTCTGGAAGGGAGACCGCCGCATGAGCCTGGGATTGGTAGCGGCCATCGCAGTGACGGCGCTATTCGTCGTTGGTCTCAAGGCGACCATGCAGGTGCCGCGTCCGAGTAGTCTCTACAGCGGTGCCGACGCGTTCAGTTTCCCGAGTGGACACACGACGTTCGCAGCTGCGCTGTACGGCATCCTGGGATGGATCTGGTCCCGGGATCTGGAGCGGCCGTGGCAAGCGTTGGTGATCGCGGGAACGGCCTCGCTGGTCGCGGCGATCGCGCTGTCGCGCGTCTACCTGCAGGCGCATTGGCCGTCGGACGTCGCCACCGGCCTCGTGTTCGGGTTTGGCATCACCGCGGCATTCGCCCTCGCATTCAGAACTACGGACATGCGGAAGCTCCAGATCGTGCGTCTGCTCGCGCTATCGGTTTTGGCATTCGTGACTGTTGGCGCATGGCACGTGCTGTCATCCCATGCCAATGGCCTGAAGATGTATGCTCCGCCAGCCCAAACGCGACCAATGACCACGGCTGAATGGCGCCAGTCGGGTTGGCGAAATTTGCCAGCGTATCGTGTCGATCTGGGCGGTGAAAATGAGGAGCCGATCGTCTTACAATGGAGCGGCACCATCACGGAATTGAGCAATGCGTTAGCACCACACGGCTGGCAGCCAGCTGTCGGGGTTGGCCTCGCAACGGCCAGTGCCTATCTTCGCGGAAGCACGATTGCAACGCAGTTGCCTGTTCTCCCACGGTTCAATGACGGGCGTGCGCCAGTCTTGTCACTGGTTCGTCCCGCCGGAGTGCGCGGGGAGCGCAAGCTGCTTCATATTTGGGCGTCGAGCGTCGTCCTGAGTGATCGCGATGCCAGGCCGATACTGGTCGGTGCCATCTTGTTCGATCGACTGTTTCATCCATTGCCATTCCTGACCCTGCCAACCCGGATCGCCGCGTCTCCCACAGACGCGATTGCGAAGCTGGCAGACGTGCTGCCTGGAACGCTGCAAGTCACACGTCCGGCGAGCGCTCCGCACCTGTCACCGGTGACGGTGCTGTTGGCCGGACCGTGACCAGGCCGCATCGGCGACATTGGGAAAAATCAACACTTCAGCAACAGGTGGGTAAACCAGACGAGCGCATTCTCCTCTCAACAGGCCGCAATGAGGGCTTGCACCGACACGGAGATGAGCAATGACACGCGATTCAAACGAAATTACTGAAGCGACCAACCGCACCACAATGGAAACGGCGCCCAAGAGTGCGCGATCGATTTTTAGACCCCGCAGCCGCCTGATGACCTCGGCCAGCGCCCTGGCCCTGATGGCCACAGGCCTCGCCGGCGGGACTGTGCTGATTACTCGGTCGCCGGCGTTTGCCGCGCCGCCACCGGTCACCGGCGAGCGCACTGCCGGCCAGATGACCATCGCTGATCTCGTCGAGAAGGTGAAGCCGGCTGTCGTCGCCGTGAAAGTCAACATCCAGACCAAGGCTGACACGGAACAGGAGTTGCCGTTCTCGATGCCTGATGTCCCAAAGGGCAGCCCGCTGGAACGCTTCTTCAAGCAATTTGAGGATCAACCCGGCCAGCAGACACGCCCGCGGGCGCCAAAGGGGCAGCAGGCGCAAGCCCAAGGTTCCGGCTTCTTCATCAGCGCCGACGGCTACATTGTCACCAATAATCACGTAGTCGATCACGCAGTCAAAGTGCAAGTCATGCTCGAAGACGGTCGCTCACTCGATGCCAAGGTCATCGGCACGGATGCCAAGACCGATCTCGCGTTGATCAAGGTCGAGGCCGCCGCAGACTATCCCTATGTTGAGCTCGCCAAGAGCGCGCCACGCGTCGGTGAGAACGTCGTCGCCATCGGCAATCCATATGGTCTCGGCGGCTCGGTGACATCGGGTATCGTGTCGGCACGCGGCCGCGATATCGGCGCCGGACCCTACGACGACTTCCTGCAGATCGACGCGGCGGTCAATCGCGGCAACTCCGGTGGGCCGGACTTCAACCTGCAGGGTGAGGTCGTCGGCGTGAATACTGCCATCTACTCGCCGTCGGGCGGTAGCATCGGCATTGGCTTTGCGATCCCTTCCGAGACGGTGCAGCAAGTCGTTGCCCAGCTCAAAGAGCATGGAACCGTTGAACGGGGTTACCTCGGGGTCAGGACCCAACCCGTAAGCCAGGACCTTGCCGACGGCCTCGGCTTGAAGCAGGCGAAGGGCGCGCTGATAGACAGTGCCGAGCAGGCAACGCCCGCAGCCAAGGCAGGTCTCAAGTCCGGTGACGTCATTACAGGCGTCAACGGGACCGCAATCAACGACGCCCGCGACCTAGCGCGCCGGATCGGCGCTTTAAACCCGGGGGCAAAAATTGCCGTCACGTATTTCCGAGATGGCAAAGAGCTGAGCACAACCCTTGAGTTGGCGGCATTGCCGTCGAGCAAGACGGCTGGAGCTGCAAAGGTTGATACCGGTCAAGGTGCGTTCTCGGGGCTGGGCCTATCCTTGGCCCCAGCTACGGCGGTGCAGGGTGCCGGCGACCAGGGCGTCGCGGTTGTAGATATGGACCCGAATGGCACCGCCGCATTGAAAGGCATCCGCGATGGCGACGTGATTCTTGAGGTCGCAGGCAAGGCTGTGTCGACACCAGCAGAGGTGAAAATCGGCATCGAGGCCGCCAAGACGGACGGCCGCAAGGCGGTGCTCATGAAAGTCAAGTCGGCGGACGGTACACGCTTCGTGGCGATGCCCGTCCCGAAAGCCTGACGGCAAACAATGCGAGGCCCCGCGTTCCACCGCCCTCTCGCTGCGGCGGCGCCTCATCTAGCATCGGAAGCAACAATGTAAGACCAGCCCGGAGGACATGACCAGGGACGGTTGCGTCCTCGGACACAACCGAAACTGAGTAGTTTCCGAAGGTACCGATGCCGGGGAACTGCCAGCTAAACTGAAGCTGATCATTGAAAGTTCAGAAGGGCCTATTGCGGCACTCAGTGTGGCGCGTCGAAAACCGTATTTTCGCACTCGCTGTCCTGGTGCCAGTCAACATCTCGTTCGTCGCAACACGAAACTCGTCAATCGAACCAAACATGAAATGGAGCACGCCATGACAAAAAATGACGCAGTCGTCGCCGTCTTCGCCGACCATACCGTTGCCGAAGCCGCCATTCGCAAGCTCGCTGGCGACGGGCTAGACATGAAGCACTTCAGCATAATCGGTAAAGGCTATCACACCGAAGAGAAGGTCATTGGCTTCTATAATACGGGCGATCGCATCAAGTTTTGGGGGCGGAACGGCGCCATGTGGGGCGGCCTATGGGGCCTGTTCTTCGGTGGAATTTTCATGACAATGCCCATGGTTGGTCCCGTCATAGTGCTCGGTCATTTCGCGACCATGGTGTTCGCGGCCATCGAGGGCGCGGTCGTCGTCGGCGGCTTGAACGCGCTCGGAGCGGCCCTCTATAGCCTCGGCATCCCCAAGGACAGCGTGATCCAGTATGAGCAAGCGCTGAAGGCTGACGGGTTCTTGATCGTGGCACACGGCCCCGTCGAGGAACTGGCGCGCGCGAAGACTATTCTCGAAACAATGAAACCGATCAGTATCGACCTGCACCGCGATGTGAAGGATATGCCAGCGCCTCCAGCTGACCATGCCCAAGCGGCAGCGTAGGAGTACGGCGTCACCGCGCGCGGCCAAACGACATTTATCATTTCTGCAAAGGACAATCCAAATGGATAGCATCGACAACAGATATGGTCATGGAACGCGCGCGGCAGCCGATGTCGCCATCGACCAAGGCTTACGTTCGTACATGGTTAGCGTTTACAACTACATGGCCGGCGGCCTCTTCATCACAGGATTGGTCGCTTATGCGACCTTTACAGCGGCGATTGTGGCAGACAGCGGTCCTGGTCGTCTGGGACTGAGTCAATTCGGGCAACTGCTCTACAACTCCCCATTGAAGTGGATTGTGATGCTGGCGCCACTGGCGTTCGTGTTCTTTCTTTCTGCGCGTATCAACACGATGAGCGTCGGCGCAGCCCAATCGACCTTTTGGCTGTTCTCCGCAACAATGGGCCTCTCACTCTCGTCAATTTTTCTCGTCTACACGGGAGCTTCGATTACCCAGATGCTGTTTGTGACAGCGGCGTCTTTCGGTGCACTCAGCCTGTACGGCTACACGACTAAGAGTGACTTGTCGTCCCTGGGGACATTTCTTTTCATGGGCCTCATCGGGGTTATCGTTGCGAGTTTGTTGAACCTCTGGCTCCAGTCTTCGGCACTTCAGTTTGCTGTTTCAATCATTGGCGTCCTCGTGTTCGCAGGGCTGACAGCCTTTGACACACAGCGGATCAAGGATGGCTACCTCGAGGTCAGCGGCGACATGGCGGCCAGATCAAAGTCTGCTGTTCTCGGAGCGCTGAGCCTCTACCTAGACTTCATCAATATGTTCACCATGTTGCTCTCCCTATTCGGCAATCGCCGATAACGCCAATACCCACTGACATCTCCGAGGATTTCCCGAAGTTAGCATCCCCGACTTGACGCGGCTGCCAATAGAAGCGCGCCAATCGTGAGAGGTCACCCAATGAATCCGATCACCATTTCAATTTCGGCAACCTGCGCCGCTGTTGGTTTAGCACTGGGAGCTTTGGTGAACCCCTTCCTGGGGATTCCAATCTTAATTGCTGCTCTCGCGATAGGGTTCTCTCTGAAGCTTGCGAACACGTGGGAGAAATTCGTCATCTTGCGAGCCGGAAATTTGCTGGGAGTGAGAGGTCCAGGGTTGTTCTGGATCGCACCAATCATCGACAGTGTTGTTGCGGTCATTGATGAGAGGATTCAAACCACGTCCTTCAAAGCCGAGCAGGCGCTGACGAAGGATACGGTTCCCGTCAATGTTGATGCGATCATATTCTGGCGCGTGGTTGATGCCCAGAAGGCCGCTCTGAACATCACGAATTACAAGGAGGCCATTGACCGCGTTTCACAGACGTCGCTTCGGGAGATGATCGGATCGTCGATGTTGTCCGCTCTATTGTCCGAGCGAAGCGCTGCTGATCACCTCCTGCGCGGAGAGATTGGGCGCAAAACCGCCGATTGGGGAATCCTGGTGCAATCGGTCGAGATCCGTGATGTCGCTATACCTGTTGCGCTGCAGGACGCAATGTCTCGGCAAGCCCAAGCCGAGCGCGAAAAGCAAGCGCGTGTTATTCTTGGCTCCGCCGAGGCCGCGATCGCGAGCCAATTCGTCGAAGCGGCGATCGCTTACGCCGACCACCCCGTGGCGTTGCAACTGCGTGCAATGAACATCATCTATGAGACGACCAAAGAACGGGGAGCTACGATTTTGATGCCGACATCAATGGTCGACAGCATGAATCCCGCAGTCGCGCTTGCGTTGGCGGGACAGGAGGCTGCGCCGGTACGCGCAAATGGTGCTGCGGCTGCACCGACATCGCCGCAGTAACGGGCTTGCTCCCGTTTAGAGATGAGCGCGGCGGCAATTGGTTCGATCAAACAGTGTTGGAAGCGGCCGTGTGCCGGTTACCGGGAATCAACATTCCGGGCGAGAATACCCAATGTTGCGAAGCGCAATATGAGGTCTAATTCGGTGAAAGTCCCGCAGCTGAAGTTGAATAAGAAGGAGACGCGTAATGACCGCAAGTGCATTCGATAGAATCGAGGTCAAAGTCGTTCGTCTGCCCGTCTGGGCAGCCCCGCTTGCCGCGGCCGTCGGAATTGCTCTGGTCGGGCTTGCCGGCGTTCTCGGCTTCGGCCTCTTGCTCCTACTGTCGCCCATCATGCTCGTCGCCGCAGTTGCCCAGTTTTTCAAGCGCCGACGCTCGCGTGAGCCGGCGGATCGCTCCGATCGCAACTGGCCTCGCCCCCAGAAGCCAGCACAGCCGGCCCAGCCACTCGTGATCGAGGCCGAGTATGAGGTGATCGACAACGAAAGCCAGACGCCTGCGCCAAAAACGAGCACTGGTGACAAATAGCCCACGGCTTTCTGAATCCTACTTTCTGACGTGGACGCTTCAATGTTGATCGCTCCCTCGGCCAGCGCGGTTTCTCTCAGGTGGACGACTGTGCGCGCGCGCATGTCGAGCCTTGTGGGGATGGCGAGCTTTGGCGCCGCCGTGGTCGGCTCGCCCATGACGATGGCCTTGCTGGCAGTCGAGATTACGGAAAACTCGTCGGTGGTGGCCCCTGTTCTTGTCGGCGTGGTAGCAGCAACGCTTACCGTCCGTCAGATCTTTGGCTACTCATTCGCGACCTGGCGCTTTCATCTTCGCGGCGAGGCGATCCTCGGCGGTGAAGACATCGGCTGGAGCCGGGAGTTGACAAAGTCGGATCTGATGCGCGGCGACGTGACGGTCCTCCCCGTCTCGATGCCGATCGTCGAATTCGTCAGAAAATATCTGGTCGGAACCGTAAAGTACGTTGCGGCGATTGATGTCACGGGTGCCTTCATCGGTTTCGTCGACGTCGCCAATATCCACACCGAACGCGACAGTCCGATAGCCGACAGTGCGGTTCGCCCGACGGTAGCCGAGGCTCTGGTTCACCAGGACGCCTGGATCACTGGCTCGATGTCCATCGACCGGCTTCTCCCATTGTTCGAACAGCGCGAAACCGAGATTATCGCTGTCGTAGACCTAGGTGAGCCTCCTCGGATTGTAGGTCTGATCACTGAGGCGTTCGCGCTCCGACGCTATCGGCTCGAGCTCGAAGCACGCCAGAAGGAGATCTTCGGAACATGACGAGTCATTCCAAGGAAAAAACTGTCCTCGTCCTACAAGGCGGCGGCGCACTCGGCGCTTATCAGGCCGGTGCCTACGAGGCACTGAGCGAAGCCGGCATCACACCCAGCTGGATAGCCGGCATTTCGATTGGCGCTATTAATGCCGCGATCATTGCCGGCAATCCGCCCGAACAGCGGGTCGGAAAACTCAGATCGTTCTGGGAGCAAGTCTCCTCTGGGCTCCGGGGCAGTCCTTTTCTGTCGGGAGAGTTGGCCCGCTCCTTTTTCAACGAGATGACCGCCGCCGCCAGCGCTTTGTTCGGGGTGCCCGGTTTTTTCGAGCCACGTGTCCCGTCGCCGCTATTCGCGCCGCCAGGTTCGCCGGGCGCCTTGAGTTTGTATCAAACGGCGCCATTGCGTGACTCGCTCATATCCCTCGTCGACTTCGATTTGATCAAGACTGGCCCGGTGCGCCTGAGTGTCGGAGCGGTCAACATCAGAACGGGCAACTTCGTTTACTTCGATAGTGCGGAACGAGAGCTCGCCCCCGAGCACGTAATGGCCAGCGGGGCATTGCCCCCTGGCTTTCCGCCTGTCCTGATCGAAGGCCAAGCCTATTGGGACGGTGGCCTCGTCTCCAACACGCCACTCCAGTTCGTTCTCGATGCTGGAGAACCGCGCGAGGACATGGTCGTGTTTCAAGTCGACCTGTTCAGCGCACGCGGGCGGATGCCCAGAACGCTCGCCGACGTCACTCAGCGCGAGAAGGAAATTCGCTACTCAAGCAGAACACGATTGAATACGGACGTATTCAGCGAGATCCAAACGCTCCGCCGGGCGGCGACACGTTTGACAGCGAAGTTGCCAAAGGAGCTGCGCGACGATGCCGATGCCAAGCTTTTGCGAGGCAACGCTTGCGACGCAGCCATCACCATCGTTCATTTGATCAATAGACAACCGCCTTACGAGAATGAGACCAGAGATTACGAGTTCTCCCGGCTTTCGGTCGAGGAGCACTGGGAGGCGGGCCGCAATGACGTGCGCCGAACGCTGCGCCACAAAGCTTGGAAACACCGCACGCGACCGTCCCACGGCGTAGCAGTTCTCGATTTGACCGAGGACGGTGGCGATTGATCCGCAGCAAAAGGAGACAGTAGTCATGAAGATCGAGAACATTCGCCGGCACGCGTTCGCGATGCCGCTGACGGATCCATCCTATCCACCGGGTCCCTACCGGTTCGTCAATCGGGAGTTCTTCACAATCACCTACCGGACGGACCCGGTCGCCCTCCGGCGCGTGGTGCCGGAGCCTCTGGAGGTCCACGAGCCGATCGTCAAATACGAGTTCATTCGCATGCCGGATTCGACCGGCTTTGGAGACTACACCGAGTCCGGACAGGTAATTCCGGTGACCTACAAGGGCACAGTCGGCAGCTATGTCCACGCGATGTATCTCGACGACGATGCCCCGATCGCCGGCGGTCGCGAGATCTGGGGATTTCCCAAAAAGCTCGCCACTCCTTCACTTCGTGCCGAAAAGGATACCCTGATTGGCACCCTAGACTACGGCCCCGTGCGCGTGGCGACCGGAACGATGGGGTACAAGCACAAGACCGTAGAAATTGGAGCCGTCCTGAAGGCCCTACGAGAGCCGAGCTTTCTCTTGAAGATCATTCCGCATGTCGACTGCAGCCCGCGCATTTGCGAGCTGGTTCAGTATCGCCTGGAGGACATCACTGTGCGGGGCGCCTGGACGGGGCCTGCCGCCCTCGATCTGCACGCTCACGCATTGGCGCCGGTTGCCGAACTTCCCGTGCTCGAAGTGATCTCGGCGATCCACATTCTGTCCGACCTGACGCTGGGGCTCGGCGAGGTTGTGCATGACTATCTTAAATCGTAACCAAAGGAGCATCAAAATGGACCTCAAAGGTAAAGTCGCAGTCATCACCGGCGCCGCAAGTGGCATCGGCGCGGAGATTGCCAAACGCTACGTCGAGGCAGGTGCGAGAGTCGCGATCGCTGATCTCAATCTCGACGCGGCGAATGCCAAGGCGTCAGAACTCGCTATCGCCGGTTCTGGCCGCACCATGGGCGTTGCCATGGATGTGGTCAGTGAAGACGCCGTCAACGCGGGTGTCGAGTTGGTGACGAAGTCATGGGGCCGAATCGATGTACTGGTTTCGAATGCAGGCATCCAGATCGTCCACCCTATCGAACAGTATCCGTTCGCGGACTGGAAGAGGCTGCTGGCCATCCATTTGGATGGAGCGTTTCTAACGACGAAGGCATGCTTGCCGCACATGTACAAAGCCGGTAGCGGCTCGATCATCTACATGGGCTCTGTCCACTCGAAAGAAGCCTCTCCGCTGAAAGCCGCCTACGTCACCGCCAAGCACGGCCTCTTGGGTCTGGCACGTGTCGTGTCGAAGGAAGGAGCCGCGCACGGCGTCCGGGCCAACGTCATCTGCCCCGGCTTCGTCAAAACGCCGCTTGTCGAAAAACAAATCCCGGAGCAGGCGAAAACACTCGGCATTTCAGAAAGAGAGGTCGTCGAGCACGTCATGCTCGGCGGCACGGTCGACAAGGAGTTTACGACGGTCGGCGACGTTGCCGAGGTGGCGCTCCTGTTCGCCGCGTTCCCGACCAATGCGTTGACCGGTCAGTCGCTGATCGTCAGCCATGGGTGGTTCATGGAGTGACATTCGCAATCCGTATAGCAAACCCCATCTCATGGTGATGTGCGAGGCGCGATAGTTCGCACGGACGCTGCGAACCGCACGACCGTCTCGGCGTCTTGTCCTACCCGGAAAAGTCTAGCCGTTCCCACAATGGAGTAAACACCATGTCCGAATTGATCGTGATCGGTTACCCGACCCCAGTGAAGGCAGAGGAAGTCCGTCACAAGCTGCTGGAATTGCAAGGCGAATACATGATCGATCTGGCCGACGCCGTGGTCGCCACGGTCGACCAGAAGGGACGCATTAAGCTCAATCAGCTGGTGCACATGTGGGCGCTCGGTGCGTCGTCCGGATCATTTTGGGGTCTGCTCGTCGGATTGCTTTTTCTGCATCCACTTCTTGGCGTTGTCGTTGGTGCCAGCGCCGGTTTGATCTCGGGTGCACTCAGTGACTACGGGCTCAATGATGCATTCATGAAAAAGGTTGCGACGGTGCTGCAGCCGGGCCAGGCGGCACTCTTCGTGTTTGCGCGGCATGTGACCGGAGACAAGGTCGTTAATGCGCTCGCACCGTTTGGCGGCACCGTCATTCGCACCAACCTCAATACGACCGACGAGCAGAGGCTGCGAGTTGCGTTGGGTCAGGTCCAGGCTACCGCGGCTAAAGCGATCCCCGCGATCGGCTGAACCTAAACTCTGCTCCGACACACGCCGTTTCGAGTTGCTGGAGCTGCCGCACACAAGCAGATTTGAAACTTTTGATATGCGAGAAATGTGTTTCGCGTCGTTTTAGAAGCGCTCGAAGGACGAACGGTGATGGCAAGGACGGGAGCAAGTTATACCGGGCACAGCGTCCTCCGTTTGATCGTTGTCGCGATCATCGGTCTGCCTTTGGCACTTGTCGGTGGTATAGACCTTTATAGATATGCTCATCCCGAACCCGCCGGTGAGCGACTTGTCCGCGCGATCGATGCCTATAAGGGCAACGAAACTGCCATCGCGCACCGACTGTTCAAGTCCCTTGCGGCGCAAGGCAATGCGGCGGCCGAATATTGGCTCGCAGATATGCATCAGCATGGACTCGCGACGACGAAAAGCATTTCGGAAGCGATCACACTGTTCAAGCAATCCGCGAGAAAAGGCTTTGTGCCTGCGAGTCTTCGTCTTGGTGAACTTTACCTCAGCGGGATCGAAGTCGCGCCCGATTTACCCAAGGCCCGCATGTACTTGGAACAGGCGGCAACTTCCGGCAACTCCACAGCACAGCGCTTGCTTGGACAAGTGTACTTGCTTGGCCTTGGGACGGGAACCGACGATGTCACGGCGTTGACCTACTTTGTCGCTGCGGCGGAGCAGGGCGATATCATTTCACGTGCGGAGCGCGATGCCCTCGAGAGAAGACTGCTGCCGCCCCAAACAACCGAAGCTCGCGAAAGGGCGGTTGCGCTCGGGTTGATCAAGAAAAAATAGACTTGTTGCGGCTGTAACGCAGCTTCAAATCCATCGGATGAACCGTCATGACCAGCACGAGCACGCGCTTAAAGCATCCAGCAGAGTGGATCAGCATCGCGTCGGCCTTGCTGCTTGCCGCCGTCGCCGTCGGTTTTTTCTGGTATTCCCGCGGTTGGAGTCCGGACTCGGACACATCGAAGTATCTGCTGGGCTGGATGGTCATTGGGTACGTTGCCATTCGGTTGATCACGCTGCTCGAGTCGGCGGTCAATGTCAGGTTGTCGGGCCTGCTGAACATCATTGTCTCTATCATACCGTTCGTCGTTGGTCTGGCCGTGCTGCTCAATGCTGTCCGCAGCGATACGAGCTTGTCGGCGTTCCACTGGCAAGCACTGCTGATGTTGTTGGCGACAACGCTGATCGATTTTGTCGTGACCTTATGGGTTCGATTTGCGATCAGTCGTCGTACGATCGAGGTTGAACGGGAGCCTCGATTAATTTGTGAAGGGCTTCCGCGATGACTGACGAAGCCATTACACCCGACCATGCCGCAGCGCCGATTCCCGAAACGCTGGCGCGCGTTCACGTCGATCCTGACGTTGGACTATCGCAGGCGGAAGTGGATGCCCGCCGAAAAACACACGGCTACAATGAGGTCATCGAGAACAAAGGCCACCCAGGCCTAAGGTTTCTCGGCAAGTTCTGGGGCATCTCCGCCTGGATGCTGGAACTGATCATGGTCCTGTCAGCCTATCTCGGCAAGTATTCGGAGCTTGCCGTCGTGACAGCGTTACTTGTGGTCAACGCCGTCCTAAGTTTCGTGCAGGAGCATCGGGCAGCGGGCGTTGTTGAGGCACTGCGGAAACGTTTGCGCGTCAACGCACGCGTGCGCCGCGACGCGAGTTGGACTGTCATGCCCGCACGCGAGCTGGTGCCAGGCGATATAGTCCGGGTGCGCTCCGGCGATATCATACCTGCTGACGTGAAACTGCTCACGGGTGCATTGAGTGTCGACCAGTCCGCGCTGACCGGTGAATCGAAGGATGTAAAAAAAGAGCCTGGCGACATGCTTTCTTCGGGGTCAGTCGTCCGCCGGGGTGAAGGCAACGGCGTCGTGATGCTGATTGGGTCGAAAACTTACTTTGGGCGCACCACCGAACTTGTGCAGGCGGCCCGTCCGAAGCTGCACATTGAAGCTATTGTTACGAAGGTCGTGCGATGGTTGTTTATCATTGTCGGCGCGCAGCTCTCTGTGGTGTTCGTGTTGTCGCTGGTTCGGGGCGTGCCGCTGATCGAGATGATCCCGCTCATCCTGGTTCTCCTTATGAGTGCGGTGCCTGTCGCGCTCCCGGTCATGTTCACAATCAGCATGGCGATCGGATCGAAAGAACTCGCAAAACGCGGCGTCTTAGTTACCCGCCTGAGCGCCGCTGAGGACGCCGCGACGATGGACGTGCTCTGCGTGGACAAGACGGGCACAATCACGATGAATGAACTCGCTGTCACCGGCGTTACGCCGTTAGGAGCGGCGACCGAAGCCGATGTGCTTTTTGCCGGCGCTCTTGCGTCGCAGGAGGCTAATCAAGATCCAATTGACCTCGCGTTTTTTGCCGCAGCAAAAGCACGTCATGTTTTGGATGGCCATGGTAAAATCACGCCTGTTTCCTTCGCGCCCTTTGACGCAAAGACCCGGCGGACAGAGGCCGTGTTCGAGCAGAGCGGCCAGCGAATTCGAGTGATGAAAGGCGCGGTCCGGACGATCGCGCAGACCTGCGGCCTCGAGCCCTCAGCTATCAACGAATTGGAGGCGCGGGTCAGCGAATCGGCACTAAAAGGTTACAGGACGCTGGCGGTCGCGCGCGGTCCCGAAGCGGGTGCCTGCCGCCTCATTGGTTTAGTGATGCTTTACGATCCGCCGCGACCGGACGCCAACCAACTTATTGTCGCGCTCCGCGAGCGTGGCGTCGCTGTTAAGATGCTAACCGGCGATGCGCTGGCGGTGGCCAGAGAAATCGCGCGGGGAGTTGGCCTGCCAAATATCCGGCGCGTGGCTGATCTGAAGGCTACGAGTGGCCAAGCCAGCAACGCGGCGGTCGATCTGTTGGCCGACGCCGATGGCTTCGCAGAGGTTTTTCCGGAAGACAAATACATTGTGGTCCAGCATATGCAGGCTGCGGGTCATGTTACCGGCATGACGGGAGACGGGGTCAACGACGCACCCGCTCTGCGTCAGGCAGAAGTAGGCATTGCGGTTAGTACCGCGACCGACGTGGCCAAAGGCGCGGCAAGCGTAGTTTTGACCGAGCCTGGGCTAACGAATATCGTGGCGCTAATCGAGCAGGGGCGGACGATCTACCAGCGCATTCTGACGTGGATCGTCAACAAAATAAGCCGAACGATCTTGAAGGCAGCGTTTGTGGCTATCGCCTTCGTGCTTACTGGTCAATTCGTCATTTCAGCCTTTGCAATGTTGTTGTTGGCCTTCCTCACAGATTTTGCAAAAATTGCTCTTGCCACCGACAATGTCCGGCCATCCCGGCTGCCAGAATCGTGGAATATTGGAGGCCTGGTCGCCGTGTCCGCGGTGCTCGGCGTGGCCATGGTTTCGGAAACACTTCTGCTTCTTTGGATCGGCTGGACGCGCTTTGGCTTGGCCTCCAACACAAGTACTCTGCACACTTTTAGTTTTCTTTTGTTGCTGTACTTCAGTGTTTTCTCAGTCGCTTCGGCGCGGGAGCGCCGATGGTTCGGAGCGTCCATGCCAAGCACGATCCTGCTGTCTGCAGTCGTTGCAGAGACTGTGATCGGCACGGCCCTGACGCTCGTCGGGCTGCCTGGGCTCGGGCCATTGCCTTGGTGGCAGACTGCTGAAATCTTCGTCTACGCTGCGTTTTCATGCCTCGTTGTCAACGATGTGTTGAAGGTCGCGATGATCAAGTGGAACGTTTCAGGCGTCACAGCCGGGATGCCAATCGCAGCAGCGGCTACATCGAAAGCAACAGGATGAAGATAGCGTCAGAGGATTTTCGCGTGCGCGACGGCATCACTGTGGACTTGCAGTCGTGGCCGACAGAGATGAAGCCCGTCTACAGATCGAAAGAACACTATCGTGAACTCCTGGCAAAGCACGTCGCCCGTCTGAGCGCATTACAGCAACGTCTTTACGCTGCCAATAAATACGCGGTGCTGGTGATCTTTCAGGGGATGGATACGGCTGGAAAAGATAGTGCCATCAGGCACGTAATGTCGGGTGTCAACCCACAGGGTTGTCAGGTCTTTAGCTTTAAGCATCCGAGCCCCGATGAACTGCAACACGATTTTCTTTGGCGTACCACCCGCGACCTGCCGGAACGAGGACGGATCGGGATTTTCAATAGATCCTACTATGAGGAAGTGACAATCGCCCGCGTCCATCCAGAGATCCTCCAAGCAGAGGGTGTGCCAGAGGTCTGGCACGACAAGGATGCAGTCTGGAAAGATCGCTACCAGTCCATCGTAGATCTGGAACGGCATCTCAACAACAATGGGACTCGCATAGTCAAGTTCTACCTTCACATCTCAAAGAAGGAGCAACGTAAGAGGTTGCTGGAGCGTATCGATGACCCAGAGAAGAATTGGAAATTCAGCGCGGCAGATATCGCGGAACGTCAATTCTGGAAACAGTATATGAGCGCTTACGAAAAGTGTATCGGCGCGACCAGCACCAAGCATTCACCGTGGTACGTTGTGCCCGCCGATGACAAAGACAGTGCCCGCCTAATCGTATCTCAAGTCATTTTGGATACACTTGACGGGCTCGCACTCGTCTTTCCGCCCACGTCCGCGGAGCGCCATCGAGAATTGCAGTCCATCCGCAAGCGGCTCGAAAAATGAGCCATTACAGTGCCGAACTCTTGCTAACAAGGATCTTTGAGTCACGCCGTCAATCCAGATTTGACCACCACCGGAGGATCACGTCGCTATCTTGATGCAGAACATCCGAGCGCTGGAGGGATCTTGAAGCAGATGTTGCAAAGCGCCACGCCGAAAAAGTTTTGCTTCGAGCGGGAAAAGATCACGATCGAGGACGAAGTACGTCGACGCTACGTCGAGTTCAGAATCGAGTTGCTCACGCACGCACGCAACGTCCGGCCATTTGTCATGCAAACCGCGCCACTGATCTACACGTTGAACGTCCCATTGGTCTTCCTCGTTCCCATCGACACAATGCCGACAAGCCCCTCATCTTGCCCTTGGCGCTGTCTTGGCTACCTGTTCAAAGTTATCGTGAAACTGGTAATGCAAAAGGCGCCCGATGAACATACGCGCGCGCTTGCGATCGCCGACAATCTCGGCCGTGGCGATCGTTGTGTTCCATCCAGCGTTATGTGGCTGAGCATCGGGTTCAACACGCCACTCGATTGCATGAACCCAACCTACACGCAGGCGGCGGTCATAAGCACGTTACCCTGAAATGTGACTGCGCATTAAACCGTCGAATAGCACCTTACGGATCCGTATAAGACAAGACATCCGCTGGTCGTGGCCGATCCGATATTCTCAGAGCCTCAGATCATCGCGATTGCACGAGCGCTGAAACGGAGATGTCTTGTGGCACTCGCCATCGCACACCTACTTGAAGGTCGCCTTGAGAACCACTGGCACGGCAATTAAGGGAATTCTGTTTCCGACTGGACCATGTAGGTCTCTGCAAATGGCCGGCGCACTTGGATCGCGAGCGGACTAGTTGCGCCAACGCCCGAATATGGTGGAGATTCTGAACATGCTGATACCGAGTTCATCAGCGCTGGTTCTCGTCGAGCCGGCCGAGACACAGGCCTCGCACGTCTCATTTGATTTTGCCTGTCATTCCCAGCGCATTATCGCCGTTGCCGCACTCGCCGGTGTGCCAGTGCTGCATGCCGTTTATTCAGCATCGATGCGGGGACAACCATCCGTTGTCAACGCCGGAGGAAGTTTGCAGCACTTTGCCGGAGCAATAATGCAGCACTGATACAAGCAAGAAGGCCCCCGATCGGGGGCCTTCTTGCTTGTCGCGTTTTAGTCCTAAGAGATGCCGTCCGCTGGCGGTTCGG
>JANLPY010000580.1:0-14685 GCA_031367505.1 Hyphomicrobiaceae bacterium | reverse complement strand
GCAGTCATGCCCTCTTTCAGTGCAATCGCCGCCATCACCGCCGCCCCGAATCAATTGATCCACGAGCAATGGAACCAGGAGCGCATCCGCCCGTGAATCGCTAAACGGCAACAGAGTCAGTCTTTTTGCGGACTGGTATTACACGCGACGCGCGTTAGCTCACGATCCTGGCAGCCAGCGCTTGCCAAATACCGGTTCGTTGTAAGGTGTTGGCGGCAGCTGCCAGGTGCCGGTCGCGGGTGGACGAATGTTGGCATCGACGTGCACGTCAAGGAGGAACGGCTTGTTCGATTTCACCGCGTGTTCGAGCGCACCTTTGAAGTCTTCCGACTTGGTGACAGTGATCGCATCGACGCCGCTGGCGCGTGCCCATGCAGCGAAGTCCGGATTGTAGGGCTTGCCGTTGGGGCCCTCGTAGAATGCGGTGCCGTGTTCGCGCCCGCCGAACATGCCCATCTGGATGTCGCGGATCGAAGCCCAGGAAAAGTTGTTCCAGATCACCCACACGACTGGGATGTTGTACTCGACCGCGGTGCACAGAACGTGCGGCACCATGGTGAAGCAGCCATCGCCGGCAATCGATACGACAGGTCGATCGGGTGCTGCAAGTTTGGCGCCGAGCGCGCCGGCGGTACCAAAACCCATGCCGGAAAATCCCCACGCGTTGAGGATCGTCTGCGGTTGTTTTGATTTCCAGAACTGCATGAACCAGTTGTGATTGACGCCGACATCGCACGACAAAATCGCGTTGTCAGGCAGCACGGCCTGGCAGTCGGCGACGATGCGCTCCGGGCGAATGGGGGTCGAATGCACGTTGAAATTCGGGGCGGTGAAAGCCTCCCACTCGGCCCTCCAGCCGTTGAGTTCCGAATGCCACTGCCGCATCGCGTTTGCTGGACGTTCCTTGCGCCGGTCGAGTTCGGCGAGCAGTTGGCGCAGGAAAGTCCGCGCGTCGGCCAGCATCGCGATATCCGGTGGATAGTTGCGGCCAAGTTCCTCCGGATCGACATCGACGTGGATCAGCTTGGAGTGCGGGAAGTTCCACGAATAGCCGGGCAGCCATGACGAGGCCGAGCGATCGTCAAAGCGGGCGCCAATGGCGATCACCACATCGGCGTGGCGGCCGGCTTGGTTCGCCTGGAACGCGCCGTTGCGGCCGATGAAGCCGAGTGATAGCGCATCGGTCATATCGATGCAGCCGAAGCCGTTCGGTGAGGAAATCACCGGAATGCCGAGGCGGCGCGCGAAAAGGGTGAGTTCAGAGCTGGCCTCGGCGAGCGTCACGCCATGACCAACAAACAGTGCCGGGCGCTTGGCGCTCAAGATCAGATCGAGGGCGGCCGTGATTTCCTCGGGCGAAGCACCACTGCGTTGAGCACCAAGCTTGGGTGAGGCCGGTGGCACTTCGACATCGTCTTCCTCTTGGAACACGTTGAAGGGCACATCGATATTTACCGGACCCGGCCGTCCCGACAGCATCGTTGTCGTCGCCTGACGCAGCGCGAGTGGCAGCATGTCGACGCGGGTCGGCTGGAAACTTCGTTTCACGACGGGGCGGATCACGTTGACGAAATCGGCCTGGTAGTGGCGATTGATTTCCTGGAAGGGGCTGCGGTTGAATTGCTGCGTTGGCACGTTGGCGGTAATGGCGAGGATTGCCGACGAGTCCGACAGCGCGACGGCGAGCGGCATCACCATATTGGCGGAGCCGGGCCCGCACGATGTGAGCGTCGCTACGGCCTCGTGCTTCACACGGAAATAGGCGTCGGCCATGTGACCCGCAACCTGTTCGTGGCGCGGCGAGATCAGCGTGATCTTGTCCTTCGCCTGATACAGGGAATCCAGCATGCCAACATTACCGTGGCCACAAATGCCGAACACGTATGGGATCTTGTTGTTGGTCAGATGTTCCGTGATCAGGTCGGCACCCTTCATCTTCGGCATGTACTATTCCCGCTCAAATCATTCAGTGGGCAGCTTGAAGGGTTTTCAAAAGCGTCTCAAGCGCCGTTAATGCGAACGTGCGCATGTTGGTTTGCCGGTCACCGTGGGCGGTTTCGATGGTCAATAGCTTTTCGCGTGGACCTGCCACCGCAATGCATGAGTGACCGGCCTTGTCGCCATACCTATTGCCCGCCGGTCCGGCAGCTCCCGTTTCAGACAAGCCCCAAACAGCGCCGTGGCGCTCGCGAATGGTAGCAGCAAGCAGCGCTGCGTAGGGTTCACTCGATGATCGGATGCCATTCATCTGGTCGTCGGTGATACCGAGAAGGGCAACCCGTGCCTGCCGGGTGTAAGCAACCGATCCGCCGAGGAAATAGGCTGATGCTCCAGGTACCGCCAGCAAGGCCGCTGCGATCAAGCCACCCGATGACGTTTCAGCAATCGCGATTGTTTCGCGGCGCGCCTTGAGGAGTGCTGCGATTTCTTCTGTGACCGGATTGAGAGAGTGCATTTCTGGCCTCGCTACTTGATCGGTGGTTTTGGCAGCACGGATTCACCTGTTTCGAGAACGAACGTGTGATCGAGCGTGTACCACGGTGATGCAACATCCGGCGTTGTTGGGTGCGCGTCGTCATGGCGGATGAACTTGCCGGTCAATGCGCGCGTAACGCCGAACTGCACATCGCTGTCGAGGCTCGGGTCGTCGTCGGCATAGACTTGCGTGATGAGCGTCTTGAAACCGTGTTTGAAAGCGAGTGCATGAACGTGGGCGGGACGAAACGGGTGGCGGTTCTGAGCATGTAGTAATCGTCCGACGACGCCGTCGGCCGGGATCGGATAACCGGCGGGCTTGACGGAGCGAAACCAGATGCGGCCGTCAGCATCGCTGATGAACTTTCCGCGCAAGTTCATTGCGGCTTGCGCCGGGTCTTGCTGTTCGTAAAGACCGGCTGGCGAGGAATGCCAGATATCGACTTCGGCGCCGGTCACTGGTTGCAGCTGTGCGTCGAGCAGGGTGAACGTCACGAAAACCGTGGGGCCAAGTGTGGCTGAACGAACGATCGATCCACCGTTTTCGGTACGGGGAGAATGCATGCGCCAGAACGGTCCCAGCAGATTTTGCGGGGTCTCCGTCGCGCCGTTATCGCCGTTGTTCAAAAGGCAGACGAGCGATGACACGCCGAGCGAGCCTGCCATCAGTATCATCTCGTTGTGCGTGTCGCTGGCGAGCTTGCCGATCTCGTTCAAGATGCCGGCCGCCTCGCGGAATTCGGCTTCTGTCAACCGCACATCGCGCACGAAGCTATGCAAATGCTTGACCAGCGAAACCATGATTTCGCGCAGGCGCGGATCGGTCGTGCGTGCCATTGCTTCGAGCACGGCGGGGGTCAGCGATGCTTGTCCATCAATGATCATGGTGGACAGCCTACTCCGGTTCGAGCAGGACGCAATGTTCCGGTGCAATCGAGAGATAGGCCGCCTGGCCTTCGGTAAATGTCGTCGCGGCGGTCTGCCGGATCACCAGCTCCCGCCCACCCCATTCGACATGAATTTGTGTCAGGTCGCCGAGGAACACGGCGCGCTTTACCCGAACCGGCCAGACATTGTTTGGTAGCGCTGGCGCATCATTGCTCAGGTGAAGGTGGACCGTCCGCAGTGACATCGCGGGCGTCGCCCCCGGCGTGCGGCCGTGCGCGACGCCGTGCAAAATGTTGCCACCATCGGCTTCGATGGCAACCAGCCCACCGCCGGAATGCTCCGGCAATAATCGACCCTCGATCAAATTGGCCGAGCCGACAAAGTCTGCAACAAAAGCCGTGCGCGGATAGTTATAGATTTCGAGTGGCGTGCCGCTCTGCTCGATGTTGCCGCCGCGCATGACGACGATCTGATCCGACATCGCCAACGCTTCTTCCAGATCGTGCGTGACATACAACGCGGTGACTTTCAGGCGGTGCTGCAACTCCCGCAACTCGATCCGCATTTCGGCGCGCAGCTTGGCGTCGAGGTTCGATAAGGGCTCGTCGAACAGCAGAACCGTGGGCGAGAAAGCGCAGGCGCGGGCGAGAGCTACGCGCTGTTGCTGACCGCCCGAGAGTTGCGAGGCGTTGCGATCGGCATAGACGCTCATGTGAACCAGATCGAGCGCGTGATGTACTTTTTCTTTCAGTTCAGCGCCGCCCACTTTGCGTACACGCAGGCCATAGGCGACATTGTCGAATACGGTCATGTGGGGCCAGATCGCGTATGACTGGAAGACCATCGACAGCCCGCGCTCTTCTGCCGCAAGATTGATGCCGCGTGAACCATCGTACATCGTGCGGCCGCCGATCTTGATCGTGCCGCTGGTTGGCCGCTCGAGGCCCGCGACCGCGCGCAATGTCGAGGTCTTGCCGCAACCCGATGGTCCCAACAGAGTGAGCTGCTCCCCCTGGTTGACGGTGAAGCTGACGGAGCCGACAGCGGTGACCGTGCCGTACCTTATCGACAGGTTTTCGACCTCGATCGCGGGGCTGGCCGGGTTCGTCTGCATCTCGGTCATCTTTCGAGCCTTGAGGCGCGGCGCGTAACGCCGAGGAAGATCAACATTGCCAAGCCGATGACGACGGTTTGAATGAGCGCCATGGCGGCGGTCAATTCCGAGCTGCTGGAAAACCACGCTTCGACGATGGCCGGAGTGAGCACCTTCGAACTGGGGCCCATCAGCAGGATCGACGCGCCTAGTTCGCGGACGCTGGCAACGAATATCAGTAGCCAGGCTGCGAGTAAGCCGGGCCGCAGCAGGGGCATGGTGATGGAGGTCAGCCGATAGCCCCATGACGCGCCACAAACTTGGCCACACTCGTCGAGACTACGGTCGAGCTGCATGATGACGCTGGAAATTGTGCGCACGCCCAGCGGCAGGAAAACCGTCAGGTAGGCGATCAGCAGCACCCAGAATGTGCCGTAGATCGGGATCGGGAAGACCAACCAAGCCCACATCATGCCAAATGCAAAAACGAGACGCGGCACGGCTTGCGGGAACATCACGATATATTCGAGGACGCCACGTCCAGGTAGGCGGCTGCGCTGGATCATCCATGACAACAGGCCGGTCAGCACGACGCCGATGGTGGCGGTCAATAGCCCGAGGATGATGCTGTTGCCCATAGCTGAGCGCACCGCATTGAGTGACAGCGCCTGGCGAAAATTATCGAGCGTGAAGTTGTCAGGGCTGGGGAAAGCGACGGCGAGTTTCTGCACCGATGCGAAAACCAATGTCGCGATCGGCAACACGACAGACAGCAGCAGATAGGTCGCGCATACGCCGAACAGCACCCATCGCAACCAGCCTACATCCATCACGCGGGGCCGAAACGCTTTGCCGCTGATCGTCACGTAGCTGCGCCGCGACGTGATCCGCCGATAAAAGTAAAGCATGAAGAACATGACGGCGAATAGCGAAACGCCCATCGCGGCGGCGAGCGGCATGCGCGGCGGGTATTGCGAGACGAGCTGATAGATGGCGGTGGTGATGACGTAGAAGCGAGCCGGAGTGCCTAGCACCAACGCCGCAGAGAACGATCCAAGCATCTCCGCGAAAACGAAAATCGCAGCGCCCAGCACCCCCGGCGCGACGAGTGGCAAGGTCACTCGCAGCATAGTGCGCCAACGGCTCGCCCCCATGACCTGGCTGGCTTCCTCCAAGGACGGGTCCATCGATTTCATGACGGCGCCGATCATGACGAACGCGACCGATCCCTCGAACAATGCCATCACCCACGCGATACCCATCGGCGAAGTGATATCGATCAGCGCGCCTTCGCCGCCAAGCCGGCGCCACAGTTGATTGATGAAGCCGCTCTCAGGCGCGCCGAGAAAGCTCCAGGCGAGCGCGCCGAGCAGCGGCGTCACATAGTAGGGCACGGCCATCAACTGTTCGAGCGTGCGCTGGAACGGAACATTGGTGCGCGTGAGAATCCAGGCGGTCAGAAAGCCGAATACGAGGGCCATGATGGTGGCGACAAACGTCACCACGAGTGTGTTCCACATGATCGTCGAATAGCTGGGCAGGGCCGCGAAGTTGTCGAGCCCGTATGCCGCCGGCGGCCGGACATCGGACGGACCGACGTCGAGCGATGCCTGTAGCAGATAGAAAATCGGATATAGTACAAATGCTGCGACCACGGCGATGATCATCGCCATGGTCACAGATTGGAGCGAGAACATCCGCCCGATGGGCGATGCCGCAGTCGGCTCTGACGGATTCATACTGCGCCTTACAGCCCGAGCATGCTGTTCCATTCCTTATTGAACGCATCGCGGCTGGCGGCATACGCGTCGAGATCGGTCGGTGACAGCAACTTGAAGTCTTTCAATCGTTTCCCACCCGGCATTGGCGGCGCGTCTTTGCGAACCGATCCGTAGTAGAGATACTGATTATTCTGATAGTGCGTCTGGCCGCGATTTGACATCAGCCAATCGACGAACAGTCGAGCGGCTTCCGGATGCGGGGCCTTGTCGACCACGCCGTTGAGAAGTTGGCTGGCTGGCATCCCATCTGCCGGCGCCACGAACTCGATCGGTGCACCCTTCTCTTTGTGCAGCAGATAACCAGCGTATTCGGCAAGCGCGCATACTTTGTCGTCGCCTTTGGCGAGCCGGTCGAAGAGCTGCACGCGAGAGTCGAAACCACGCGGGCGCAATTTCGCGAACTCTTTCCAGTAGCCCTCGCCGTACAATTTGCGCAGTTCATACCATTGCACGAATTGCGTGCCGGAGTTCGATTGCTTGACGTTGATGCCGTTGGTCCAAAGCGGATTAAGCAGGTCCTTCCATGCTTTTGGAGCATCGGCAGGCTTCACTTTGTCGGTATTGTAGGCGATCCCGGCGAAAGTGACGCCGACCCAGAAATAATCACCGACTGGAGTGCTCAAATGCTCGGGCGCGTAGGCGGCGGCCTCAGGCGAGACGTATCTCGTATAGCCGCCGCGCTTTTGGAAATCGATCGCGGTCGCTGGTTCCGAAAACTGGATGACGTCGACGTTGAAGCGATTGGCGGAACGCTCGGCCAGGATCTTGCTGAACAGCGATCCGTTCTGGGCGCGGACATACTTGCCTTTGATCTTTGGAAAATCCTTGCCGAACGCCTCAATGATGCCAGCCGCCGCCGGCTCGCCGTCGTGCGTGTAGAACAGGAATTCGCCTTCCTGTTCGGCTTTGGCGATATCGGC
This sequence comes from Hyphomicrobiaceae bacterium, assembly GCA_031367505.1. Taxonomy (GTDB): domain Bacteria; phylum Pseudomonadota; class Alphaproteobacteria; order Rhizobiales; family Hyphomicrobiaceae; genus JAKFWF01. Next base: position 7,528 of record JANLPY010000580.1, on the reverse strand, counting down.
GCCGGTCGTGAAATCCAGTACCTTGGTCACTGGGCGATCTTGCGCTGCGGCCTGGCCCGTGATTCCGCCAGTCAGCGGTAAAGCTGCGAGGCCGATACCCGCTTTTAGTGCTTCGCGGCGTGTTGTCAGTCTTGAGGACTTAGCTTTGTGCATCTACTTCACTCCCAGTTTGCGCGTATTCTTGTTGCGGCAGCCCATGTGAGCGGCCAGACGTTTTTCGCATCATTACCGACTTCGGCCTGACATGCGACGTGATTTTTCGTGAGAAGTAGGAATGGGCATCTTGCCATTTGCCGATAAGTTGGTGCGCAATTGCGCGCTTGATGGTCTATAATATTGATCGCGGCCGTAAGTCCCGTGCATCGCTGGACAGCACAAACGAGTGCAAGCAATGAAATTTCTCGTGGTCGATGACCATGCGTTGATCCGTGAGGCGCTTCGCGGCGTTCTTGCCGAGTTGCGTGCCGACGCCGTGGTGCTGGAGGCACCGAGCTGTCAGCGCGCACTGAAACTAATCGCTGACCACCCCGATCTTTCGCTGATCCTTCTCGACCTTCAATTGCCGGACTGCGACGGCTTTGAGATGCTGACGGATTTGCGTGAAAATCATCCGGCGATCTCGGTCGTCATGCTTTCGGCCTTCAGTGATCGCGAGAATGTCGTGCGGGCCCTTGATATTGGTGCGCTCGGCTTCATCCCGAAAGCCGAGGCGCGCGAGGTGCTGTTAAATGCGCTGCGTTTGATCCTTGCCGGCGGAATCTATATTCCAGCCAACGTTCTAAGTTCCGCTCAACCGCCGGCGATGTTGCCCGCAGCAGCGCCTCAGCCAGCGGATCGCCGGCCGACGCCCGCCGAATTAGGTCTGACCGAGCGGCAGGTCGATGTGTTGGCGCTGATCATGCAGGGCAAGAGCAACAAGTTGATTTGCCGCGCTTTGGGTTTGGCCGAGCCGACCGTCAAGAACCACGTATCGGCAATTCTAAAGGCGCTTCAAGTAAGCAACAGAACCGAGGCGGTTCTAATGGTGGCAACATTCGGATGGGAGCTGCAGAAGCGCGCAAATTCGGGCCGAGCCGAATAGCCGCCAAGCCGTGGATCAGACTTGCACTTTTGCCTTCAGGTAACGTGACATCGCCGCGCGCAATGTCATCGGGCTGAGCGGCTTGCGCAGGAATGTGTGGGAACGGTTGCCGGCTTCCTGCGCGACCGGCCATTCGACATCGCCGCTCACGAAGATGGCGGGGATTGCCGAATGGAATGCGCCGTGAACTTGCTCAACGACGTCGGTTCCCGTGCGTCCATCTGCCAACCGGAAATCGGTAATTATCAAATCTGGTGCCTCGCTCAGTTTCTCGATCGCCTCAGTCCCCGATCGGGCGGCAATGACCAGACAGCCCCAGTTTTCCAGTAATCCGCGTGTGGCCTCCAGCACCAGGGCATCATCGTCGACAACCAGTATCGATTTTCCGGGCAACGGGTCGAGCGCTCGGCTTGTCGTGGTTGGCTCAGACGGGGGCGCACTGGCTGTTGCCTTTGGTACTGAAACTGAAAAACGTGAACCTTTGTCCAACGTTGATTGAAGCTCGATTGGATGATTGAGCAGAATGCAAAGCCGCTCGACGATCGCGAGACCCAATCCCAATCCATCGCGGCGATCGCGGCTACCGTTGGTTACTTGATAGAATTCGGCGAAGATGTTGCGCTGCTGGTCGGCCGCAATGCCGATGCCGCTGTCATGCACATCGATACGGAGCTGGCCGCCGCGCGACCGGCAACCGACGACGACGCCGCCGGCTGCCGTGTAGCGGATCGCGTTGGCGGTAAGATTGAGTAGGATGCGCTCCATAAGAATGGGATCGCTGCGTACCCAGCGGCTGCAAGGTACGATGCGAAGGTGCAGCCCCTTCTCGAGCGCCTGCGCCAGGAAGGTGATCTCCACCCGTTTCAGGATACTGTCCATCGGAAAGTCCGAGACGTTCGGCTGCAAGCCTTGGGCATCGAGTTTTGAAATGTCGAGTAGCGCGTTGAACAATTCATTCATGTTGGCAACGGCAATGGCGATCTTGCCGGCGAGGCGACCGCGCTCTGCCTGATCCGTGGTGGCGCTCAGTTGGGCCAGAAACAAGCTCAAAGCATGCAGCGGTTGGCGCAAGTCATGAGTGGCGACGGCAAGGAAACGCGACTTCGACGAATTAGCCAGCTGTAACTGGTGCGTACGCTCGTCGACTTTGCGCTCTAGTGACCCATACGAGTCCTGGAGTTGCGATGCCATATCGTTGAACTGCCGGCCGAGCGTTTCCAGCTCATCACCGGTGTCGATCATGATCCGATGCTCGAGCGCGCCCTGGCCAATGCGGGCAGCACCGGTTGTCAGCATCTGGATCGGCACCACCATCCGGCGCGCGAGAATGAGGGCCGAGCACAGTGCCAGGAAAAGACCGGCCAGTAGAACGAAGATGGAGCGTTTGACCGAGGCCAGGAGCCGCTCGTTTGCTTCACGCTCGGGCAATTCGACGAAAACCAGCCAGTTGAGAGGATCGGCCATTGCGTATGTGGTGAGCACGCGTTCACCAGACTGATTGATGGCGAGCAGCGATGCTGCACTGTCACGCGATGGATCTGCCCTTGCCTGGATGACGTGCGCAAGTCGCGACATATCGGTGTTACTCAACACGAGGCTAATGTCGGGGTGAGCGATGAGCCGGCCCTGCGCATCGACAACGTAAGCCCGACCGGTTTCACCGACACGGATTTGATGCACCACGTCCCAAATGTGCGTCAGGTTTACTTCGGCCACGCCAACTCCAGCCTCCCGGCGTGCGCCGGAAACCGCCAGCGTCATGTAAGGCTCTGTCCCGCGCCTGAAGTACACCGGGCCATGGTACACCTTGTTCGCGACGGCCACGTTGAACTTAGCGTCCTTGGAAAAATCGGCGTTGCTATCGACGCTGTCCATCTCCTGGCGGGTCATGCGCAAACGCTCGCGGCCGTCGGCGTCGAGCAGGGACAATTCAGTGATGGCCGGCACCTGGCGGAACAATCGCAAGCCGTCGGTTTGACGCTGCTCGAGCGATGTGCTCGACCAGGACAAATGTGTCATCCATCCGAGCTGACCTTCGATTTCCTGGACAAACTCGCTGATCCGGACGGCAGCTGAACTGGCTTGCTCCTTCTGCAGGCGGTAGAGAAAGGCTCGATCTTGCCGATAGGTAAACCAGATCTCGATCAGGCTATTTGAAACGAGTGATAGTCCAATCACGCCGACGAACAGTACGACGTATTTCCAGAATAGTACGCTGAGCGTCGGGCGCCAGGCGAACACTCCGGCACCGGTGGCGGATGAACTGGGGTGTTCGTTGGTCAATGTTGCGGCCACTCGACGATGGAGCCGGCCGTTGGCTGCTGCTGTCGAGCGGTAATCCGGCCGCACGGGGCTGCGATTTTCTGCATTTTGTTACGTCCTCAACCAGGATCGCTTCACCGTCTTGCGCGCGGGCGTAGTTTGGACTTGATCTATCCATTCTGTCGACATCAGCATTCAATACAAAATTGATGTTGTTCGTTCGAGGTTGCTTGCCACGAAAACCTCCGCGACAGTCACTAAGGCCCCAACTGATGAAATCCCAGATCGACCGGCGTCACCTCATGTTGTCGACATTGGCGTTGGTCACTCAACCTAGCGGGGCAATCGCGCAGACCACGCCCAGCCAGTTGCGGCGGATAGGCGTCTTGATGGCGATCGGCGAGAATGATCCCGAAGGGGCACTCCGGATCGGCGAATTCCGCCGATCATTCGAAGCCGCCGGATGGATCGAAGGCCGCAATGCGACGATCGAAGTCGGATGGTATAACGGCAGCGTTCAAGTTGCCCACACGATTGCCAAGGGCTTCATCGAACGCGGCGTGGAGGTTGTCGTCGTCAACGGGACGCCTGGCATGGAAGCGGTCCGGTCGCTTGGCATGAGCATTCCAATTGTTTTCGTGGTCGTCAGCAATCCAGTCGGGGCCGGGTACGTGTCCAGCATGTCGCGCCCCGGCGCCAACATAACCGGTTTCAGCACCTTTGAACCCGAGATCGCGGGCAAGTGGCTCCAGCTTCTCCGGCAAGCGGTTCCTGGGCTCAAGAATGTCAACATGCTGGTTGACGAAAAGGCTGTTGGCTTGCGCTCGCTCTGGCTGGCCCTCGCCGATGTCGCCCGCCAGAATGGGATCAATGCGCATCCCGCATTTGCGAGCAACTGGCAAGACATCGAGCGGGCGGTGCAGGCAATTACCACGCAGCCGGCGCCGGGGTTGATCGTCACGCCGAGTCCGATCAACACCGTCAACCGGGCACCACTGATTGCACTCGCCAATGCCAGCCGGATACCGGCGATATACCCGTTCCGTTTCTATGTGCGGGATGGCGCTTTGCTGGCCTACGGTTTCAATGCCGCCGATCAATTCAAGCGCGCGGCAACGTATGTCGCGCGCATTCTGTTGGGAGAAAATCCGGGCAACCTTCCGGTGCAATCGCCCAGCCTTTTCGAATTCGGCATCAACCTTAGGACGGCGAAAGCGATGGGCATCGACATGCAGCAGTCGCTGATCATCGCGGCCGATGAGGTCGTCGAGTAAATCTACGCCGGAAACCTGTTCCAGACGTAGCATCGATTAAAACTCTCGCCCGAAATGTATCACGCGCTCAATCTCTGAGCGATCGAGTCCGATGTCCTTGAGCATCCGGTCGTCAAAGCGGCTCAGATCGAATTCGAGCCTGCGGTGGCGACGCCGCTGCGATAACCGTGCGATACGCCGATTGACTGCCGAGATGATGGTCCGAAAGGCAGTTGTGATGACGGCCAACCGATGGCCAAGACGACTTGGACCTGGAACTGCGGTTCTAAAGTCAGATGGGTTCGTTGAAATTGATCTAGACATATTGGCTCCATGTGGACTGCCGCGACGGCCGTCCATTCGTTAAAAGTCAGTTGAGGTCAGGGTCTCTCAGGTGGAACGAAGCACTGATTGGATGCGGCTTGTTTCGACCGGCGATACCGTGGCGGCGCGCTGCTTGCCCGGCTCGGGTTGGTTCGTCGTTTGATCAGTTTCGCCGAGCACCGTTCGCCAATGGGCGATGCTGCGCTCGGCCTCGCGGCGCCTTGTCTCCATTAAAGCCCGGACGAAGAGGCGCAGAGCGTTTTTCAATTGGTAAACGAGGAAGGCTGAAACGTGTGCGATAGTATTGGTTTTGTTGCTCATGATCTTCTCTTCAAATATTTGACGCTGGCTCCTGCCTTTCTGTGGGATCGTGGCATCTGATTGCCGTGGTGACCGCCATGCGAAGAGAGCTCAAGCTTTGGTTACGATGATTTCGAGATAGTCAGAGGGCACACGCATCGAGCCATCGGTCGCCGTGTTCATGCGTGCGATCAGCTTGTGGATGTCGGTTGCGAGCAATTCTTGGGCGCCGGCTTCGAGACTGAGAAACGCCTTGTGGACGGGTCCATAATAGGTCCGGAAGAACTGGAGAAAATGTTCGGCCGAGTGGTAGCGGAATACGAACGCTTTCTTCTGGAGCGCGATCGATCGCGACTTGTTTTCAAACGTTTCATCGATCCAGGCTTCATTGCCCCAAAGTGCCGGCGATTTCACACCGGCCGGAGGCGCCACGTGTCCGCCAAGCGTCTTGAACAGTTGCCCGATAAAGCCGTCCGGTGTCCAATTGGCTAATCCGATACGCCCGCCTGGACGGCAGACCCGACGCAGTTCGCGCGCAGCCACAGCCTGGTTTGGCGTGAACATCACGCCAAACGTCGAGACCACGGCATCGAAACTGCCATCGGCGAAAGGCAACTGCTCGGCGTCAGCGACTTGATAATGAACGTCCAAGCCTTCCGCCAAGGCGCGGCTCTGTCCCCTTGCCAATAGCACCTCGACGAAGTCGGTCGAGGTAACGTCGCAAGCGCGCCGCGCGAATGCGAGTGTTGCGTTGCCATTGCCGGCGGCGACGTCGAGTACCTTGGAGCCGGGCGACAGATCCATGGTCTCCGCGAGTTCTTCGCCAACGATCTGCAACGTCGAGCCAATCCGGGCGTAGTCGCCGGACGACCAGGCGGCATTCTGTTTGGTTTTGATAACGGTGAAATCGGGATCAGCTTTAATCGATGTCATCGTAGTCATGGTGCTTCTCCGAGTGAGGGAATTAAACTTGGGCTCATGTCTTGGGCATCGCAGACGGGCTTGCCGATCGGGATGCCCGAGGCGTTTCAGCCAGGAGGCATCCCGATCGGTGCCGGCGGCGAGGGGGGCTACCGCCGGTTGACTGCCGTCATAGGATCGATGATTGCCGAGATCTCGGTCACTTTGTTGGCTGGGAACCCGCTCAATCGCGCATGCTCTTTGACGGCTGCTTCGTTCTGCGCCAGGTAGACGCAAAATGTCTTGTTGTCGGTGACGTACGAATGGACCCACTGCACTTTGCCATTCAGTTCGGCGAGTGCGCCGTTCGACTTTGTAGCTGCTTGTGCGAGTTCTTGCCCAGTCATGCTGCCGACGCCGGGAAGCTCGCGCTCAATCAGATATCTTTTCATCTAAAATACTCCAATTCATCAGTTTAGCGATTTTGGCCGGTGGCTTTGCACGGCATAAATATGCGTGGTTGCAAAGAAGTGAGCCGAGCCACAACGGTGGTCCGTTGCGAGCTCACTATTCACGGTTGAAGGCCATCAGGAAATCAGCTGGAGGTACTGGCTGGGGTATCTGCCAGGAGATGATATTGATGCGGTTTTTCGCGCAAAGAGGCGCGAAAATGCTGTGCCGGCCACCGGTTCGCAGTTTATTTGTGTGAACCAGTACTGAAGTACTATTTTGACGCCGAAGCTGGCCGGGCTGAACGCAGGAGGGATTTCCATCATGGAACAGACTTGGCGCTGGTTTGGCCCGGACGACCTTGTACAACTGCCCCACATCAAGCAGGCGGGTGCTACCGGCATCGTCACGGCGCTGCATCACATCCCCTATGGCGTGGTGTGGAGCATCGATGAGATCGAGCGCCGCAAGGCGTTGATCGAGGCCGACCGAAGCCTTGGCCTGCGCTGGAGCGTGGTCGAGAGTCTGCCGATACACGAACGGATCAAGCTTGGCAGCGGCGACCTGACGGAACTGTTCGACAACTACCGCCAGTCGATGCGCAACCTCGCGGCGTGCGGCGTCGATGTCATCTGCTACAACTTCATGCCAATCCTGGACTGGACGCGCACCGACCTCGCCTATCCACGACCCGGTGGCAGCACCGCACTGAAGTTCGATGCGGTGAAGTACTGTGCCTTCGATTGCTTCATGGTCGCCCGCGAAGGTGCCGAAGCCGATCATGCACCGGAGCTGATGGCGCGTGCCCGCGATTGGTTCGCTGCGGCGCAGCAGAGCGAAAAAGATCAGTTGCTCGCCAACATCAATGCCGGCTTGCCGGGCGCCTACGACCGCTATGACATTCCAAATTTGCGGGCCATGCTGGCGCGCTACGCCGATATTGATAGAGATGGGCTAC
>JANLPY010000541.1:0-1758 GCA_031367505.1 Hyphomicrobiaceae bacterium | reverse complement strand
CACTCGTTCGAGTTCCGGCGAAAGCTCCGGGTCACATGTTTCCGACCGTTTTCAATCGTCACCCGCGCACTGCGCCGTCCAAAAACGTAAGCCCCCGCATAGACCGGGTTTGTCAGCACGTGATGCAGTGTATGGTATACTGGCAGTTTCCATTCGAGTGTCCTGTCAGCACGTCCCTGGATAATCGCCGGTAACAGGATCTGCTCCTGCCGCACCCAGACAAGTACCTGGCGAACAGTCTGCAGCTCGGCAAATTTGGCAAACACAAGATCAATCGCCTCTCGTTCACGGCGATCCGCAGCTTTTTCGATCCGGTCATCGTCCGTCTTCACATAGCCTACCGCGACTGTCCCAAAAAGTTCGCCGCGTTTTGCCTTCTGTTGTTTGGCCTCCATCGAGCGCTGGCGAAAGGCGGAAGTCTCCATCTCGCTCATCGTTCCCTTCATTCCCAAAAGCAGTCGATCATTGGGCATTCTCTGCGGCAAGCAAGGATGCGAGGATCATGGATGCCGTCCTCGTCGATGATCAAAGTGCCAACGACACCACAGAACTCGAGGAGTGTATGCCAGTCACGCCCGTTGCGCGCCAGTCGCGATGCTTCGATCGACATCACGGCACCGACCCGGCGTTCGCAGATCGCAGCAAGCAGCTTTTCAAAGCCCGGGCGTGCAATGCCGCCACCACCGGATCGGCCCAGATCATCATCAATGACCTGCACATCGTTCCAGCCCAGTAGCTTGGCCCGCTCGACCAGACCGTATTGACGCCTGCCGCTCTCGGTATTGTTGGTGACCTGGTAGGCAGTCGATTGCCGGACATAGACGAACGCGCTTCGCGCCAGGTGCTCAGTCAGGATCTTCGTCATGGTTGACCTCCTGCTGCTGGAACGCTTTTTCCTGTTCGACGGTGGCGCCGTTTGCTTGCGTCAGCAGGTCTTCGAGCAGGGCCAGGGCTTTGGCCCGCTGAAGCGCCGGCAATTGGGTCAGGGGCTGTGGGGTGGCAAACAAGTCCGATTGCAATGGCCTCTGTTCCTTCATGGTCAAATCCTCCTGCAGGGGCAATTTCCCCGGAAGATAAATTCACCATGATTCTGTCCAGAGCCGAACGCAGTTCCAGCAATCGGCTCAATGGAAGCCTCGGGACCGCTACAATTTTCGTCGCACCCGCTTCAGGTGTCGTCATCCAGGCTGGCAACAGGTGGGTTGCCCCATCGCTCCCGCGGACCAGCATATGCGGCGCACCGCAATGCTCGTGCTCGCCCGCAAGCAGAAAACTCTGGCCGGTCAAAGGGTGAAAGGGGTACTCAATCCTGACCTCAACGGTCGGAATCCCGGCATTATGAACCCTCTTCCAACGAGGGTGGCCGACGCGCCGCAGCAATCTACACGCTGATCGAAACCTGCAAATTGAACGACATCGATCCGCAGGCCTGGCTCGCCCACGTGCTGGAAAAACTGCCGGACCATCCAGCCAAAAAGATCGACGAGCTGCTGCCATGGAACTGGAAAGCCGCACGCGACGCAGCGGCTCAACCCCCGCCCGCCACCGCCACCATCGCGGCCTGACCGCCCCGCAGACGCTCGCGCGAACCGGCCTGCGGTTCACGCCGGATGCTTACGAAGGTCGGCAGTCCGCGAGTGTTCTTGTCGTACGCGCCTCCAGCGCGCCCGTTCAAGTGCCCCGCGTCGATTTCGAGGATCGTCCGTTCGCGATTGGAACGAAGCGGGATTGAGCTTCCCCGCGCTGCGGGCGCCCATC
>JANLPY010000511.1:0-4829 GCA_031367505.1 Hyphomicrobiaceae bacterium | reverse complement strand
GCTCAATCAGACCTCCCAAGGATTTATGATTCGCGCACTTCCCGTGACTGGCGAGCTCCCGGCGCTTCTCGCGACAGACGGATTCCTGCGTTACGTGCCCCTGCAGTACCGGCACTGCTACATCGATCTTCGCACCTCATTTGACGACTACCAAAGCAAGTTCTCCTCGAAGACTCGGGCAACGATCAACCGAAAGATCCGCAAGTACTCTGAACACTGCGGCGGGCGGATCGACTGGAAGACCTACGGGGCTCCTGCAGAGATGCGGGACTTTTTCCGACATGCCCGAAGTGTCTCTAAGAAGACCTACCAGGAAAAGCTGCTGGACGCCGGCATTCCCGATTCGGAGGAGTTCGTTCGCGAAATGGAGCACCTCGCGGCCGAGGGCCGGGTACGGGCCTACGTGCTGTTCGACGGGGACCGTCCGGTGTCCTACCTCTACTGCCCGGTGCATGACGGCGCGCTGATCTATGCCTACCTGGGGTACGACCCGGAGTACATGACGCTCTCCGTCGGCACAGTGTTGCAGTGGTTCGCCGTCCGGCAGATGTTCGAGGAATCTCTATTCAGATACTTTGACTTTACGGAGGGGCAGTCGGACCACAAGCGCTTGTTCGCCACCCATGAGATGCAATGCGCGAACGTGATGTTCGTCCGGCGCACCCTGCGCAATGTCCTTCTGGTGCGCAGCCACCGGCGAATGGGGCAGTTCTCCAAATGGCTGGGCGACTCGCTGCAACGACACGGCATCAAGCACTGGATCAAACGCCGTTTACGTTTCGGGTAGCGCGGCCTGGCACGTCGTGCGGCGGGTGCAAATTGATCTCATGCGCCGGCCCATACCGCCAGCGGCTGCAACACTCAACTCGAAACCGAGCCCCGCGCGTCGACCTTCAACTCGACTTGATTGCGTCTGACGATTCCAAGGAATCGTCCGCCCGCACTGGCTAACAGCCAGCCTGCGGGAAACCAACCCGAGCTTGCGAAGGTGTTACGCGAGCGCACGTTGGTGGCCTGAACATGGCAAGTGCACTGTGCAAATCCTTCCTCGGCCAGGCTCGCACAAACCGACTCGATCAACCTTCGCGCCCAGCCACCACGGCGACCAGATGAAGGAGTGAACAGAAAACTGAGGATGGTATGGCGCGCGCCGACATCGAAAGTAAGGTCGCATGGTGTATCGACGGTGATGCGACCAATATCGATCTTCAGTTGCGACAGCAGTTCATCCTCATGCAACAAGGCGTAGATGCGTCCGCCATTTCGCAAAGCACTTACTACACCGCAACCGCTCTGAGCATCGAGCGTGTCGATCAGCAACGGCGAGCAGTCGCGTAGGTCACTGAGTGACGCGAGCTTCAGCAGCCTATGGCCCTCGGGCAACGCAGACGCAGGACGCCGGTTCTGAAGGTTGGTCGAGTACAGCACATAGACATCGAGGCGCGTAACGGCCCTGAGCAGCCAGTAGGCCGAGGCGCGAGCGCCGCCGCGCCCACGCAGAAGTGCCAGACGTTCCGAAATGGACGAATGCGCCATTTCAGAGATCCGTCCAATCGCGCAGTATCCGGCGTGCGGCCCAGTGCAACGCGGCGCCCACCGGCCCCGGTCGGAACAGGATCGCATCGAATAGTTTTGCGCTCGGTGTCGCCCCCCATCGGCTCTTGTAGCCGGAGTCTCCCTGACCCCAATCAACCAGACGCTTGCCGCGTGCGACTGCGTCGTGGAGCGCATCCAACGTGAGCAGCGAGCCCGGGCTATGCGCCTTCCAGGCTTGATCGAAGCTATTAGCAATGATCCATATCGTGGAATCAGTCTCGAGATGGGCTGAAAAGGCGAGATCCTGATCGTCGCAGGACAGCACCCACATCACTGCCTGCGATGTTCGGCCGGGTGCGCGCGCGATGGACAACCAGAATGCAGCGTTCGCAACTCCGCTGAACTTGGGTTCGCCGCTCTCACCGGCGAGCCACGAAGCCCCTTCTATGCTCGCCAGTCGAGCCAGCAATGGCGCCGCACCTTCGCCCTGCAGTACGTGCCGTACGGCTCGCACCGGCCCGTGCTTACCGAGGCGCCGACGCAGATAGACCAGGTTCTTGAGCAGCGAAGGGCTGACCCCCGCGTTCAATTCCCCCACCGTCGCCGGCACTCGAACCTGGAAGGTGTCGCCCGTGTCACGTCGTAAGCCGCGCCAGCCGCGCCCTTGCAATGCCGCAACGAATGCCGCCGTGTCACAGTCCTGGCTGGACAGTGGCCCCATGCGCACGGCAATGGCGGGCGCGACACGCGTCATCTGAGCCGACAGCGCATCGGCGATCTCATCAACGGCCACTCCGCCACCCATTGCGATGCCACGCCAAGGCCAGTAGTAGCCGGCTAAAGCAGCCAGCTTCAAGCCGCCGAAGCTTTGCCGTGCGAATCCGGCCATACCGAGCAGCTCGCCCGCCGATGCGCGCGCCTTCACTATCTTCAACGGGCCGCGCCAGCCACGTCCGGGAATGAAAGCTTCGGCCCAGGCGCGCAGCCAGACGGTATCGATGAACCCGGCATGATCGCTCGGTAGACTCATGTCAAATGCAGGCTCCACCGACACTGCGTTCCTGCGATGCGTCTCGCATGTGACGCTCAGCGAATGACGGAAGCCGGGGGTTTCGCCGTGCATGTCCATCAAGACCGCCCCAGGTGCGCGCTGCCAATGCGAAGGAGACGACGAATTCGTGACGTCTGGCCTATCGCCCCCAACCTGACACGCATCGCTTTGCTGAAGCGCTCGGCCGTCACATGCGCGCGTGCCAGAACATGGCGGTCAACATGGGGCCATACAAGCAGCCTCGCTTCCATCGCAAGTGGGCACGCTGGCATCAAGTTGAGCGTCGGAATGAGTTGATCAGAAGTCCACCCAGCCGTTTGAGACCGGGGGTTGATTGTCCGCGCCGATCCAAGTTGGAGCTTGGCTTTTGGCACGGAGACTCGCCAGCGCATGTGATCGGTGTTGTCATCTGCGAAGCGGCCCGATGTATCGGCGGGCCACGACGACGTTGTCGAAGTACAGCGCCATGTCCTGCGCGGCAGGCGTGGTGCCACCATGGTAGACGTTGAACCAGACCTCTTCGATCTTAAGTCGGAGCGTACGACGATAGACGATCGAACGCCTGTCGATCACCTTGTGGCCATCGATCCAGGCGGTAAATACGCCGTCCCTCTTGCCGGGAGTGTTGAGCTTCACATGCTGCTCGACGGCATACCAGCGGTTGTTCTCGAGCAGCGCTGAGGGGCCGTCGCTCCAGTCGAAGTAGTCCCCAGAGCTGTCCGCGATTTCTGCGTGGTAGGCATACGAGCCTACCGCCGTCATGGCTCGGGTCGACTTGTCGCCCGCCGGCCTGGCCGCAAACTCGGAGCGCATCGACCATCCGTTGTAGCCGTCTGACTGGCGCATGCCCCAGCCTGCCTTGCCATACCGGCCGGCCAGGCCGGGCAACTTGCCACCGTCGGCGCTGGGGTTCCAGTTGTCGCCGAAGCGCATGTAGTAGCGGACGTAGATATCCTCGGGTTCTTCGTGACCTTCGGCGGCGAACCGGTAGCTCAGGTCCAGGCCGAGGTGGTGGCCGCGGCGGATCGTGACCTTGAGGGCGCGATCGATCAGTGGCTCGAAGGCGTTCGGCACATCCTCGTCAACAGCCTTCGCATCGCTTCGAAAGGAGTTCGATGTCCATCCCTTTGACCACCACAGGCCGTCGAATCCGCTCGCGAAGAGAACGGCCGGGTCTCGTGCGATGTCACGGTCGAGTGGGTACTGCTCGGCCAGCCCGGTTTCCTGCACAGCCTCAAGGGCGTACGGCGGGGTCGCAACGAACACGCCGATCTCGGTGGGTGGGCCATAGCGGGTATCGGTCGTAAGGTACAAGCTTGCACTGCGGACTTCCAGCCGCGACAGTGGGATGGCGAACACTATCAACGCGTTGCGTCCCCCGCCCACCTGAAGGTCCGGCCGCCCGCCCAGGCTGGAAAGCGACGTGCAGTCGAGAAAGGTGTCGGCCGAAGGCGCCAGCCGGCTGCGCGATCCATCGGACCAGGTGATCGTGAGGCTGGGACGCGCGCCGTTGTCCGCCGACTCGCGGCTGTGAAATACCACGACGCCGTTGTCAGCCGTGGACATCGCTCGCAACAGAATTCCGGAGTTTCGCGGCTGGCCCCGCAGCCAGCGCTGCACCACGGTGCTCACATCGAGGTCGACGACCTGCCGCCCGGCGTTCGGCGCAAGCCTTCGCCGATCAAATGGCAAAGTGCCTTGATACGTGCCCTGCGCGTCCAGCCAGTCGCCGCCCGCGTGCCTCCAGGCATAGTTACCCATGCTCAGGTAGTTGGCACACGTCGGCCCACTGACGTCGTCGCCGAGCTGAAATCCAGGCGGGATCGGCAACGCAGCCTGGCCAAAGAGCAGCACGCTCACGCCGAGCACCCGATGCCCCACACGGAGTCGTACGGACGACTGTCGATCCACACCCTCGCGAACCTTTATCGACATGGCCCTGCCGCGTCAGCGCGCACTGTCGACGCGCGTGCGCAGGTTCAGCAGCATGCGCACCGCGAAGCGCAGACCCGTCCGGTCCCAGGGCAAAAACCGGGGCATCTGAAACACGTCGCTTGCCTGACTGGCGGCGCCGGGTGCGGTGGACATGGCGCCGCGGAAACCGCATGCGCGAACCATGCCCGCGTGCGCCGCCGTGTAGTCAGTTCCGGGCCTGCCATTCGGATAGGCGAACAGCGGCACTTCCACCCCCAGTTCGGTCTCGAGCCGGTGCTTGCTGTCGCGGATTTCTCGCAACGCCAGT